>NZ_CP059297.1:2679550-3038188 GCF_017795885.1 Brevundimonas sp. AJA228-03 | reverse complement strand
TGGGGGTGGTTTAGCCTCTCCCTCCCCGATCGGGGAGGGCGAAGCCCGTGTCGCCCTCAGAAATCCAGGTCCGCATAGTGCGCTGCCGGGGCCAGGCCCTGGAAGCGGTCGGCCAGCAGCGGGCGGAAGCAGGGACGGGACTTGAACTTCATGTACCAGGTCTTCAGTCCCGGCCAGGACGCCCAGGCGATCTCGCCAAAATAATCGAGCGTCGACAGGTGGGCCGCGGCGATGATGTCGGCCTGGCTCAGGCGGCGACCGGCGAGCCAGTCGCGCTGGGCCAGCAGGGCCTCGAACACACCCAGATGATGCTTCAGCGCCTCGCGGCCCTCGCGCAGCATCCGGGCTTCAGGCGGGCCGAGGCGCAGCAGGGGCTTTTCCATACGCTCGTGCAGCAGGACGGCATTGACCTCGTCGGTGAAGCGCCGGTCGAACCAGGCGGTCAGGCGACGCGCCTCGGCGCGTTCGGCGGCGTCCGACGGCATCAGCAGCGGCGTCGTCCGGGTGTCCTCGATCCAGCCCAGGATGGCGGGAGCCTCGCACAGGGTGAGGGACGGCGACCCCTCGACCTGCAGCACCGGTGGCATGCCGGACGGGTTCAGATCGCCAACCGGGCAGTCGGCTTCCCAGGGGCGGACGAGAACCTCGGTCCATTCGATCCGCGCCTCGCCCAGCGCCAGGCGGGCGGCCCGCGAGCCAGGGTCAAAGGGGAAGTGGAACAGAACGTTCTCCGACATGCGCCTGACCTGCACCGCCGCCCGTTAAATCCGCGTTTACGCTGTTGTCAGCCCCAGGGGGACGTCGGCACCGAGGGGCGGGCCCCGCGCGGATCGGCGTGGATCAGAACCTCGGCGTCCGGGAAGGCGGCGGTCACCCGACGCTCGGCCTCCACCACGATCGTGTGGGCGGCTTCGAACGACAGGGTCGGGTCGAGATCGATGTGCATCTGGGCCAGCAGGCGGGTGCCGGACATTCGGGTGCGCAGCTGGTGAACACCCTCCACGCGGGGATCGGCCAGGACAGCGGTGGTCAGGGCCATGCGGTCAGCGTCGGAGACCTCGGCGTCCAGAAGCTGATTTCCGGATTGCCTGAGCACACCCACCGCGCCCCAGAACAGCCAGACGGCGACCACCAGACCGGCGGCGGCGTCGAGCCCGGGCGCTCTCAGATAGGCTCCCGACACCACGCCGACCAGCACGACGACGCTGGAGGCGAGGTCGGCCGCATAGTGGGCGCGGTCGGCGGAGACGGCCAGCGAACCCGAGGCCTTCAGGGCCCGGGTCTGAAGCCAGACCAGCCCGCCGGTCAGGACCATGGAGATCAGGACGACGCCTATGGCCCAGGCTCCTCCCGAAACGGGATAGGGGTCGAAGATGCGCCGGAGCGCTTCCCAGCTGATGAAGGCGGCCGAGGCGAACACGAGGCCCGCCTGGACAAGCGCGGCCATCGCTTCGGCCTTTCCATGGCCATGACGATGGGTGGCATCGTTCGGACGCGCGGCCCAGCGCACGGCATGGAAGGTGGCCAGCGACGCGATCAGATCGAGCGCCGAATCCCCCAGCGACGCCAGAATCGACACCGAGCCCGAAGCGCCCAGGGCGAAGGCCTTCAGCGCGATCAGCACGACGGCAACCCCGACGGATACGGCCGTGATCTGGCGGGTCGTCAGGACGGCGAAGACGGAGCGGGCGACGGGGGAGGTCATTGCCCGCCTTGTCGCCTATCGCCTGCCGGTTGCCAAGGACACCGGTCGTCGCGGAACTGTGTTAGGAGACCAGTCATCAAACCGCCTCATGGTGGGGATCAGACTGGTTAATCGGCGGGGGCGATGGCGATGACGCCAGCAGCGGACGAGCGGATCGGGGAGGCGGGGGGTCGATGGATTCCCCGGGCCGAGGTCCTGTCGATGCTGGGGGTCAAGACCCAGACCCTCTACGCCTACGTCAGCCGGGGCCGGATCACCGCCCGGCCTGACCCCAGCGATCCCCGACGAAGCCTGTATGCCGCCGCCGACGTCGCGCGCCTGAAGGGCAGCTCGGGTGGAGAGTTCGCGGGCCAGGTCCTGCCCTTCGAACCTGCCGTCAAGGGTGAGGCGGTCATCCAGTCCTGCGTCAGCCTGACGACCGATGGGCGCATCTATTATCGCGGACGGGATGCGACGGAGTGGGCGCAAGGCGCGACGGTGGAGGAGACGGCGCGGCTGCTCTGGGGATGTGGCGACCATAATCCGTTCGCGGGTCTCGGCGTCCGGGTCGACGGCGCCAGCGGGGCGTCTCCTCGCGCGCGCCTGTTCGCCGCCCTGTCGCGGCGCGCCGAAGAGGACGAGCCGTCCCAGGGACGCGATGTCACGAGCCTGCAGCGTGAGGCGGCCACGGCGCTGAACGAGGTCGTCGATGCCATGGCCGGGCCGGGGCCGCGCCTGTTCTTTCACCAGCGGCTCGCGCGGGGCTGGAAGATGCTGGAGCGCGACAGCGTTCACCTGAAGCGCGCCCTGGTACTGGCAGCCGATCATGATCTGAATCCGGCGGTGCTGGCCACGCGGGCGGCGGCGTCGGGCGGTGCGTCACCGGCTGGAGCCGCCATGGCCGGTCTGGCGGCCCTGTCCGCCTCGCCGATGGCGCGGACGCTGAAGGCCGTCATCGTCTATGTCATCGAGGCCCGTCGCGACCCCGCCGGGGCAGCGCGCCGGCACATGGAGGCCTCGGGAGCGATCCCCGGGTTTGGCAGCGAGAGCTTTCCGCTTGGCGACCCGAGGGCCGATGCGCTTCTGGCCCTGGCCGATCTCCCCCCCGATCTGACGGCGGTTCTGCGCGAGGGCGAGGCGGCAAGCGGATCGCGTGCCGGGTTCGCGGTCGCCCTGGCGGTCCTGGCGCGTCGGCTCGACCTGCCGCGCGAAGGGGCGCTGGACATGTTTCTGGTCGGGCGACTGACCGGGCTGATGGCCCATGCGCTGGACCAGATCACCGACGGCTCGCCTATCCGGGCGCGCCTGCGCTATGTGGGGCCGAGGCCGGGAGCGGAGTGACCCCGGGACGACTTCGGGGATTTCATGTCTGACTGGCTGGCGGCGATCATCCTGGGCCTCGTCGAGGGGCTGACCGAGTTCATTCCGGTTTCGTCCACCGGCCACCTGCTGCTGGCCAAGAGCGTGCTGAAGCTGGTCGACGAGCCGTGGGACACCTTCATCGTCATGATCCAGCTGGGGGCGATCCTGGCGGTCGTGGCCCTGTATTTCGGGCGGCTGTGGAAGGTGGTGATCGGCCTGCCGGGCAAGGATCCGTCCGCTCGTCGCTTTGCATACTCGGTCCTGCTGGCCTTCTTTCCGTCGGCGCTGCTGGGCCTGATGATCCACGACTTCATCAAGGCAGTGCTGTTCAATCCGACCATCGTATGCGTCAGCCTGATCGTCGGCGGATTTGCCCTGATCGCCCTGGAGCGTTGGGCTCCCCGGCCGCGCGAGTACGACGCCATGACCTTCTCGCTGAAGACGGCCCTGGGCGTGGGCCTGTTCCAGTGCCTGTCCATCATTCCCGGCGTCTCACGGTCCGGGGCCACCATCGTCGGCGGCCTGCTGCTGGGCGTCGACAAGCGGGCGGCGGCGGAGTTCTCCTTCTTCCTGGCCATCCCGACCATGGTCGGGGCCTTCGCGCTGGATTTCTGGGAGAGCCGCGATCTGCTGACCGGCGATGCGATCCAGCTGATCGGCATCGGCTTTCTGGTATCCTTCGTCAGTGGTCTGTTCGTGGTCCGGACCATGCTGGATTTCGTGACCCGGCATGGCTTCACTCCCTTCGCCTGGTGGCGGATCGTGGTCGGCACGGTGGGGCTTGGGCTGTTGTGGACCGGCGTTCTGGCCTGACTTGTCAGACTGCCGGTTTCGGGGGAACGTGACTGGCATGACCCACCAACCCACCTCCGGCGAACGCTTCCGATCGTTCGAAGCCTTCTATCCGTATTACATCCACGAGCACTCGAACCAGACCTGCCGACGGATCCACATCGTGGGCACGTCGCTGGTGATCGTGGCGGCCCTGCTGGGGCTGCTGGTCAATGCCTGGTGGTTTCTGGCCATGCCGTTCGTCGGTTATGGCTTCGCCTGGGTCGGGCATTTCTTCTTCGAGAAGAACCGGCCGGCGACGTTTCAGTACCCGCTGTGGAGCCTGATGGGCGACTGGCGGATGTTCTTTGAGACCGTGGGCGGCAAGCGGAAATTCTAGTCGCCTGTCCGCGTCAGGCGGGTCTGGTTGCGAAAGCGCCAGGCGGTGTCGTCGGCGCCGACGGGGCGGACCTCCTTGACCTCCAGCAAGGTGTCGCCGTCGCGGGTCTCGGTGACGCGGATATCGGCGGGCTGGTCATCGTCCTCGCCCGTTTCCGAATAGATCAGGGTCCAGCGGGTGGCGTCGGTGAAGGCCGCGACACGGACGGTGCCGGTCGACAATTCCGGCGAGGTGCCCGCGCGGAAGCTGGCCGACGTCGAGGTACCGGTGGCGCGATCGTCCAGGCTGACGGTGGTGATCCAGACCGGCTTGTCGGGACCGTCGTCGAACAGGGACTGGCGCACCTGGGTCGCGCCGTCGCCGGGCGTCGCGATGGTGGTGGTGACGGGGATCTCGAACAACAGGTCGGTCTGGTAGTCCCGGTAGCCGAGCGCACCGGACCATTGGCCGACAAGCCCGAGGCGGAGATCGGTGGCGGTCGGCTGGCCTTGCGCCAGGGCCGAGCCGGGCAGGAAGACGAGCAGGGCCAGGGTGGTGGCAAGCAGGCGAAGGGTCATGACGGGCTCCCGGTCAGGCGGAAAGGATGTGGGCGGTGGCGGCGGCCATCTGGGGGTCGGTTCCGGCGACGATGTCGGCTGTGGTCGTCGGGACCAGCAGGTCGGGCGCGATCCCGGCGTCGGGCTGGGGCGTCTCCGGGAAGGAGGCGATCAGCGGCAGATCGACCTCGATGCGCGAGGCGGGCAGCCGCAGGAAGCAGAAGGCACCGCCGTTGATCCCGCGCCGGTTGCCGCCGGTCGGCGTGCCGATCAGGGTCGCGGTCCTGCTTTCCTGAACCGACTGGGCGAAGCCGAAGGTGGCCGAGGAATTGGACGCGTCGCACAGCACCGCGACCGGTCCGGCGAAGCGGCGGCCGGTTGGGCGGATTCGCGTCGACACCTCGCCGTCGTCGTAGCGGATGAGGCGATAGAAGCCCGGCCGGTCGGGATCGGGAACCGCCTGGTCCCCCCAATCCAGGAACGACCGGTCCCAGGTGTCGAGGTAAGGGTGCAGGGCCTGGGGTGCGCTCCGGTAGCGGACGAAACGCTGGTTGCGGGACGGGGCGAAATCGCGCGTGACCAGGCGGCTCAGGATGACATTGCCGCAGTCCTCGCCGCCCTCGTTGCCGCGCAGGTCGACGATCAGCCCCCTGGCCCCGTCGCCCGTCAGGTCGTCCATCACGCCGCCCAGCCAGGTCTGCCAGTCGAAGGTCGAGTTGTAGAGCGCCCAGCCGGGCATGGTCAGGCGGGCGATGCCGTCCGGGCCCTTGTCCAGCGTCCATGGGTTGGTGTCGCCGGACGGCTGTACGGCGGAGGGGGCCCTGGCCTGGCGCTCGGCCAGGGTCAGCAGGGTGGCCGTGACCACCCGCCCGTCGGCCAGGGTGAAGGCGGCCTGATCAACAAGGCCGGGAAGGACGAGCGGCAGGTGGATGTCCGGCGTTTCGAATTCGTCGTCGCCGCGCACCTCCATCAGGCTGATGCGCTTGGCATCGTTGTGGCCGTCGGCCCGGGCCAGGGGGATCAGGCGGGCGAGGATGTCCCCGGTCGGCACCTCGTTGACGGCCGTGACGCAGGTGCCGCGCGGAAAGGCTCCTTCGCCGGATTGGTCCGCTGTCACGACCATCTGCCCGTCGATCCAGACATAACGGAACGGCACCAGCTCACGACCCAGGTACAGCCGGTCGCGCACGGCCGCCCCGCCATTGTAGGGGCTGGGGTAGGTATGGCCGCAGCGGACCGAGGCGGTGACGCGGGTCAGGGCGAGGAACCGGTCGCGGAAGGACGCGGGCGCCTTCCATGCCGCCGACAGTCCATCCAGGCGCGCGGTGATCTCGTCCGGGGTGCTGTAGCGATGGAGGCCCGGATGCATGGTTTGCCAGGCCTGACGCAGGATCTCGACATCGCCGGACCAGTCCTCCGATGCGGACTGGCGTGCCCGGGCCGGCACGGCGCTGGACAGTACGAGGCCAGCGGACATCTGCAACAGGTGGCGACGGGACAGCATTGGGGAACTCCGCGAAAGACGCCCGGAGCATCGCCGGGATCAGCGGACGGCGCGCCTCATTTCCGGCAGGGGCGGTCGAAAATCACGATCTGAGACGCCGCGCCGGTAGCGGGACGGCGCGACGCCGTAGCGGGCCTGGAAGGCGCGGTTGAAGCTGGCCTTGGAGCTGAACCCCGCATCGAACGCCAGGGTCAGCAGGTCGTCACGCGAACCGGTGTCGAGCGCGGCGGCGACCGCCTCGGCCCGGACGCCGTTGATCCAGGACGAAAAATTGACGCCCAGACCCAGGTTGATCGCGCGCGACAGCCGACCGGTGTTGGTCGCGAGCCGCCGCGCCAGCACCTGCAGGCCGAGATCCGGCTCCGTTGCCCAGCCGGCCTGACGAAGGCGGGTGTCGAAGTCAGTCGCGATGGCGATCCAGTCGGGGACGACGGGCGTCTCGACCGCGGTGGGGTCCGCCGCCGCCCCGTCCAGAACGGGAAACCGCAAGGTCGTGTGACGCCAGCCCTCAATGGCCAGATAGAGGCCGATGACGACGAGCGACAGATACAGGCCTGTCTCCTGGAAGAAGTCGATGCCGCCGCTGAGCCAGTCCCACAGGGTGAAGGCGGCATAGAGGAACAGCACGGCCACCAGGGCGACGATGACCCGCGCCAGCCAGCCGGTGGCGAACCGGTCGTCGTCGCTGCGGGCCTGGGCCAGGTCGCGGCGATAGCGGTTCAGCAGACGCAGCGACCAGACGGCATAGAGGCCGAGCGAAACCAGAAGGGCCAGCTCGAATGCCGGACTGACGAACCGGGCGTGACTGCCGGTATACCAGGACCATTTCGCGTCGAGTGGCAGGGCGAAACAGGTCAGGGTGTAGCCGAGCTGGATCATCGGCGGCAGGAGATGCAGGCCGAACCGGGGCGGCAGGCGTCCGCGCACCAGGGCGTGGGTATAGGCGAACAGCAGGGGTGGAAGCGCCAGGGTCAGGGCCAGCGGCGCGAAGGTCAGCCAGCGCCAGGCGTCATAGGCACCCGCAAAGCCGATCGTATAGGGCGTCACGACCCCAACCAGCACGATGAGGAAGGCCGTCAGCAGACGGTTCGCCAGTGCATTCGGCGTCTGGACCGCGATCACCGCGGCGAGCAAAAGCAACTGCAGGCTGGCGAACCCGAGGATCGCCACGCGCCAGCCGAGATAGAGGGTCACACCATCCATGACCGGACATTAGGCCGGGTCGGTTGTGCTTCGCAAAGCGCCACTGGACGTCGGCCGGGCGTCAGTTGGACGCGGTGTTCCAGGCGGGCGGGCAGCCGTCGAAACGGCCGGCGTTGGTGATGGTCAGTCTCTGCTGGTTGAAGCGCATGACCGGCTGCATCGAGCCACGGCCATGGCCGGTATAGAGGTCGACGCGCTGGCCCCGGATCGCACCGCCGGTGTCGGACGCATACCAGTAGCCGTCATGGATGGTGCCGTCGGGCAGGTGCATACCGACCGTCTCGCGGATGAACAATCTGGTGCGGCGCGGAATCACACGGGGATCGGTGGCCAGGGTCCGCATGGGAATCGGGCGGCAGCCGAGGGAATCGTTGCCCGTCGCTCCGCCACCACCGGCGTGATAGAGGCTGGCACGGGCGCTCCAGTCGGGGTCGCGGGCCATCAGGGCAGCCTGTTCAGGGGTCAGATCGGCCAGGGCGTCGCCGGACTCGTTCGCGTTGTCAGGGCTTGTCGCAACGACCGGATCAGCGGCGACAGCCACTTCGTAGGGGATCGGATCGAAGGCGGCTGCCCAGAGCATGGCGAGCGTGGCGACGGTGCTGAACACAGATCGGTCTCATAGGTGACACCGGCCCCAGACCGCACCGGCAGGGTGCCGTGTCGCCGCGATCGATGGCGAAAATGTGGCAAGCGCGTGCGCCGCGACCGTCTGTCCCCGGCTCGGGATCGATCAGTCAACCGTTGCCTGAGATAAGCGGAACCGGGGTTGGGCAACGGCCGCAAACGCGATAGCAGTATAGGACGATCTTAAATCCTTTGCTGGCGTCCGATGCTTACTGTTCATGGAGATATTCGTTCGGGCAACTGCCTGAAGGTCAAGTGGATGCTGGATGCGCTTGGCCTTGATTATCAGTGGGTCGAGGTGGACATCATGACAGGCGGCAGCCGCACGCCGGAATTTCTCCTTTTGAATCCGTTCGGTCAGGTGCCGACGCTGGTGCTGGAAGATGGCCGGGCCCTGGCCCAGTCCAACGCGATCCTGCTGCATCTCGGCGAAAACACACGATGGATCCCGACGGAGCCGTGGGAACGGGCGAAGATGTTCGAATGGCTGTTCTGGGAGCAATACAGCCACGAGCCCTATGTCGCGGTTGCGCGGTTCCAGCGGGTCTATGCCGGCAAGACGGCGGCGGAGGTCGAGCCCCGCCTGATGGAGCGGGGCCATCTGGCGCTTGCGCGGATGGAGGCGGCGCTGGCGCATTCGACCTGGCTGGCGGGCGGACAGGCGGCGACGCTGGCCGATCTGGCGCTGGTCGCCTACACCCGGGTCGCGCACGAGGGCGGGTTCGACCTCGCGGCCTATCCGTCCTTGCGAGACTGGATCGGCCGCACCGAGGCGGCCTTCGCCATCGCCTAATCCATGCCCCGCACATTGTCGTCCGAGTTCCGGTCGATCCATTTGTTGTAGGGATCGACGCCCGCGAAGGTCGGCTTGGCCGCCGTGACGAACCGGAACGTCTGGGTGCCCGAGCGCAGTGCACGGCGTTCCAGAACCACGACGTTGGACCGGTCGAAGGCACCCTTGCCCGGTTCGGCGGTGAACAGGCCGATGTCGATGCTCTCGTTCAGCGGCGCTTCGGTCTCCTTGCCCTGGCCGTCGGCATAGAGCTTTCTTGCCTCCACCGTGATGGCGACGTCCCAGCGGCCGTCGGGGCGGCGCGTGGCCGTCGAGGCCGTCGTCTTCAGATCGTACAGGGTGATCTTTTCGAACAGGTCGGTGATCAGGGCCTGTTTGTCAGCCGGGGCATTGGCGCGGATCAGGGCGATCAGGTCGACCGAGCGCGGATAGGGTGCGCCCTTGAAGGCATGCGCCTGAAGGAACTGCGCCAGGGCGCGGTTCAGGTTCGCCTCGCCGATCTGGTCCTTGAGCAGATACATGACCAGCGCCCCCTTGCGGTAGTGAATGTACTGCTGGTTCTCGACCCGGTTCAGCGGCAGTTCCTCGATCCGTTCGGTGCCGCGCGAGCTCAGATAGTTGTTCAGCTCGAACTGCAGGAAGCGGCGAATCTTGTCGGGGCCGTACAGCCGCTCCATCACCATCAGGGCCGAATACTGGGCCAGGGTCTCCGACAGCAGGGTCATGCCCTGCATGTCCGCGCCCACGACCTGATGTGCCCACCACTGGTGCCCGAACTCATGGGCCCCGACATAGGTCACATAGTCGATCTTGTTCGGGTCCTTAAGGTCGGCGATGAAGCCGAGCCCTTCGGACCAGGCGAAGGTGTTGGGGAAGGACTGGGCATAGTCGGCATAGGCGGGGAACTCGCTGATCCGCGCCTGGCGGAACTGATAGGGCGAGAAATTGGCCTGGAAATAGTCCAGCGAGGTGGCCAGGGCCGTCATCATGCGGTCGACGTTCCGGCCGTGCTGGGCGTCGTGATAGACGACCATCTCAACCCCGTTGTGCATCCGCCGGGCGATCTCGTAGCGGGCCGATTGCACCGACAGGAAGTAGAGCACCGGCGACTCGGTGACGAACCGGACGGTGCGGCGGCCGTCGCGGGTGACGTCGCTGCGCTGATAGCCGGGGGCCAGGGGGGTCTGGTCGGCGTCGGTGGTGACGGTGACGTCGGTCGTGACCCAGTCCGCGCCGATATAGTTCCGGCCCGTCGCGCTCATGTCTTCCAGTTTGGCCGGTCGCAGTTCTGCGGGCAGGCCGAACTTGCGACGCTTGGCCCGGTCCTGCAGCGTGCCGTTCCGGTCCATGCCGATGATCGGCGCGAACTCCTGGTTGGTGACAAAGGTGCCGTTGTCGACGATCCGGGTCGTATTGCCACCGAGCCTGAAGCCGCGCTGTTCCAGCAGCGTGTCGAACGAGACCGTGCGGCGCTCGCCCGGGGCCATCGGGGTGGCGAAGCGATAGATGCGGTAGTTGAACTCGGGCCACTCGCGGACCATCCGCGCGCCCTGGACGTCGAGCGCCTTGATCTCCAGGTCGTCGTTCCAGCGCAGGTGCATTTCCGACAGCGGGGCCCCGGTCCGGTTCTCGATCGTATAGGTCCCGCGCGTCTCGAGCCGGGGGGCACGGGGGTGCAGGTCGAGGTCCAGCTTCACATCGACGATCGACGGCTGGGGCGTGGTCTCGAAGCGCAGCAGGGTCTTCTCGTAGTCGGCCTGGAGGCGTTCCTGCGACCCCTGGTTCCGGTATTCGTTCCAGACGTTGGTATTGACGTAGATGAAGCTGCCCAGGCCGATGAAGGCCACCAGGGCGACGCCGCCGATGATGCCGGCCGGTCCCATCAGGCGCGAGGGCAGACGGCGCAGACGGGGCAGGTAGCGGGTCTCGGTCCCCCTGCGCCAGAGGCCGTAGCCGAGCACCAGAAGGATGATCGCCGCCATGGTCCAGTAGGCGTCGGTCCAGTTGGCAAAGCCCCGGAAATCGCCCTGGCCGTTCATGTCCGACAGCGGCACGCCGATGCCGGCCCCGTAGCGGTAAAGGATGTGGTCGAAGCCAAGGTTCGACATCACGAGGGTGGAGATCAGATAGACCACCATGATGGCCCAGCCGACGAACTTGTTGGGCGACAGCGACTGCACGAAGATGGCCAGCACCGCGATCAGGCCGAAGTTCAAGGCCCCCGGCAGCACATACCACATCAGGTATTTGCCGAGCTCGAAGTCGTAATAGCCCTTGAACGTCTGGACAGCGACGCCGGCGACGACCCCCGCCAGCAGGATCGAGACCAGCACCAGGATCAGCGCCAGGGTCTTGGGCAGGATGAAGGTCCAGTCCGGCGTGGACGAGGCGTCGATGATCTCGTGCACCTTGCGGTCGCGATCGCGCCAGACCAGCTCGCCGGAATAGTAGATGGCGACGATGATGGAGATCAGGCCGAACGCGCCCAGCAGGCCCGAGATGACCGTGCGGGTGACCAGCAGGATCGGGGCGCCGTAGATCTCGCCAAGCACGAGCAGGGTGGTGGTTGCGAAGGCGAAGCCCAGCAGGATCAGGACGGCGAAAGCCGGGCTCTTGAACACCATGGCCATCTCGATGGCCGTGCGCGACGCCAGACGGCTCCAGCTCGCGGCAAGGCCCTCGGTCGGCGAGGCGAGGGGCCGGTCGACGACGCCGGGCGCGGCGGGGGTGGCGGCGAGGGCGCGCAGCTTGTCCAGCTTGCCCGCCTTCGCGCCCCGGACGGCCGGCTGGTAGAGGACATAGGCCAGGGCCAGCACGCCGACGCTGATCCCGATCCAGATGACCCGGTTCCACAGCAGGACGCCTTCCAGAGGGGCATTGATCGTATTGCGCTCGATCGCGGTCCAGTAGCGGGTGACGAGGCCATAGGCCCCGGCTCCGAAAGGCTCGCCCCAGGCCATGGCCGTCTCCAGCTCAGGCTTGGATCCCAGGATGCCTGAGGCCGCCAGATAGGCGATGAAGACCCCGACCACGCCGACATAGGTCGCCATCATGGACCGGGTAACCGTGGCGAGGGCGAAGAAGATCGCCGAGGTCAGGAAGACGCCGGGCAGGCCGAAGACCAGGTAGGCGTATGCGTAGTCCCACGGCCGGAACGCGCCGATGGTTTCCTTGTCGACCCAGGGGGCCAGCGTGCCGGCGACGATGCCGATCGTGACGGACAGGAAACACAGGGCGGTGGCGGCGAAGGCCCCGGTGAAGCGGCCGTACAGATATTCGAACTTGTTGATCCGGGTCGCCTGGACCATGGGCCCGAAGCCCGTCTGGACGTCTCGGACGACCACGTTGGCCACGATGGCCGTGGTCGCCAGCATAAAGAAGATCGCCATGATCCCGTTGATCGTGGCCAGGGCATAGGGGGCGTTCTTGTTGACGTTGCCGCCCGCCCCGATGGAGATGTTGTCCGACGCCGCCACAAGCCCGAAGCCCAGAAGGGCGAAGGCGATGGCGATGACCCAGAAGGCCGGCTGGCGCAGCTGGTAGCGAAATTCGAAGGCAGCGACCTTGGCGAACATGATCTTTACGCCGCGACTTTGCGCGAGGCGCTGAGCGTCGAGAAATAGACGTCCTCAAGCCCGCCTGGCACCGGCTCGAAGCCTTCGCCCGGAAGACGGTCGCTGAGGACGTGGATCACAGTCCTGCCGGCGAACAGGCGCGTGGAGATGACCTCGTACCTTTCGCGATGTTCGGGCAGGGCGTCCCTGTCGATGGTCTTCTTCCAGACCCGGCCGTTCAGCTGTTCCATCAGCTGGGCGGGGGCCCCTTCCAGCTGGATCTTGCCACCGGCCAGAACGGCCATCTTCGGGCACAGGTCGGCGACGTCCTCGACGATGTGGGTGGACAGGATGATGACGACGTTGTCGGCGATCTCGGCCAGCAGGTTCAGGAAGCGGTTGCGCTCCTCGGGGTCCAGCCCCGCCGTCGGCTCATCGACGATGATCAGTTTCGGATTGCCGATCAGGGCCTGGGCGATGCCGAAGCGCTGGCGCATGCCGCCGGAAAAGCCCGCCAGGGCTTTCTTGCGCACCGACCACAGATTGGTCTGGTTCAGCAGGGTCTCGACCGTTTCCTTGCGATCCTTGCCGGACGCAATGCCTTTCAGCACAGCCATGTGATCCAGCATGTCCCAGGCCGAGACGCGCGGATAGACGCCGAAATCCTGGGGCAGATAGCCGAGGGTGCGGCGCAGCTTCTCCGGCTCCGCGATCACGTCGATGCCGTCGAAGTCGATGGAGCCGGACGTCGGCGTCTGCAGGGTCGCGATCGAACGCATCAGCGTCGACTTGCCCGCGCCGTTGGGGCCCAGCAGCCCGAACATGCCGGTCGGTACCGTCAGGGAGACGTCGTCGAGCGCCCGCGTCCCGTTGCCATAGACGTGAACCAGATTCTTGATCGTAAGCATGATGGCACCCCTGTCAGTCAAGCAAGCTTGTCACCCGGCAACGGGCGGGGCAAGTTACAGAAGCGTAAGAATCCTTTTCCCTTTCCAGGAGAAGGACGTGGATCAGTGGAGGCTCTCGCCGTGCTGGGAGTAGTCGAGGCCCTCGACCTCGCCATCCCTGGGCACGCGCAGGCCGGTGGTGAACCTGCAGATCATCAGCACCAGGAAGGTCCCGGCCGCGCTCCAGGCGATGACGGCGGCGAGCCCGACGATCTGTTTGACCACATCCGCCCCCTCGGCCACGCCGTTGACGGCGGTGGTGGCGAACACGCCGGTCAGGATGGCGCCGACGATGCCGCCGACGCCGTGGATGCCGAAGGCGTCGAGGCTGTCGTCATACTTCAGGGCGTGCTTCAGCCAGACCGCCCCGGCGTAACAGGCCGGTCCGCCGATCAGGCCGATCAGGAAGGCCCCCTTGGGATCGACGAAGCCGGCCGCCGGGGTGATGGCGACCAGGCCGCCGACGATGCCGGACAGCAGCCCCAGCAGGGTCGGCCGCTTCTTCTCGATCCACTCGATGGTCATCCAGCCCAAGGCAGCGGCGGCGGGCGCGATGAGGGTGTTCAGGGCGGCGACCGAAGCGATGCCGTCGGCGGCCCAGGCGCTGCCCGCGTTGAAGCCCAGCCAGCCGACGAACAGCAGGCCCGTGCCGATGGCGGTATAGGCGAGGTTGGCCGGGGCCATATTGTCTCGTCCGAAGCCGTGGCGGGGGCCGAGCACGAGGGCGCAGACGAGGCCCGCCACGCCCGCATTGACGTGGACGACCGCGCCACCGGCGAAGTCCAGCACGCCCCACGAACCCAGATAGCCCCCACCCCAGACCTGGTGGCAGATCGGCGCATAGACGATCAGGTGCCACAGGCCGAAAAACAGCAGGGACGCCGAGAACTTCATCCGCTCGGCGAAGGCCCCGGCGATCAGGGCCGGGGTGATGATGGCGAAGGTCAGCTGATAGGCGATCCAGAGGTATTCCGGCAGGCCGGGGGCCAGGCTGTGGGCCGTGTCGATGCGGACTCCGTCGAGGAACAGCGCCTGCAAGCCGCCGATGAAGGCGTTGGTCGCATCGCCCGACGTGCCGAACGACAGGCTGTAGCCGACGATGAACCACAGCACCGTCACCACCATCAGGGCGGCCGTCGACGAGGCGATGGTGGCGATGATGTTCTTTTTCCGCACCATGCCGCCGTAGAACAGCGCCAGTCCCGGCAGGGTCATCATCAGCACGAAGGCGGTGGAGACGAGGATCCACGCCGTGCCCGCGCCGTCGAGGACGAGCGGCGCCTGATGGGCGAGGAGGTCAGGCGTGGGGAGCGTCATCGGCGGGGAGGCCTCAGGGAGCTAGATGTGAACGGCGATCATGCGGGGACCGCTTCGCCATGGTCAAGCTTGCGCTCCGCCTCGGCCACGGGGGTCGGGACGATGCGGACAAAGCGTTTGACGCTGTCACCCCAGGCCGAGAGCAAGCGCCGCGCGAGGGGCGATCCGGTCGCAGCGCCATGCGCCTCGATCAAGGCCTTCAGACGCTCGGCCGCCGCTGCCGTCACCGGGGCGAATGAGGCGAGGTCGCCGTTCAGCGCCAGCCCCGTGCGACCGGCTTCGTCGAGCACGAACAGCTCGCCGCCCGACATGCCGGCCGCCAGGTTCCAGCCGACCGGACCCAGGATCGCGACCCGGCCGCCGGTCATGTATTCGCAGGCGTGGGCCCCGGCCCCCTCGACCACGGCCTCGGCACCCGAGTTCCGCACCGCGAAACGCTCGCCCGCTGAACCGGCCACGAACAGGCGGCCGGAGGTGGCACCGTACAGGGTGGTGTTGCCGATGGCGGGCTGGTGCTCGCGCCATTCGATCGGCCGGACCACGATGTCGGCACCCGACAGCCCCTTGCCGACGTAGTCGTTGGCTTCGCCGGTCAGTTCCAGTTTCAGCCCCCTGGCGCCGAAGGCCCCGAAGGACTGGCCGGCCGATCCCTGCAGCTTCAGGGTCAGGACGCCGGTCGGCCCGGCCGGCCCCCAGCGGCGGACGATGGCGGAGGATACGCTGGCACCGATCGTGCGCATGACGTTGGAGATCGGATAGGTCAGCTCCGACGTCTGGCCACGATCCAGGAAAGCCCAGGCATCGTTGAGGACGCGGGCGTCCAGGGTCTCCGGCACCTCCGCGCGGCCCTTTTCGGCCCACAGTTTCTTCTCGGCCGCCTCGACCCGCACCAGCAGGGGGTTGAGGTCGAGGTCGTCCAGATGCGCCCCGCCGCGCCGGACCTGACGCAGCAGGTCGGTGCGCCCGACAATCTCGTCCAGCGACCGAGCGCCCAGCATGGCCAGGTATTCGCGGACCTCCTCGGCGATGAAGCTGAACAGGTTGACGACCTTGTCCGCCGTGCCGGTGAACTTCTCGCGCAGCCGCGGGTCCTGGGAGCAGACACCGACAGGACAGGTGTTGGAATGGCACTGGCGCACCATCAGACAGCCCATGGCGATCAGGGACGCCGTGCCGATGTTGAACTCCTCGGCCCCCAGGATGGCGGCGATGACGATGTCGCGGCCAGTCCTCATGCCGCCGTCGGCGCGGACCACGACGTGGCTGCGCAGGTTGTTCAGGCTGAGCACCTGATGGGTCTCGGCCAGGCCGATCTCCCACGGCAGGCCGGCGTGCTTGATCGAGGACTGGGGCGAGGCACCGGTGCCGCCGTTGTGGCCGGCGATCAGGATGCAGTCGGCCTTGGCCTTGGCCACACCGGAGGCGATGGCTCCGATGCCGGAGGCGCTGACCAGTTTGACCGTCACCCGGGCGTCGGGGTTGATCGATTTCAGATCGTAGATCAGCTGGGCCAGATCCTCGATCGAATAGATGTCGTGGTGTGGCGGCGGGCTGATCAGGGTCGTTCCCGGCGTCGAATGGCGCATCCGGGCGATGAATTCCGTGACCTTGAAGCCGGGGAGCTGGCCACCCTCGCCGGGCTTGGCACCCTGGGCGATCTTGATCTCGATCTCGCGGCACTGGTTCAGGTATTCGGCGGTGACGCCGAACCGGCCCGAGGCGATCTGTTTGACCGCCGAGTTCATGTTGTCGCCGTCGGGTCGGGTCGCGTAGCGCTCCGGATCCTCTCCGCCCTCGCCCGAAACCGAGCGGGCCCCGATGCGGTTCATGGCGATATTCAGCACCCCGTGCGCCTCGGGGCTGAGGGCACCCAGAGACATGCCGGGTGTCAGGAACCGCTTCCTGATATCCGAGACGGATTCGACCTCGTACACGGGAACGGGCTTCAGGCCCTCGCGCCAGTCGAGCAGGTCGCGGGGGGCCAGGTCGGGCTGGTCGCGAACGGCTTCGGAATACTGTTTGAAGCGCTTGTAGTCGCCCCGGTTGCAGGCGTCCTGCAGCAGGTGGATGACCCTGGCCTCATAGGCGTGGGCTTCCTGGCCCGCGCGGATGCGGAAGAAGCCGCCGATGGCGGGCGAGGGCGTGGTTTCCGTCCAGGCGGCGGTGTGGCGCTGGATCGCAGCACGCTCCAGACCGGCCAGGCCGATGCCGGAGATGCGCGACGGTGCACCGGGGAAGAACTCGGCCGTGACGGCACGGGACAGGCCCAGAACCTCGAACTCGCAACCGCCGCGGTAGGCGGAGATGACGCTGATGCCCTTGCGCGCCAGGGTCTTCATCAGGCCGGCTTCCAGTGCGGCCTTGTAGTTCAGGCAGGCATCGCGAAGGGCGAGGCCGGGATAGGCCCCGCGATCCAGACGCTCCTGGAACATCTCCTGCGCCAGCCAGGGGTTGATGGCCGTGGCCCCGACGCCGACGAGGACGGCGAAGCCATGCGGGTCGAGCACCTCGGACGACCGCACGACGATGGAGACGAAGCTGCGCAGGCCCTTGTCCGTCAGCCGGCCATGGACCCCGGCGGTGGCCAGGATCATGGGCACGGACAGGCGGCTTTCCGAAGCTCGTTCATCGGTGACGACGATCAGTCCGCAACCGCCGCGAACCGCTTCCTCGGCCTCGTCCTTGATCCGGTCGAGGGCGGCGCGCAGCCCCGCGCCGGGGCGGTCGCCTTCGGCCGGGAGGGGATAGGAACAGTCGATCACCACGGTCGAACCGGCGCCGACGACGTCCAGCATCCGCTCATACATGCCGGTGGTCAGCACGGGGCTGTCCAGCACGAAGACGTTGGTCTGGGCCTCCTCCTCGGCGAGGATGTTGCCGAGGTTCTTGAAGCGGGTCTTCAGGCTCATCGCCCCGGCTTCGCGCAAGGGATCGATGGGCGGGTTGGTGACCTGGCTGAAGTTCTGCCGGAAATAGTGGGCCAGGGGCCGCGGCAGGGCGGACAGCACCGCCGGGGGCGCATCGTCGCCCATGGAGCCGACCGCCTCCTTGCCGTCCTTGATCATCGGATCGAGCAGCAGGTCGAGGTCCTCGCGGGAAAAGCCGGCGGCGATCTGCCGGCGGGTCAGGGCCTCGCCTGTGGCGGCGCGGGGCTCGGGTCCGGGGCCGATCAGCGGCTCCAGATCGACCATGTTCTCGAGCCACTCCGTATACGGATGATCGGCAGCGAGGGCGTCGATGGCCTGGGTCTCGTCGAGGACAACGCCGGCCTTCAGATCGGCGACGATCATGCGGCCGGGGCCGATGGGCAGACGCCGCTTGATGCGGCTTTCCGGCAGTCCGGCAAGACCGGCCTCGGACCCGGCCAGCAGCAGGCCGTCGTGGGTCTCCATGGCGCGCAGGGGACGCAGGCCGTTGCGGTCCTTGCCGCAGACGATGAACCGCCCGTCGGTGGCGCAGATGGCGGCGGGGCCGTCCCAGGGCTCCATCACCGCATTGCAATAGGCGTACAGCGCCCGGTGCTGGGCCTTCATCAGGCCCTCGTCGCGGGCCCAGGCCTCGGGGATCAGCAGGGCCTTGGCCATGGGTGCCGGGCGGCCGGCGCGAACCAGAACCTCGAAGACGTTGTCGAGCGATGCGGAGTCGGACCCCCCCGGCTGGACCACCGGCTTGACGTCCCCGTCATGCTCGCCGAACGCCTGGGCCGTCATGCGGATCTCGTGCGATCGCATCCAGTTCAGATTGCCCTTCAGCGTATTGATCTCGCCGTTGTGGGCCAGCATCCGGAACGGCTGGGCCAGCCGCCATTCGGGGAAGGTGTTGGTCGAATAGCGCTGGTGGAAGATGGCGTAGGCGGACTGGAAGGTCGGATCGAGCAGGTCGGGATACAGCTGGTCCAGCAGCTCGGCCCGG
The DNA here is from genome assembly GCF_017795885.1 of Brevundimonas sp. AJA228-03. NCBI lineage: Bacteria > Pseudomonadati > Pseudomonadota > Alphaproteobacteria > Caulobacterales > Caulobacteraceae > Brevundimonas > Brevundimonas sp. AJA228-03. Next base: position 3,019,581 of record NZ_CP059297.1, on the reverse strand, counting down.
ACCATGCCCTTGTAGATCAGCGACCGCGCCGACAGCGAGCAGATGTAGAAGCCTGGCACGCTCTCGGCGATGACCGCGCTCTCGATGCGCCGACGGATCAGATAGAGCTCGCGCTCCAGGGCCTCGGTGTCGTCAATCAGATCGACCGGGGCGGCCAGCATGACCTGCTCGATCTCGGGGCGGGTGGCGTCGGCCTTCGATCCCACGACGGCCAGGTCGATGGGTGTCTGGCGCCAGCCGTAGATGGTGAAACCGGCCCGCAGGACCTCGGTTTCGACGATGGCGCGGGCGCGGTCCTGGGCCCCCAGATCCGTACGGGGCAGGAAGATCTGGCCGATGGCGATCGGGCCGGGCCGCAGGGTCTGGCCGATGACGCGGACCTGTTCGGCGAAGAAGGCCTGGGGGGCCTCGACCATCAGACCGGCCCCGTCGCCCGACAGGCCGTCGGGATCCACCGCACCCCGGTGGGCGACGTTCTTCAACGACTTGATGGCCAGCTCGACCACCTCGCGGCGCGGCACACCGTCGATGGCGGCGACCAGGCCGACCCCGCAGGCGTCCTTCTCCGACGCCGGTTCATAGGCATGGGCGTCGATCAGCCGCTGCCGGTCCTGTTGGTATTGGGTCAGCCAGGTCATGCGGCCTGCTCCTGCGTGCGGGCCTTCAGATAGCGGTCGATCTCGGCGGCGGCGTCCTGGCCGTCGCGCACGGCCCAGACGACCAGCGAGGCCCCGCGCACGGCATCGCCCGCCGCATAGACGCCGGGCAGGCTGGTGGCGAAGCCGGACCGCGCGGTGGCCACCGTGTTCCATTCGGTCAGGCTGAGCGCGTCGTGATGGGCGGCGAAATCCTCCGGCTCAAAGCCCAGCGCCTCGATGACGAGGTCGGCCTTCAGGTCGAAATCAGCCCCCGGAACCGGCACGATCTCGCGGCGCTTGCCGAACTCGGGTTCCGACAGGGCCATGCGCGCCGCGCGGACGGCCGAGATCGAACCGTCGCGGCTCATCAGGGCCTTGGGCGCGCCCAGCCATTCGAAATGGATACCCTCTTCCTCGGCATTCAGGACCTCACGGGCCGAGCCGGGCATGTTCTCGCGGTCGCGGCGGTACAGGCAGGTGACGCTCTCGGCCCCCTGGCGGATGGCGGTGCGGACGCAGTCCATCGCCGTGTCGCCGCCGCCGATGACGACGACGTTGCGACCGCGCGCATGATGGCCGGTGGCTTCGTCCGCCTCACCCAGGTCGCGGCGGTTCTGGTGGATCAGGAAGTCCAGGGCGGGCAGGGTGTCGCCGGGGCCTGCACCGGGAACCTGCAGCGCCCGGGCCTGATAGACGCCCATGGCCAGCAGGACCGCATCGTGCCTTTCGCGCAGTTCGGTCAGGGTGACGTCCGTTCCGACGTCGCAGTGGGTGACGAAGGTCACGCCGCCGTCGATCAGGCGATCGATGCGGCGCTGGACGACGCGCTTCTCCAGCTTGAAGCCGGGGATGCCATAGATCAGCAGGCCACCCGGGCGGTCATGGCGGTCGTAGACCGTGACCTGATAGCCCTGCTCGCGCAGACGATCGGCGGCGGCCATACCGGCGGGGCCGGCCCCGACGATGCCGACGCTCTCCGGGCGCTCATGCAGGGGACGGATCGGCTCGACCCAGCCGTTGTCGAAGGCCGTGTCGCCGATGAAGGCCTCGACAGAGCCGATGGTCACGGCCTCCCAGCCCGACTGGTTCAGGGTGCAGGAGCCCTCGCACAGCCGGTCCTGCGGACAGATGCGGCCGCAGATCTCAGGCATGGTCGAGGTGGCAGAGGCGATCTTCCAGGCCTCGCGCAGTTCGTTCTCGGCGGACAGGCCCAGCCAGTCGGGGATGTTGTTCTGCAACGGGCAGGCGGTCTGGCAGAAGGGCACGCCGCAGTCGGTACAGCGCCCGGCCTGGACTTCCAGGTTTTCGGTCGTCGGTTTGACGATGATCTCGCCGAAATCCTGCACGCGCATGGACGCCTCCGCCTTGGGCAGGCGACGCGGTTGAACGACGAACCCGGTGGGTCCGGTGGGGCCTTTCTGTTGCATGGCAACATATAACGACAGGCGAGGCCGTCAGCGCAAATGATTTCCCTGTCGGGCGAGTGTGGCTTCATCAGACAGCACGGAACGTGCGACGATACGCCGAAAGTTGCGATTTCTTCTCATTATGCCCTTGGGCGGGTTCGAGAGCGCTCCTGATCGGCACCGCCTGATCCCTTGCCCGCGCCCGCACTGCGCATCGGTCGTGACGCTTTCATTACCCATAAGGCTTGTCCGGCCTTGCCCGCCGTGCTGCTTATGCCCCAACGAAGCGCCGGGACGGGCGCCTGGATGGGAGTGAAGCGTTGATCAGGACGGACAGTGCGCGCGCGGCAGATCGGCCGTGCACCGGGAAACACACCAGGTTCGGGGGGGACGCGTCGTGAACATCGTCGTCCTTATCGGCATCGTCATTACCCTGGTCACGGGGATTCCCGTCCTTCTCCAGATCCTCAAGACCCACCCGCGTGGCCTGTTGATCTGCTTTTTCGCCGAGATGTGGGAGCGGTTTTCCTACTACGGCATGCGCGGCCTGCTGATCTTCTACCTGACCCAGCATTTCCTGTTCAGCGACAGCGCGGCAGGATCGATCTATGGCTCCTATACCTCGCTGGTCTATCTGCTGCCCCTGATTGGCGGCATCCTGGCCGACCGGTTCATCGGCACGCGCAAGGCGATCGCTTTCGGGGCTGTCCTGCTCGTCGCAGGCCACTCCATGATGGCCTACGAGGGTCGCGACACGACCCAGACGCTCACCTATGCCAACCAGACCTACCAGATCGCCACCCAGGGTCGCGGCGACGCCGGCCAGACGGGGATCATCCTCAATGGGACTACCTACGCCTACGGCCCGGCCGAGGGTGGCGGATTGGCGATCGAAGGCTTGCCGGCCGGCTCTGCGCTTCCCGCCGTCATTCCCGCCGACCAGTATGAGCTGAAGGCACAGCGCGACCCCATCGGCGAGAGCGTCTTCTTTCTGGCCATTTCGCTGATCATCATGGGCGTCGGCTTCCTGAAACCCAACATCTCGACTTTGGTGGGCCAGCTGTACCCCCAGGGCGACCCCCGCCGTGATGCCGGCTTCACCCTCTACTACTATGGCATCAACCTCGGCTCGTTCTGGGCCGCCGTCCTGTGCGGCTTGCTGGGCCAGACCGTGGGCTGGTGGGCCGGGTTTGGCCTTGCCGGCGTCGGCATGGCGCTGGGCTTCGTCGTGTTCGTCCTGGGCAAGCCCCTGCTTCAGGGGAAAGGCGAGGCTCCGGCCACCGGCGATCTGAAGAAGCCGCTGCTGGGCCCGCTCAACCGCGAATGGTCAATCTATCTCTTCGGTCTGCTGGGCGTCATCCCGGTGTGGTGGCTGGTTCAGCGCAACACGGTGGTCGGCTGGGTCCTGGGCGTGTCCACGATCGCGTCCCTGGCCTTCATCGGCTATGTCATGGCCGTGATCTGCAAGACCTGGGCACAGCGCCAACGCATGATGCTGGCTGTGGTCCTGGTGTTTGGATCGGTTCTTTTCTTCACCCTGTTCGAGCAGGCCGGCACGTCGCTGAACCTGTTCGCGGACCGCAATGTGGACCTGAATCTGCTGGCCAGCGCCCTGCAGATCGGCCCTCTGACGCTCGGCACACCCGAGCAGGTCGCCGCCGCCGGTCTGGTGGGCCAGGGCATCTTCATCGACACGACGATGACCGCATCCCAGACCCAATCGTTCAACGCCGGGTTCATCCTGATCTTCGCGCCTATCTTCGCGGCCCTGTGGGTTGCGCTGGGCCGGGCCAGGCGTGATCCGGACCCGACGTTCAAGTTCGGTCTGGGTCTGATCCAGGTGGGGCTGGGCTTCATGGTCGTGGTCTGGGGGGCAGGCCTGGCCGACTCGGCCTTCCGGATGCCGATCATCCTCCTGGCCCTGCTCTACATGTTCCACACGACGGGCGAGCTCTTCCTGTCGCCGGTGGGACTGTCGGAGATCACCAAACTGTCCATGCCCTCCGTCGTCAGCTTCATGATGGCGGTCTGGTTCCTGGCCTCCTCGATCGCCCAGTTCGTCGGCGGCAAGATCGCGGGCATCGCCGGGACCGAGACGGTCGGGGGCGAGGTGCTTGATCCCGGCGCGGCGCTGGCGACCTCCCTGTCGGTGTTCGAGACGCTCGGCTGGGGCGGCATGATCGCCGGTGGCCTGTTCATCCTGGCCAGCTTCTTCATCAAGGGCTGGTCGAACGGGGCCAATGACGCCTCGAACCATCCGGGGCCGACCCTGACAGATCGCGGTCAGGAAGACGGCAACGTCGCAGCACCGGCCACCTCGACTCCGGGCTGAAGCGCCAGGGGCGGCGTTCGCGCGCCGCCCCATGGTCGCCTCAGAAGGTCCGGCGCGCCTGCAGGAAGACGAACGGCCCCTGCCGCGTGCCCCGGTCCTCCCGGAAGGCCAGCGGGGAACTGTTCCGCGGGCCGGTGTGGACGAAGCGCGTGCGCCGCCGCTCAAGATCGCTGGCATTGCCTGCGTCGAACCGCAGCGTCAGCTCCGGGCGCGGCTTCCACTGGACGAAGAAGGTCAGGTCGGGATCAGTCTCCAGGCGGCGGACCTCGCGGATTCGGTACTGGAATGAGTCGTCCAGATTGCAGCCGTGATGACCGCCATAGGACCATCGGCCGCCGCGCAGGTCCTGGTCGAAGCTGACCCCGCAGCCATTGGCCAGCTGGCTGCTGAACCGTCGCGCCTCTCCCGTCAGGGGATCGATCACGCTCGACTGGTTCCAGCTGTAGCGCGCATGGAAGCGAGCATTGGCGAGGCCGAACCGGTCCAGCGGCAGGGCCAGCTGCACCTGCTGGAAATCGGAGGTTCCCGTGCCGACGTTGCCCACGGCCTCGAACCCGCCGACCAGGGGAATGACGTCGACGATGTCTTCCCACTCGCGGTGCGATGCTGTCAGGGTCAGGACGCCCTCGCCCCAGAACCGGCGCTCATAGACGCCCTCGACGACCCAGCTCTTCTCGGGCTCCAGTTCGGGATTGCCGCCCTCGACCTGGTTCAGATCGACGTCGGCCGAGGCGACGAAGTCCTCGAAATCCAGCTGCCCGACCTCGCGCTCCAGCCGCAGCCGGACCTGGTGATCGGGGATCGGCGTCCAGGTCAGCTGCACGCGCGGCTTGGGATAGACGAAGGTCCGGGACCGGTCGCTGTCGCCCGACTGGCGGATCTCGGACACCTCCACCCGCAACGCCGCCTCGACCGTCAGGCTGGCGCGGGGCCGCCAGGTCGCCTGGCCGAACGCCTCGCCCCGCAGTTCCTCCACCCTGACCGACGCCGAGGGCAGCGGAACGGGCACGCCGTTCTCGGCATAGGTCGTTGTGCTGTCCAGAAAGTTGTAGGCCGCCTCGCCGCCGCCCTCCCAGGCCCAGCGGTCGTTCGGCCGAAACCGAAGAACGGCGCGGGCGATGCTTTCGCCCGATGTCGAATCGGACCCGAAGTCGGTCCCTCCACTGGCCGTACGCGATCCCGACAGACTGTCCTCGGTCTCATAGGTCTGCAGGCCGATCAGCTCGATCTCGGCGCGCTCGCCCAGCGGCCGCGACCAGTTGGCCCCGACCTCGCCATTGGCGCTGCTGTAATCGCCGGTGTTCAGTTCGTCGCTGCCGATCCCCGACAGGATATGGGTGTCGATCGAACTGGCCATGTCGAACCAGTTGCCCAGGGCGTTGATCCGCAGCTTGCCGCCACCAACCCGCACCTGCCAGGCCACGGTCCCCTCCAGGCTCCTGTATCGGTCCCAAAGGTCCAGGTCCGCGTCCTGGGTCAGAGTGCCGGCCGCATCAAAGCGCCGACGATAGCCCGTCGCCGTCTGTCCGGTCCGATCTGCACTCGCGCTGAACGAGGCCTCCAGCTGGTCATCGCCCTCGCGGCGCGACCACGACCCCTTCAGCAGCGGCCCCAGGTAGCCGTCCGGATACAGGTAGCTGTTGACCTCGATCACCCGCTCGATCTGGACCGTGCGTTTCAGCACGACATTGGCGATGACGGCCCGGCCCTGCATGTCGATGCCGGGTGCCCCGCCCCGGATCAGCTCGATCCGTTCCACGCTGTCGGCCGAGATGCGGCGAAGGATCGCGTCCAGATCCTCGCTCTTGGTCGCGGGGCGATCTCCGTCGATCAGCACATTGCCCGCTGCGCCCGCGAAGCCGCGCGTGTCGTTGTCGCCGCTGTCGAGGCCGAAGCCGGGCAGGCGACCGATCATGTCCAACGCGGTGTTCGGCCCGGAGCTGGCAAAGAAGTCCGGCGTGAAGATCAGGACGCCTTGCGGTGGCGTGTCCCCGACCGTTGCCGGCTCCGCTGGGCCGGGTGTCTGGGCACCCGCCGGTATCGGGACCGCGAGAACTGCCGTCGTGGCGAGCAGAAGGGCTCGAATCAACATGGTACGCGCACCCCCGCCCCCGGGATCGGCTGGCCGGGTCCGCCTACAACGACAGGGGCAACCAGAGGATTAAATCTGTGTCAGGTTCGGCAGCGACCGGCGCGGCCGCTGCCGCCCCGATCAGAAGGTCTTCTTCAGGGTGATCTGGTAGAAGGTGTTGGGGTCGATATCGCGGGTCTCTGTGAAGGCCACGGGCCGCCCGCCGGTGCGGCTGGCATAGACGGTGCGCTCGACGTTGAAGTCATTCCAGATCGTCACCTGGGCCCGAACCGAGATGGACGGCGTCGGCTTGTATTCGACAAAGCCCTGAAAATAGTCGTCGCCGTTGAAGCCGGACGTCTGGTCCGGATCGAAGGAATACTGCCGCAGCGACTCCAGGTAGGTGGCGGCCCAGTTGATCTTCCAGCTGGTGATGTCCTGGCTGATCGTGAAGCCGGGCTGCGACGGACGCACTCCGGATATGGGGCGCGTCTTGCCCGTCGTCGGGTCGGTGACCTCGGTCTTCGTCCAATCGTTCTCGAAGGTGAACTGCCCGCCCGAGAAGCCGGTCCAGTCCAGCGGAATCGAGATGTTGACCTCCAGCTCGTCCAGGGTCCCGTCGCCGATGTTGCCGACCGCCGACAGGTCGCCGGGCAGGGGCAGCTGGTCGATCACGCCGGTGATCTCGTCGTGGCGATAGCCGACCGAGACGATGCCGTCGCCCAGGAACCGGCGCTCATAGACCAGTTCGGTGACCCAGCGCTGTTCGGGCTCCAGATCGACATTGCCGCCGAAGACATTGTCGTCGTCCAGCTCGGCCGAGGCTGCGAAGTCGCCGAAGTCCAGCTGTCCGACCTCACGTTCGAAGCGGAAGCGGACCTGGTTGTTGGCCATCGGCGTCCAGGTCGCCTGGAAGCGCGGCTTGGCGAAATAGAAGGATTTCTCCTGATCGGCGTCGCCCGACTGGGTGATGGTGGAGGCTTCCAGACGGATCCCGCCTTCCAGCGTCAGGTCGGGCCGGACGCGCCAGGTCGCCTTGGTGAAGGCCTCGCCGCGCGTCTCCTCGACCGTGACCGAGGCTGAGGGCAGGGCCACGGGCGTGCCGCCGACCGTGAAGGCCTGATCGGTCTCCAGCATGTTGTAGGCCACCTCGCCCCCGCCCTCGATCGTCATCGACGGCGACCGTTCCCAGCGCAGCAGGGAGCGCAGGATGGTCTCGGACGCATTGCCGACCGAGGTGAACCGCTGTTCGGGGCTGGCGACGCCTGCGATCACGCTGCTCGATACCGCAGTGTCGTCGAAGTCGCTCCATTCACGGATGAACCGCGTCTCGCTGGTCACGCCGGTGCGGATGGGACGGGTATAGACGGCGCCCACCTCGCCGCTGGTGCCTTCGTCGCTGAAGCTGTTGTTGCGGCGGACGCCGGGTGCGCTCTGCAGGCTGAAGTTGCGATAGTCGTTCTGGCCGATGCGGGCCGTCAGGTCGATCTTGCCGCCCAGCAAGGCGTCGGCATAGTTGCCGCGGATGGCCTGGCCGCCGCCCTGCTGGTCATTGACGTAGGCCTCGTCGCGCAGGATGGCACCACTGGCATCGCGGCGGATGACGCGGCCGGGCCCGTTGGCATCGCTGATGCTGACCCCGTCGGACAGGGTGATGCCCCACGACCGGTCCCCATCCTTGGCCGTGAACTGGTAGTTGCCGTTGTAGGCATCCTGCCCGCCGTCGAACAGGAAGGCGTTCCACGTCAGCACGGACTGGCGGCTGGACTGGCTTTTGGTGATGACGTTCACGACGACGGAATAGCCCTGCATGTCGATGCCCGGGGCCCCGCCGCGAACCAGTTCGATGCGCTCGACCTGCGTCGCCAGGGTCCGGCCTAGGACGGACGATCCGCTGTCGTTCTTGGATGCCGGGCGGGCCCCGTTGATCAGGATGTTGCCGACCGCCCCTTCGAACCCGCGCGAGCCGTCGCCGTCCCGGGTCGAGAAACCGGGGACCCGGCTGACCATGTCCAGCGCCGTGTTGGGCCGATAGTCGGTGAAGAAGTCGGGCGTGAAGACCAGCACGCCCTGCTGGTCGGTCTCGGCCACCGGGGCCGCGGCCTGGGCCGATGGCGTGGGCGGGACGGTCTGGGCCTGCGCCACGCCGGCACCGAACAGGATGGCCGTGGTCGCCAGTAGGATCGTCTTCGTCATCGCCTGGGGTTCCCCTCGTCTTGTGAGGGCCGGTTTGGCGGTCGCGGGGATCGATCTCCAGTTACAAGGCGGACAGGTGGATTAAATCGAATACAGCATTACAGCGCTGTAATGCATTCCGATATTTGAAAACCCGGTCTGTCCAAAGAACGATCCAGTGTTTCTGGAAGGCACGGACTGTATAGCGGCGACAGGGATCCTGCGGCCGGCGGGCCCTGTGGCCATGCTGATGCCACAAGGCGCTGCAAGCGTCACAGGGCATCGTGAGGGAGTCGTCGATGATCCGTGGTCTGGCCCTTGGCCTGTTGCTGATGTGTGCCGCCGTGCCCGCCGTGCCCGCCGTGGCCCAGGACGCGGATCAGGTCGATGACATCATCGTCGTCGCCCGCCGGTCCCAGACGCCGATCTGGGAAGTCAGTCGGGGGGACCGGTCCCTGATCCTGGTCGGCAATATCCGGGGCCTGCCGCATGATTTCGAATGGAGCCCGTCGGGGCTGGAGGCGGCGACCGCGCGGGCGGACCGGATTATGTATCCACCCGTGGCCCGCGTCTCGGCATCCGATCTGTTTCGCCTGCTGTGGCGGATGCGGACGATCAGCCGATTGCCGGGCGAGACGACCAGCGCGGACTATCTCGATCCGGCCGTGCAGGCGCGGCTGGAGGCCGTCATGGCGGACGACGGCGACGACTGGCGACGCCAGAGCTTCGTCTTTCTGGGCTTCGACCTGACACGGGACAAGGCGGGCTATCGAACCGGCGGCGACGATGCCGAAGATGTGGTGCGGCGCGGGGCCCGGCGGGCGCGGATCGAGGGCGAGACGGTGGGCGAGGTGCGAGGCGACGAAATCGTCGACAACCTGATCAACCAGGCACCTGGGGCCTATGTGCCCTGTGTCGCCGCCGGCGTCGTGGCGGCGGAGGGCGGGCCGGACGGTTTCGTCGCCCGCGCCGAGGACTGGCGCGCTTTGCGGGTGCCCGAAGTGATCGGGAACCCGCTGGACGTCGCCCTGGGCCAGTGCTGGCCGTGGGGCGATCCCGAGATCGGGCCGCAGCTGCGCGGGCAGTGGCTGACGGCGATATCCGGAGCCCTGGATCAGGCCGGGACGACTCTGGCCGTGGCCCCGTTGCGGCTGCTGGCCGAACCGGGCGGCGTTCTGGATGGCCTTGAAGCACAAGGGTTCGAGGTGCGGGGCCCCGACTGGAAAACCGGCCAGGCGGACTGAAAAACACCGTCCGACCCGTCCGACCCGTCCGACCTGTCGCGCGGCGATTGGTGCTGAATAGCGATGTCAAAGACCGGGAGCGGCAAGCCTGACAAGTGGCTGCGTCAAATTCGGTCGTGACCTAAACCGCCGTCCCGCCCACCGTCAGGCCGCCGATCTTGAGGCTGGGCTGGCCGATGCCGACGGGGACGCCCTGGCCCGACTTGCCGCAGACCCCGACGCCGGGGTCGAAGGCGAAGTCGTCGCCGATCATGGACACGTTGGTCAGGGCGGTGGCTCCGTCACCGATCAGGGTAGCACCCCGGACCGGCGCGGTGATCCGGCCGTCCTCGATCAGATAGGCCTCGGTGCACTGGAAGACGAACTTGCCGTTGGTGATGTCCACCTGGCCGCCGCCGAAGTTGGCCGCATACAGACCGCGCCTCGTGCTCGCGATCATGTCCGCCTGTTTGTCCCTGCCACCCTCCATGAAGGTGTTGGTCATGCGCGGCATGGGCATGTGGGCGAAGGACTGGCGACGGCCGTTTCCGGTCGCGCGCTGGCCCAGCTGGCGCGCCGACAGCCGGTCGTTCATCAGCCCGACCATGATGCCGTCCTCGATCAGGACGGTCCGCGAGGTCGGCGTGCCCTCGTCGTCGACGCTGAGCGAACCCCGACGTCCGGCGATGGAGCCGTCGTCTACCACGGTCACGCCGGGAGCGGCCACGCGCTGGCCCATCATGCCGCTGAAGACGGACGAGCCCTTCCTGTGGAAGTCGCCTTCGAAGCCGTGGCCGATGGCTTCGTGCAGCAGGACACCGGGCCAGCCGGCAGCCAGGACCACGTCCATCTCTCCAGCGGGGCAGTCGATGGCCTCGAGGTTGACCAGGGCCCCGCGCAGGGCTTCGTCGACCTGGGCCTGCCAGTGTTCGGGCTGGATCCAGGTCTCGAAACCGGCGCGGCCACCGGCCCCGGACGACATGGTCTCTCGGCGACCGTCCTTCTCGACCGTGACCGAGACGTTCAGCCGGACCAGGGGGCGCACATCGTTCACCATCAGGCCGTCGGCGCGCAGGATCTCGATGGCGCGACGCTCGCCGACGATGGAGGCGGACACCTGAACCACCCGGGGGTCGCGGGCCCGGGTCCAGGCGTCGATCTCCTGCAGCAGGGCGATCTTGTCCGAGAAAGCCGGCGAGGCGAGGGGATCGACCGCGTCGTAGAGCTTCTGGTTGGTGGCGCGGGGGCCTTCGGCGGTGATCCCGGCGTGACCGGACCTGGCCAGGGAGGCGCTGTCGGCGGCGCGGCGCAGCGCGGCGGCGCTGATTTCATTGGCGTGGGCGTATCCCGCGGTTTCACCGGCGACGACCCGCAGGCCGAAGCCCTCGGTGGCGTCATAGGCGGCGGCCTTCAGGCGACCGTCGTCGAAGACCAGGGATTCGGACTCCGAGCGTTCCAGGAACAGTTCGCCGTCGTCGGCCCCGTGGAGGGCCCCCTGAAGGATAGCGAGCGCCTCGGACGGATCGACGCCCGAGGATTCGAGCAGGGGCGGCGGGGGGGTGTGTACGGTCATGGGCAACAAGTAGTCGCTGGTCGGTCTCTCGCCAATCCTCCCCCGTCGGGGGAGGGAGACCACGAAGTGGCGGAGGGGGCCGGCCGCAGGCACCGAACCTGCCGCGAGCCCCCTCCGTCGCTGCGCTTCGCTTCGCGCCACCTCCCCCAACGGGGGAGGATCAACACGCTGTGGATCGGTCAGGCAGCGGGCCGCTCGGTCGAGGTGCTCACCGACACGCCGGGGCCGCGGACGACGTCCCGGCTCGTCGTGACAGTCGTGCTGACGTTGACGAAGTTGACGTCTCCCGACCCGGAGATGTTCTGGTTCACCGTCGCCGGTCGTGTGGCCATATCGACGTCGCCGGACCCCGAGATCGAGATGTCGGCCCGGTTCGTCGGTGCCACTGTCGCATCCCCCGATCCGGCGATGGCGACATTGGCGTCGGTGGCGGACAGGCCGGACAGGTCGGCGTCGCCCGAGCCGGAGATGTCCAGTTCCAGACTGCGGACCCGGCCGCTGGCAGAGACGTCGCCGGAACCGGAGATATCGACCGCGAGCGTGTCCTGGTCATAGTCCTTCAGCGTCAGGTCGGCGGAGCCTTCCAGGTTGAAGGTCGAGACGTCCGGGGCCGTGACCACGATATGGACGGCTTCCGAATGGGCCCACATGCCGCGGCCGTCGCGGTTGCGGCCGAAGACGACCGTCTCGTGGTTCGGGCCGTCGGCATCGTCGGTGGTCCACGTGAGGCGGCCATCGACCAGGCGGACCTTCTCGACTAGGTCGGCGGGTCCGGTGACGGAGACACCCGCCGTATCGCCCTGGACGTAGTCGACGTCGGCGGCCAGATCGATCGTCAGGGTGTCGCCGCCGGTCCAGGCGATCTGGCGGGTGATCTCCGGGGTGCGGGTGTCGTCGGCCCGCTGGAAGCGCACGGTGTCGCCATCCTCGTCCTTGAAGGTCCAGGACCAGCCGTGGCGGGCCATGTCGCGGCCGCCGAGCGCGAAGGCACCGCCGAGGGAGGCCGTGGCCAGCACGAGGCCGGCGGCGGCGATGATGAACAGGGTCCGGATCATGCGGGGTCTCCCACGACTTGGGTGGATTGGGGCTCGAGCGCGGGCTTGAGCAGGCGGTAGTGCAGGCGGGCGAACCAGACGATGCCGTTGACCAGCCAGATGGTGACGATGGCCAGCAGGGCTCCGGCCGATGCGGCCCCGGCCATCAGGCCCAGACCCGCGAGGATGGCGGCGAAGGCTCCGCCCGGCGCGCCGGCGAACGGCCCGGCGACCATGATGGCTCCGCCCGAGACGAACAGGGCGATGACGGCAATGGCGACCCCGAACAGGGTGCCGATCACCCCCATCAGGATGGGCAGCAGGATCAGGATGTCGATGGCCCCCAGGCCCAGGACCGCGAACACGGCCCCGGCGGCGGCTGACGGGTTCTTTTCCTGGTGCCAGCGCTGGGCCCCGGCCTCGGCCCGCAGCTCGCGTGCCAGACGGTCGGGATCCCCCAGGGCCGCGGCGACCTCGGCCTCGGTGCGGCCTGCAGCGGCCCCGTCGGTGAAATGGGTTTCATAGTCGTTCACGATGTCCGAAGCGGTCGAGGTCGGCAGGCCGACCAGCCCCTTCTTCAAACGACTGAGGAATTCGGCGCGGGTCATGATGCTTCTCCCGGAGCAGGCACCGGGGGCGAATCGTTTGCGACGATTGCATCCACGGCGCGGGTGAAATGGGTCCATTCGGCGGACTGGGCAGCGAGCGCGTCGCGTCCGGCCTGGCTGAGCCGATAGTATTTGCGCGATGGGCCCGACGATGATTCGACCAGATAGGTCTCGACCAGGCCATCGGTCTGCATGCGGCGCATGAGCGGGTAGATGGTGCCTTCGCCCATGTCGATCGCGTCCGACAGGCGGCTGGCGATCTCGTAGGCATAGCTGTCGGCACGGGCCAGAAGCGCGAGAACGCAAAGGCCCAGCACTCCCTTCTTCAACTGTATCTCTATGGTTTCGGGCATGTCCGAACACCTCCTTTGATATCTGCAGGCTATCGCAAGGTATCATGCTTGGCAAGGTAGCTATTCAAACATGACAGCGATTTAACCCGGGGGACCGTCGGCGAAATCCGCCGCCTGCGGCGACGGAACGCGCCCGTATCGCTTGGCAAGGGGGAAGTGACCCGATATGGACCGCGCTTGAAATCGTCGGGCCCCTCCCCGGAGGCCGGACGGGGCGGCGTCGTTCGTGGCCCATTGGCAGATGTATATGAGGAACTCTCGCATGGGACTGGGCACGCGAGCCCTGAGCAAGACCGGACACCTTCTGGGTGCCGCTTCGCTCGCCGTCTTCTTCGCCACCCCGACGTGGGCGCAGGACCTGATGGGCCAGCCGACACCGGGCGGCATCGATCTGCAACCGGCCGCCTCGCCGCTGAAGCACGAGGCGATCTTCTTCCACGATGTGATCCTGATGCCGATCATCGTCGGCATCTGCCTGCTGGTGCTGGGCCTGCTGGCCTGGATCGTCTTCCGCTATAACGCGAAGTCCAACCCGGTTCCGGCCAAGTGGAGCCACAACACGGCCGTGGAGATCGTCTGGACGGTCCTGCCGGTGATGATCCTGGTCGGTATCTCGCTGTTCTCGTTCCGCCTGCTGTTCGCCTATCACGACACGCCGCCGGTCGACCTGACCATCAAGGCGACGGGCAACCAGTGGAACTGGGCCTATGAATATCCCGACCAGGGCGTGGCGGAATACATCTCCAACATGCTGCCCGAGGACGAAGCCAGGGCGCGTGGCGTGCCCTATCGCCTCGCCGCCGACGAGCCGATCGTCGTGCCGGTCGGCAAGACCGTCCGCGTGCTGGTGACCGCTGCCGACGTGATCCACGCCTTCGCCCTGCCGGCCTTCGGTCTGAAGACCGACGCCGTGCCTGGCCGGATCAACGAGACGTGGTTCAAGGCCGAGCGCACCGGCGTCTTCTATGGCCAGTGCTCCGAGCTGTGCGGTTCCGACCACGCCTTCATGCCGATCCAGATCAATGTGGTGACCGAGGCCGAGTTCGCGGCCTGGGTCGTCTCCAAGGGGGGTTCGATGACGGCCGACGCCGACGCCGCCGCCACGGCCGCTGCTGCCACCGCCGCCGCCGCGGCTCCGGTGGCTGCTGCCGCCGGCGACGCCGCGACCCCGGCCGTCGCCGAGGCTCCGAACCCCGCCGCCCCCACGACCGCTTCCGCGACGACGGCGCCTGCCGCCGCCGCACCGGCCGCCCAGTAAACGCGAGCCCGAGACAGACATGGCCACCGACATCACCGCAGACGACATCGCGCACGCGCCCGGGCACGACGCCCACGCCGGGCATGACCACAAGCCGGGCTTCTTCACCCGCTGGTTCCTGTCGACCAATCACAAGGACATCGGCACCCTGTACCTGCTGTTCGCCATCATGGCGGGCATCGTGGGGGGCCTGTTGTCCGGCCTGATCCGCTGGGAACTGGCCGAGCCGGGCATCCAGATCTTCACCGAGGGTTCGGGCGTCGCCCTGATGGGCCTCGTGGAGCAGTCCAAGCACGGCTACAACGTCGTGGTCACCGCCCACGCCCTGATCATGATCTTCTTCATGGTCATGCCCGCCATGATCGGCGGCTTCGGCAACTGGTTCGTGCCGATCATGATCGGTGCGCCGGACATGGCCTTCCCGCGCATGAACAACATCTCGTTCTGGCTGCTGGTCGCGGCCTGGATCCTGCTGTGCCTGTCGATGTTCGTCGACGGCGGGCCGGGCAAGGGCTTCGGCGGCGGCTGGACCATCTATCCGCCGCTGTCGACCGTCGGCCACCAGGGTCCGGCGATGGACCTGGCGATCTTCTCGCTGCACGTCGCGGGTGCCTCGTCGATCCTTGGCGCGGTCAACTTCATCACCACCATCTTCAACATGCGCGCGCCGGGCATGACCCTGCACCGGATGCCGCTGTTCGCCTGGTCGGTGCTGGTCACCGCCTTCCTGCTGCTGCTGAGCCTGCCCGTCCTGGCCGGTGCCATCACCATGCTGCTGGCCGACCGCAACTTCGGCACCGCCTTCTTCGATCCGGCCGGCGGCGGCGATCCCGTGATGTTCCAGCACCTGTTCTGGTTCTTCGGTCACCCGGAAGTCTACATCCTGATCCTGCCGGGCTTTGGCATCATCAGCCACATCGTCTCGACCTTCTCCAGGAAGCCGGTGTTCGGCTACCTCGCTATGGCCTACGCCATGGTCGCCATCGGCTTCGTCGGCTTCATCGTGTGGGCGCACCACATGTACACGGTCGGCATGAGCGTGAACCTGCGCGCCTACTTCATCGCCGCGACCATGATCATCGCGGTGCCGACGGGGGTGAAGATCTTCAGCTGGATCGCCACGATGTGGGGCGGTTCGGTCAGCTTCAAGACCCCCATGCTGTGGGCCATCGGCTTCATCTTCCTGTTCACCGTCGGCGGCGTGACCGGCGTGGTCCTGTCCAACGCGGGCATCGACTACAGCCTGCACGACACCTATTACGTCGTGGCCCACTTCCACTATGTGCTGTCGCTGGGCGCCGTGTTCGCGATCTTCGCGGGCTTCTACTACTGGTTCGAGAAGATGTTCGGCGTGAAGTACAACGAGGTCCTGGGGTGCCTGCACTTCTGGATCATGTTCGTCGGCGTGAACATCGTCTTCTTCCCGCAGCACTTCCTGGGTCTACAGGGCATGCCGCGCCGCTACGTCGACTATCCCGACGCCTACGCCTTCTGGAACCTGGTATCGTCGTGGGGCTATGCGATCACGGCCGTGGGCGTGGTGGTCTTCCTGGTCATGCTGGCCGAGGCGGCGATCCGTCGTCGCGCCGGGGTTGCCAATCCCTGGGGTGAAGGCGCCACGACCCTGGAGTGGACCCTGTCCTCGCCTCCGCCCCATCACCAGTTCAATGAACTGCCGGTGGTCAAGGCCGACAGCCACTAAACCTGTCCCGTTCGTGATAGGACGAGGGCCGTCCCCCGACCGGGGGGCGGCCCTCTCACATTTTCATATGGCCCAGACCCCAGTGACCGCCACCCCCACCGTCTCGACGACCCAGCCGGAAGACTATTTCCAGCTGCTCAAGCCGCGCGTGATGTCGCTGGTGGTTTTCACCGCCCTGACCGGGCTGGTCGTGGCACCGGGATCGGTGAATCCGTTCGTCGGCGCCATCGCGGTGCTGTGCATCGCCATCGGCGCCGGTGCGGCGGGGGCCTTCAACATGGCGCTGGAGGGCGACACCGACGCCCTGATGCGGCGCACGCGCGGCCGGCCCGTCGCGGCGGGTCGGCTGAAGAAGAACGACGCCATGGCCTTCGGCGTGGTGCTGTCGATCTTTTCGGTCATGCTGCTGGGCATGAACACCAACTGGTTCGCAGCCGGGCTGCTGCTGATGACCATCGTCTACTATGCCGTCTTTTACACCCTGATGCTGAAGCGCCGGACACCCCAGAACATCGTCATCGGTGGCGCGGCGGGTGCGTTTCCGCCGGTCATCGGCTGGGCTGCGGCGACCGGCTCGGCCCCGTGGCAGGCGTGGCTACTGTTCCTGATCATCTTCCTGTGGACCCCGCCGCACAGCTGGGCTCTGGCGCTCTATTCGACCGGCGATTACGCCAAGGCCGGTATTCCGATGATGCCGGTGGCGCGGGGCGCGAAGTCCACGCGGCTCCAGATCCTGCTCTACAGCCTGTTGCTGGTCCCCGTCGCGATCGCACCCGGTTTCACGGGGATGGGTGGCCCGGTCTATCTGGCCGTGTCGATCGGCGGCGGCGCGCTGTTCCTCGTGCTGGCCGTCCGCATCTGGCGCTCGCGCGCGGGCGATTCCCCGGACAAGGCCGAGGCCGTGGGGCGAGAGGCCGCATTGTACGATGTGCGCGCGGAGGCCAAACCGGCACGCAATCTTTTCGCCTTCTCGATCCTTTATCTGATGGCCCTGTTCGCGGCCCTCCTGGTCGAGAGCTTCGGTCTTACCGGGATCTGATCCATGCCCACCTATCTGACCTCTGAACAACTGGCCGCCCGGAACCGCCGGAGCCTCTGGATCGCCCTGGGGCTGGCCGCCTTCGTCGTGCTGATCTTCTCGACCACCTTCCTGCGCATGCAGCGGAACCTGGCCGAGCGCACGGCCCAGCAGCAGGCCGTGGCGGAACGGACTCGTTGATGCGCCTCAAGCTGAAATCGGCCAATGCCATCGCCCTGGTCTGTGGTGCCCTGGTGCTGACCATGACGGGTGCGGCCTTCGCAGCGGTGCCGCTGTACCAGATGTTCTGCCAGGTCACCGGATTCGGCGGAACGGTTCGCCAGGCCGAGGCGGCACCGACCGAGGTTCTGGACCGGATGGTGACGGTCCGCTTCGACACCAATGTCCGCCACCTGCCGATGACCTTCCGCGCCGAACAGGTGACCCAGCGGGTCCGCATCGGCGAGACGGGCCTGGCCTATTTCGACGTGACCAACACCTCGGACCAGCCGATCCTCGCGCGGGCGGCCTACAATGTCGTGCCCGAGACGACGGGGGCCTATTTCCAGAAGCTCCAGTGTTTCTGCTTCGACGACCAGACGATCGCCGCAGGCGAGACCCTCAAGTTCCCCGTCCAGTATTTCGTCGCCCCCGAACTGGCCACCGACGCCGAGACCCGGGGCGTGCAGGAAATCACGCTGAGCTACACCTTCTATCCCGTCTCCGACGACGAAAAGCCGGCCACCACTGGCGCGGGCTGATCCCCGACGCTATAGCCCTCGACACCTTCCCGATCTCGACGATTCAGAGCCCGTAAGACGCATGGCCCACGCTCCCCACCACGACTACCACCTGGTCGATCCCAGCCCCTGGCCGCTGATCGCCTCGATCGCCACGACCATCATGATGGTCGGGGCCGTGGCCTGGATGAAGGGCGTGCTCGGCATTCCCGAGGGCAACTCCGTGCTGTTCTTCGCCGGTCTGGCCGGCGTGCTCTATGCCGCCTTCGGCTGGTGGGCCGACGTCATCAAGGAAAGCCGTCGCGGTGATCATACACCGGTCGTGTCGATCGGCCTGCGCTACGGCATGACGCTGTTCATCGCGTCGGAGGTCATGTTCTTCGCGGCCTTTTTCTGGATGTTCTTCGAGATGGCCGTGTTCAACGAAGCACGGGCCCACATCCCGGAAATCGGTAACTGGGCCGACACCGCAGCCGCCTGGTCGACGTGGCCGCCCAAGGGGGTGAATACGCTGGATCCCTGGCAGCTGCCGCTGCTGAACACCGTCATCCTGCTGCTCAGCGGCACGACAGTGACCTGGGCGCACCACTCGCTGCAGATCGGCGACCGCAAGGGAGCGCGTCTGGGCCTGATCATCACCGTGGCCCTGGGCGTCTTCTTCACCGTGGTGCAGGTCTACGAATACCACCACATCCTGCATGCGCAGGAGTTCTTCAACGCCGAGGCGGGGAACTCCAAGCTGTATGGCAACATCTTCTTCATGGCGACGGGCTTCCACGGCTTCCACGTCCTGATGGGCACCATCTTCCTGGCGGTCTGCCTGGGACGGCTCCTGGCCGGACAGTTTACGCCGGACAAGCATTTCGGCTTCGAGGCGGCGGCCTGGTACTGGCACTTCGTCGACGTGGTCTGGCTGTTCCTGTTCGCCTTCGTCTACGTCATCTTCGGCTAAGGCCGGGATTGACCGAAGGCCCCGTCAAACCCGATGCGTCCCAACCGGCGCGGATCCATGCGATCCGCGCCGGTCTGCTTTGCCGGTGCCCGAACTGCGGCAAGGGCAGGCTGTTCTCCGGCTTCCTGAAGGTGGTCGACACCTGCGCGGTCTGCGGCTTCGCCTTCACCCGGCTGAACACGGGCGACGGGGCCGCGATCTTCGTCATGCAGATCGCGGGCGGGATCGTGGTGTTTACCGCCCTGTTCGTGGAGATCGCCTGGTCGCCCCCGATGTGGGTCCATCTGGTGGTCTTCCTGCCGCTGGTTCTGATCCTGTCGCTGGGGCTGATGCGACCGGGCAAGGGGGCCATGATCGCCCTGCAGATGCGCAACAGGGCCGGACAGGCGGAACGCGATGACTGACGCGACGTCCAACGCGCCGCGTTTCCCGATCCTGCTGACGGCCTTCATCGCCGTCTGCGTGGCCATACTCTGCGCGCTCGGCACATGGCAGGTGCAGCGGCTGACGTGGAAGGAAGGCCTGATCGACCGGGCGGACGCCGCCGCCCTCCTTGCACCCGCGCCGCTGGCCGAGGTTCTGACGGCGACCGACCCGGAGTTCCGCAAGGCGCTGGTCGTCTGTCGCGGTCTGCCGACCGCCGCCTTCGTCGAACTGCAGTCCATCCATGACGGCGAACCGGGCCGTCGTCTGGTCTCGGCCTGTGTACCCGAGGGGATGACCCAGACGTTTCTGGTCGATCGCGGCTTCCTGCCCGATGCCGTGACCGAGCGGCCCCGGGTGATGGCCTCGACCCTGCCGCTGGCCATGGTGGTCGAGTTGCGTCGCACGCCACTCCCGGGCCCGATGATCCCTGCGCCGTCGCAGGGGCGATTCTTCGGCCGGGACAGTGCGGCGATGGCGGCCGCCCTGGGCGCCGCGACGCCGTCCGGGTTCACCCTCTATGCGCTCAGTTCTTCCAATCCGGAGATTCCGGCCCTGATCGCCACGGCCCCGCCGGCGGCCTTCTCGAACAACCACCTCGGCTATGCGATGACCTGGTTCGGGCTGGCGCTGGCCCTGATCGGCTTCTATGTGGCCGTACTCGTCCGTCGACGCAGAAAGACCCTCTCCTGAAATCGATCCATACCCTGTCCAACGGCGTCCGCGTGGTGTGCGATCCCATGCCTGGTCTGCGCACCCTGGCCCTGACCGTCGCGGTCCGTGGCGGGACCCGGTGGGAGAGCGAGAGCCGTTCCGGCTGGTCGCATCTGCTCGAACATCTGGTGTTCAAGGGGGCGGGCGACATGGGGGCGCGCGAGATCGTTGAGCGGATCGAGGCCGAGGGTGGCTCGATCAACGCCGCCACCGGTTATGAGCGGACCAGTTTCGAGGTTCGCGCGCTGGACGGGTCGCTGGGTCTGGCGATGCAGGTGCTGTCGGATCTGGTGTTT
This sequence comes from Brevundimonas sp. AJA228-03, assembly GCF_017795885.1. Lineage (NCBI taxonomy): Bacteria > Pseudomonadati > Pseudomonadota > Alphaproteobacteria > Caulobacterales > Caulobacteraceae > Brevundimonas > Brevundimonas sp. AJA228-03. Next base: position 2,999,065 of record NZ_CP059297.1, on the reverse strand, counting down.
CGTCCCACGCTCGATCCGGTCGAGATCGAACGCGAGAAGGACGTCGTGGCCCAGGAGATCGCCGAGGCGTTCGACACGCCGGATGACCACGTCTTCGAGATGGCCCAGACCCGGTCCTTTGCCGGCCAGCCCCTGGGCCGACCGATCCTGGGGTCCGTGGACAGCCTGAAACCCGTCGATCGGGCCTCGATCGAGGCCTGGCGCGCGCGGTTGTATTCGCCCGACCGGATGGTGGTCGCGGTGTCCGGAGCGGTGGACGAGACCGAACTTCTGGCCCTGGCCGAGCGCTGGTTCGGAGATGCGGTGGCCATGCCCGCCGATGCACCGGAGCCGGCCGTTTTCACTGGCGGGGTGGCGACGCTGGGCCGCAGGATCGAGCAGGCCAATCTGGTGTTCCAGCTGCCGGCCATCCCGGTCCACGATCCGGCCATGCCCGCCATGCGGTTGTTCAGCGAGATTCTGGGCGGCGGCATGGCCTCGCGCCTGTTCCAGAGCGCACGAGAGGACCGTGGGCTGGCCTATGCCATCGACGCCTATCACGAGCCCTATGACGACACGGGCGTTCTGGGAATCTACGCCGGGGCGGCGGCCGACCGCTCGGTCGAACTGGCTCAGGTCTGCGCCGACGAGGTGCGCGATCTGACCGACAAGGGGCCGACGGATGCTGAGCTGTCGCGCGCCAAGGCCGTCCTGCGAGGCGGTGTGTGGATGTCGGACGAGAGTCCGGCCAGCCGCGCGGGGCGCAACGCCGCCCAGACCCTGATGTTCGGGCGGCCTGTCGCATCGGACGATACCGTGGCGCGGCTGCAGGCTGTGTCGATCAACGATCTGAAGGCGGTCGGCACGCGGGTGCTGACATCGGGGTTGGCATCCACGGCGGTGCTGGGGCCGAAGGCGGCGGCAGGCGCGGGCAGGGCGTTCGTGGAGCGGGTGGCAGGATAGCCTGCCTGTCCCTCTGGGAGCGGGCGGAATGATGCGCTATCGTCGTTCCCATGGCCCTGCTGGACTGGATGACGGATGCGACCGGTCCCGTGGTGGAGGGCCAGGGGGTGTTGCTGCGGCCGCCCCGGACAGGCGACTATGCGGCCTGGTCCGAATCGCGTGAGCAGTCACGCCACTATCTTGAGCCGTGGGAGCCGTCCTGGCCCGACGATGACCTGACCAGGGCGGCCTACCGACGGCGACTGGGGGTCTATGCGCGCGAGATGGAGCTGGGACACGCCTGGCCTTTTTTCGTATTCGATCCGTCAGGGCGGACGCTGTACGGGGCGATCACCCTGTCGAACGTGCGGCGCGGCGTGGCCGAGACCGGGACGTTGGGCTACTGGATCGGTCAACCGTTCGCGGGACAGGGGCTCGCCACGGCGGCGGTGCGGACGATGACGCGCTTCGCCTTCCAGTCGGCCCGCCTGCACCGGCTGGAGGCGTCGTGCCTGCCGACCAACCTGGCGTCGCGCCGGGTGCTGGAAAAAGCGGGTTTTGTGAAGGAAGGCGAGGCCCGGGCTTATCTCAAAATTAACGGGGTGTGGGCAGACCATATCCTGTTCGGCCTCGTGTGCGACGACCCCGTGGTATGAAGCCACCGCTGAAGGAAACCATGACCTCGTGACCGGGCGATCCAGACACCAGACCTGGGACGCGACCACGGCGATCGAGGCGCTTGCCGCCGCCGATTCCGCCCTGTGGATCTGGACGCCTGCCGAGGATTCCCTGCGGTTCACCGGCGCCACACGGTCGTTGGGTCTGGGACCCCTGGCCCCCGATTGCTCGAGCGCCGCCTTCATCGCCCTGGCATTGCCCCAGGACCGGGCGCTGGCCGAACGGGTCCTGAAGCCCGCCGAGGAGGGAACCGAAATCGCCGTGCGACTTCGCATGCGCGGGTTCGAGACCTGTCTCTGGCGCGGCGTCTGGCTGGAGGACGGTCTGCGCGCCGCCGGCATGGTGGCCATGGAGACCAGGATTTCCGGCTCGGACAAGGATTCCCTGACCGGCCTGCTGGACCGTCGAACCTTTCTGACCCGGGCGGCGGAGACCCTGACGGCACCGGGCGAATACGACATGGTCGTCGCTGACATCGACCGGCTGCGGCGCCTGAACGAGGCCCTGGGCCACGACCGGACGGACATGGTGATTTCGGCCCTGGGGTCGCGGATGTCGGCCGCCTTCTCGCACGACGCGTCGCCGGCCCGGATCGGAGAGGACGAGTTCGCGGTCCTGCTGCCGCGGGGAATCGGCAATGCCGCCAACCGCCTGCGCGCGGCGCTGGAGCAGCCACTGCGGGTCGCGGGGTTCGACATCTATCCGACCGTCTCGATCGGCTCGGTCACCTGCGAGGGTGGACCGGACGCGTCCGATGCCGCCGAGTTGCTGCGCCGGGTCGAACTGGCCGTCGGTTCGGCCAAGAAGGTCGGGCGCGGCGGGGCCGCTGTCTATGGCCGGGGGCTGGAAAGCGACAGCCTGTCCCGGCTGGCGCTGGAGGCGGATCTGAGGAACGCCTTCGTCCGCGGCGAGATCGAGCCCTTCTTCCAGCCGATCGTGAACCTGAACACCGGGGCCGTGGCCGGGTTCGAGGCCCTGGCCCGCTGGCGTCATCCCAAGCGCGGCCTGGTGCCGCCTGACGAATTCCTGGGCCTGACCGACGAGATGGGCCTGATGAACGATCTGGGCCTGATGATGATGACCCAGTCGGCGCGGCAGCTGGCCAACTGGTTGCAGCGCCACCCCACGGCCGGAAACCTGTTCTGTTCGGTGAACCTGTCGGTCGGCGAGATCGAGCGGCCGAATCTGGTTGATGACGTGGCCCGCGTCATCAAGGAGACCGGCCTGCCGCGCGGTGCGCTGAAGCTGGAAGTCACCGAAGGCGACATCATGCGTGACGCGACGTCCGCCGCCGTGATCCTGAAGAAGCTGAAGGACGTGGGGGCCTCGCTGGCGCTGGACGACTTCGGCACCGGGTTCTCATCGCTCAGCTATCTGGCCCGTCTGCCGTTCGATACGCTGAAGATCGACCGTTATTTCGTGCTGACGATGAACAAGGACGAGGGCTCGGCCAAGATCGTCAAATCGGTCGTCAACCTGGGCCGTGACCTGTCGCTGGAAGTGGTCGCCGAAGGCGTGGAGAACGCCACCCTGGCCAAGCTGCTGCTCGACGCCCAGTGCCACTATGGCCAGGGGTTCGGCTATGCCCCCGCCCTGCCGGCGCAGGAGGCCGAGGTCTATCTGAACGAAAGCCTTTCCGACGGTGCCGCGCCGCTGAAGGCCCGCTCGGCCCAGGCCCTGATCGGCTGAGGCGGAATCGCGAAGCGATGCGGCCTCAGCCGCTCTGGCTCCACCTCTAGGCGCGCCCGCTCTGGCTCGACAGCCGGGCCGCATCGACGCCGATCCCGGCCAGGGCCCGCGTCCATTTCGTATCGAAATCGGTATCGAACAGCAGGTCCATGTCTGCATCAGCCGTCAGCCAGACGTTGTCGGCCAGTTCCTCTTCCAGCTGTCCGTCGCCCCAGCCCGCATAGCCGAGCAGCAGTACTGAACGCCGCGGACCGCTCAGTGGATCGGTCATGGCGCCAAGGGCCTCCCGCGTCGCGGTCAGGGACAGCCCCTCGATGATCGGCGAGGAGCTGTCCTCGACCGTCCAGTCGTCGGTGTGCAGCACGAAGCCCCGTTCGCGCTCCACCGGGCCGCCGACCAGGACGTGCGTCGATGTGGTCCGGTCGGGGGCGGCGACATCCAGCCGGGTCAACACGCTCTTCAAGGTCACGCCGGGAGCGGGCCGGTCGATTCGCAGGCCCATGGCGTGATCCGGGCCGTGGGCGCAAACGAGGATCACGGCGTGCTCGAACCGGGGATCGCCGATGCCGGGCATGGCCACCAGCAGGCGTCCGGCGAGTGATTGGAAACCGATCATGACGGCATGATCGGGTGCAGAAGGCCCGGGCGCAAGCGGGGGTGGATCACGATGTCGCTTGGCGGGGCGGCCTGCTCGCCCTAGAGGACGGCATCGGTGCCCCGTGCGCCTTCCGTCCTCTTCTCCGGAGCCAGCCCATGACGATCCAGATCGGCGAACGCATCCCGCACGCAGTCCTGATGACCCCGACAGCAGACGGTCCCCGCCCGGTTCAGACCGAGGCGTTTTTCAAGGGCAGGACGGTCGCCCTGTTCGCCGTGCCGGGAGCCTTCACTCCGACCTGTTCGGCCCGCCACCTGCCGGGCTTCGTCGACAACAGGTCGGCCCTGACGGACAAGGGTGTCGATGCCATCGCCTGCCTGTCGGTCAACGATGCCTTCGTGATGAAGGCCTGGGCCGAGAGCCAGAGCCTGACCGAGGACGATGTCGTCATGCTGGCCGACGGTTCGGGCGACTTCACGCGGACTCTGGGCCTGACGCTGGACGCGCGCGGCTTCGGCATGGGCGAGCGCTCGCAACGCTATTCGATGCTGGTCAAGGACGGTGTCGTCGAACAGCTGAACATCGAGCAGGGCGGCGAGTTCAAGGTCTCGTCCGCCGAGTACCTGCTGGCGCAGCTCTGATTCGGGGGGGCTACGCCGCGACGACGGGTCCGGCTGCTGTCGGGGTCGTCTCGTCCTGAGCCTCTGACAGGACGTGGTTCAATGCGCCGAGCAGGGCGGCCGGCGTCAGGGGCTTGGAGACGAAATAGTTCATGCCTGCGGCCATGCAGGCGGCGACGTCGTCCGGCGCTGTATCGGCGGTGACGGCGATGACGGGGACGCCGGCATTGATCCCTCCGCCGGCACGCAGCCGACGCGTGGCCTCGCGACCGTCCAGCTCCGGCATCCGCACGTCCATGAAGATGACGTCGAAGGCGGCGGCTTCACACTGGGCCAGGGCCAGCAGGCCATCTGCGGCCGTCGCGATGTCGCAGCCAAGCGGGGCCAGGATCAGCTCGACGGCCCGACGATTGATGTCGTGGTCGTCGACCACAAGGACGCGCAGGGCCCGCTCGCCATCCTCGGGCTCGACGATCTCGTCGGCCTGATGTCGGGGTTCCGGGGCGGTTTCGACCGGCGCATCCACGGCGATCCGTGTCCCCCGGCTGGCCGCCATGCGTGGGGCCAGGCTGCGGACAAGGTCGCCACGGTTGTCGTCGCTCAAGGTCCTGGGGGTGATCGCTTCGGCATCGCCCCTGGGGAGCAGCAGTGAAACGGTGAAGGCGGCACCCTGGCCCGGACGGCTGCGCGCCGTCAGGCGGCCGCCCATCAACCGGGCCAGATCACGGCTGATCGACAGGCCCAGGCCCGTGCCGCCGTGGCGCGCGCTGACGCCCTGCGCGGTCTGGTCGAAGGGGGTGAACAGACGGTCCAGCTGATCCGCCGTCATGCCGGGGCCGGTGTCGACCACTTCGATCAGAACGGCATAGTTGGCCGGCTCTTCGGTCCAGACTTTCAGGTTCAGGGTGACCGAACCCTCGGCCGTGAACTTCATGGCGTTGGAAATCAGGTTGTTCAGCATCTGACGCAGCCGCATGGGGTCGCCCCGCACGGCTGCGGGGACGCTGGAGGCCCCCTGGACGCGGAGGGACAGCCCCCTGGCGCGGGCCTCTCCCTGCCAGAACATCACGGTCTGGGCGATCAGGCTGCGCAGGTTGAAATCGACCGTTTCGACCGTCATGCGGCCCGCGCCCAGCTTGGCGTGGTCCAGCAGGTCGTCGAGAAGGGCCTTCATCATGATGCCGGCGTCAGTGATCAGGGCGGCCTGCGACCTGGCGGCACCGTCCACGGCCCCGCGCTCCAGCCCGGCTGCGCCCGACACGATTGCGCTGATCGGCGTGCGCAGGTCATGGCTGACGGCGGCCAGGAAAGCGGCGTGACCGGCCATGGCGGCCTCCGCATCGGCCCTGCGTCGATCGGCGTCCAGGCGTGCGGCGCTCTCGGCCCGGGCGGAGCGCTCCAGGCCCGTCCAGGTCGACAGACAGTAGGACGCGAACATACAATAGGCGACGCAGACGGCGGTCAGAAAGGACGGCGACGCGCCGTACCACGACATCCAGAACGGCATGGCGAGCATGTAGAGAAAGTGCGGCATGATCGTCACCGCAAAGACGCCGCGCGATCCCGGTGAGTTGATCGTGCAGTAGATGGCGCCCGATGCACACAGGACGGCCGCGCAGACGCCGCCCATCGGCCCGCCGATCAGCCACAACGGGATCGACAGGCTGCTGAACGCCGAGGCATTGGAAAACAGCACGACCCAGCCGGCCGCATTGCGCAGCGGACCCATCCGCACGGATTTGCCGCTGTTGATGGGCGCGAAGACCAGCATTTCGACCAGCTGGATCAGGAAATATCCCGTGACCCACAGCATGCTGAATTTCCAGCCGAACATAGGGCTGAAGATCATGGCGATGGCGGCACCCATGCCGAGGCGCTGCAGCATCGCGCGTCGACGGCTGCGGATCGCGGGGGCCCAGCTGTTCGGCGTGTCCGTGCTGGCCTCCGACATGCTTGCCTCTGTAGACTGGCGGTGTTGGTCCAGCATCCGGAGACCATGACAGGTCGGGCCTAACGCTCCGTCAACACGGACGGCCGACCGCCTCGGCGATCGAAGAAAAGCCCTCGGCTCGAAGTCTGGCGGCGAGGTCGCGCTTGATCCGGCCGACCAGCCCGGGCCCCTCATAGATCAGGGCCGAATAGATCTGGATCGCCGTTGCCCCGGCCCGAATGCGGTCCCAGGCGTCCCGGCCGGATGCGATCCCGCCCACGCCGATCAAGGGAATCCGGCCGGCAGCGGCGGCGGCGGCCTCACGCAGGGCGGTCAGGGCGCGCGCCTTCAGGGGTTCTCCGGAAAGCCCGCCCGCTTCGGCCCGATCCGGCGCGCGGAGGCTGTCGGGCCGGTCCAGCGTGGTGTTGGACACGATCAGGGCATCGATGCGATGGGCCAGGGCGGCCTCGACGATCATGGCGATCTCGTCGGCCGTCAGGTCGGGTGCGATCTTCAGGAAGACGGGGGCGGGCGTCGTGCGAGCCTCGGCGACACGGCCCAGCAGGTCGTCCAGTGCATCGCGGCCCTGCAGGGCGCGCAGGCCCGGCGTATTGGGCGATGAGATGTTCACGGTGAAATAGTCGGACAGGCCGCCCAGACCGCGCAGGCCGGTGACGTAGTCGGCCGCGCGATCCCCGGTGTCCTTGTTGGCCCCCAGATTGGCCCCCACGATCGTCGCGGGCGGGCGTCGACGCAGGTGGGCGGCGAAGGCGTCAAGGCCGTCGTTGTTGAAGCCCATCCGGTTGATGATCGCCCGGTCCTCGGTCAGGCGAAACAGGCGCGGCCGGGGATTGCCGGGCTGGGCCAGCGGCGTGACCGAGCCGCATTCCACGAAGCCGAAGCCGAGACGGGACAGGCCGGCGAGAGCCTCGGCATTCTTGTCGAGGCCGGCCGCCAGGCCGACCGGATTGGGCAGGTTCAGCCCGGCGATCCGGGTGGCCAGGATGGGGTCGTCGGGGGCCGCAGCCGGGATCGGCGCATGCTTCAGGGCCCGGATGGCCAGTCCGTGCGCCGTTTCGGGGTCCAGCAGACGCAGCGCCGCCGCGCCGAAATCGGGGATCACGCCGCGCCATCCTCGAAGACCAGGCGGCCGTCCGCCGATACGGAACAGGCCCGGGCGCGTGTCACCGCCCGGGTCGGAAGCGGGCCGTGGACATGCGGAAACAGGGCCCCGCCCCGTGACGGCTCCCACAGGACTGTGTCGCCCAGCGCCGTCAGATCGACGCTGAGCAGCATCAGGTCGGCTCGCCCGGCAAAGTGCTTCCCGGCCGTGCCCGGCAGCTGTTCGGCGGTGGACAGGTGGATGAATCCATCGGCGATGTCGACGTCCGAGCCGTTGTAGATTCCTTCGAAGAGGGCCCTTCGCCATTCGGCAACGTCGATGATCTTGAAGGCGACCGGATCGTTCACTCGTCCGCTCCGCCACCGAAGGCCTTGGGCGTCAGGAAGCCGTCGTAGGCGCAGCGACCGGCCACATCGACCTCGAAGACGGCGGCGGCGCCCGTCGGAAAGCCCCCGGCCATCCGGTCCAGGATCGAAGGCGAGGCGGCGCTTTCGGTCAGATATTCCAGCGCCAGGGTGTGGATACCCGGATTGTGGGCCATGACCAGCAGGCAACCCGCCTGTTCCTCCGCGTCCTCAACCAGCCGACGGATCGTGTGGGTGGACGCATCGTAGAGGCGGGGTTCGATCCGCACCTCGACGTCGCCCAGGGCTTCGTGAACCGCATCCCAGGTCTGGCGCGTGCGCACGGCCGGAGACACCAGGGCGAGGTCCGGCCGCAGCCCCTTTTCGACCAGGATACGGCCCATCAGGATCGCGTCGTCGAGCCCGCGTGGCGTCAGGGCGCGGTCGCGGTCCAGGCCCGAGACGGCGGCGCGTTCGGTCTTGGCATGACGCATCAGGATCAGATGGTGCATGGCCTAGCCGCTTAAAGCGGTTCGCGTTCCGCATCCAGCCCGGTTACGTTTGGCGTGCGTGTCGCGGGCTGGGGCTGAAGGCCGCGCACCTCGGCCCGGACGCGCCGGGCCACGCCCGTGGGGCGGATGTGGGCATAGGCCTGGCGCGTGGCTTCCAGCAGGATGACGCCCGCGAAGCCCGGGGCGATCCGGCGACCGACCTGCTCGAATCCGTCGGCCAGTCCGAGCAGGGGCGGCCACGGCGGGACATACAGGGTCTGGGACCAGGCCGTGGGCTCGAGCCCCGCCGCGCGCACCAGCCGCTCCAGCTGGCCTCGGGTGAAGGGCCGGCCGTGACCGAAGGGCGTCGCCTCGGCCCGCGCCCACAGACCGCCCCGGGCAGCGGCGGCCAGGATGATCCGACCGGCGGGTGCCAGGGCGCGGACCGCCTCGGTCAGCAACTGTGTCGGATCGTCCGCCTCTTCCAGGGCATGGACCAGCAACACACGGTCGAACGAACCGGCGGCGAACGGCAGTCGCCGGTCGTCGACCAGAAGGGTGCGGTTGCGACCGGCGGCCGGCCACAGCTCGACCCCCTGGCCGGAGGGCATGGCGGCGATCACCCGGCGCGCGCCGACGAAGGCATCCAGCCAGGGCGTGGCATAGCCGATGCCCAGCACGTCGCACCCGTTGGCCTCGCCCCACGCATCGTCCAGCCGCCTGGCCAGCAGGCGCCGGACCAGCGCCCCGGTGGGTTCGCCGTAGAAGGTTCGCAGGTCTTCGATGGCACGGCGCATGGCAAGGACTATATGGCCATCAGGCCCCGCGATCCAAGGACGACCCCATGCCCGTGACCGTTCACCTGTTTCCGGCGCGCACGGACAACTATGCCTTTCTGGTGCGGGACGAGGCGACGGGCGCGGTCGCTGCGATCGACACGCCCGACGCCCAGGTGATCCTGGACGGGATCGCGTCGCTGGGGTGGGGCCGGCTGGACCGGATCGTCAACACCCACTGGCACCCCGACCACACCGAGGGCAACGCCCGGCTTCAGGCCGAGACCGGCTGCGACATCTGGGGTCCGGAAGAGGTTCGCAAGGTCGCTCCCCTGGATCGGGTGATCGAGGAGGGTGATCTGGTCACGATCGGCCAGACCCGCCTGCATGTCACGGCCACGCCCGGCCACACGCTGGGCCACGTCGTGCTGCGCTCGGTCGAGGACGGCATCGCCTTCACCGGCGACACCCTGTTCCCATTGGGCTGCGGGCGGCTGTTCGAGGGGACGCCGGAACAGATGTGGGACAGCCTGGGCCGCCTGCTGGCCTGGCCTGACGCGACGGTCCTGTATGGTGCCCACGAATACACGGCTGCCAATGCGCGCTTCACCCTGAGCGTGGACGATCGTCCCGAAGTCGCGGCCCATGCGGCGTCGATCTTTGCGGCGCGCGAGCGGGGCGAGCCGACCGTGCCGACGACCATGGCGGTGGAGCGGGCCTTCAACCCATTCCTGACGGCGGGCGATGCGGCCGCGTTCGCCCGGCGGCGTGCGGCGAAGGACAGCTTTGCGGGCTGATCAGCCTTCGGCGACCGCGCGAATGATCCGGGCCGAGGACGGGCGTCCGGCCTGACCTTCGTCAGGATCGACCACGACGCGCAGGTCGCCGCCCGTGAAGGTCACCGAACTGCGACTGCCCTCGACCAGGGTGATGCTGCGCAGGGTGGCGATGCTGGCTCGAAAGGTGGGGCTGGCCGCCATCCGGATGACGGCCTCGGTCGAGACGATCAGGGCATCGACCATCAGCGCCTCCGACCGTTCGCCCGACAGATTGATGACGACAAGCCGCCCCAGCGCCTGACTGACCAGGCTGCCGCGCTGCGTCATCAGGCTGAAGAGTCGAACCGGCCCGAGCGTCGGCAGGGTCAGGGGGGCGGCCTCGCCCGTCCTGGAGACCGGCGCGCCGTTCGGGGCCAGGGTCGTATAAAGCGTGATGCCGCCCGACGGCGTGACGCGCAGGATCTGCGAGCCGGCGTCGTTGCGATAGATGATGTCGCCGCGCGGGGCCGGGGTGGCGCGCAGCACCCAGGTTTCGGGCCGACGTTCGAAGCGGAACAGAGGCAGGCCCCCGGCGCCGTCCAGGATGAAGGCCTCGCCCCCGTCCGAGACGTAGCGACCGGAGGCCGGCAGTCCCCTGCGCATGGGCGGGATGCCGATGGCCCGGCTTTGCTCGGCCTGGGCATTGCCGCGCACCTGACCGAGGGCCAGAGTCGGACACGACAGGGCCGCGACGACGACGGCGACCGCCATCGCCGACGCGACCGGCCTTCCTGCCGTCTCGACCCGGACCCTCGATTTCATGGCCGGATCGTTGCGCCGGGTGCGCGGCGGATTTTGGGCAGCCTGCCGGTCAGCCGACCAGGTATTGACCGCCGTTCAGCGACAGGGTGCAGCCTGTGACATATCCGGCACGCTCACCCGACAGCCAGGACACCATGTCGGCGATCTCCTCACCCTTGCCCAGACGTCCCACGGGGATCTGGGCGATGATGGAATCGAGCACCTTCTGGTCCATCGCACCCACCATCTCGGTGTCGATATAGCCCGGTGCGATACAGTTGACGGTCACGCCCTTGCGCGCGTTTTCAAGGGCAAGAGCCTTGGTGAAGCCGATCATCCCGGCCTTGGCGGCGGAATAGTTGGTCTGGCCGATCTGGCCCTTCTGGCCGTTGATCGAGGAGATGTTGACGATGCGGCCAAAGCCCCGGTCGCGCATGCCGTTGATGACCTGGCGTGTCATGTTGAACACGCTGTCCATGTTGACCCGGATCACGTCGGACCACTGATCGGCGCTCATCTTGTGGAAGAAGCCGTCGCGGGTGATGCCGGCATTGTTGATCAGCACGTCGATAGGCCCCAGCTCTGCCTCCACATCGGCGACGGCGCGGGCGCAGTCGTCATAGGAGCCGACGTTGCCCTTCACCACCATGACGCCCAGTTCGCGGGCCGTGGCCTCGGCCGCCTCGGCATTGCCGGAATAGCCGCAGGCGACGGCCATGCCGTCTTCCTTCAGCCGCTGTGCGATCGCCTTGCCGATGCCGCGGGTTCCACCCGTGACCAGTGCCACTCGTGCCATGTGCGTGTCCTGTTCCCTGACGGCCCCGTCTGACGCGGGGCCTCTCCGAGAGCAGGTCTAACCCGGGCGGGTTCGCGCGGGAACCCCGCTAGAGCTGTGCCATGTCGATGACGAAGCGGTAGCGGACGTCGGATTTCTCCAGCCGGGCATAGGCCTCGTTGATCTGCGATGGCGCGATGACCTCGATGTCGGAGGCCAGGCCGTGCTCGGCGCAGAAGTCGAGCATCTCCTGGGTCTCGCGAATGCCGCCGATCAGGGACCCGGCGACCGAGCGGCGACGCCACAGGAGCGGCAGGGCGAAGACCGGAAGGGCCTCTGTCGTCAGGCCCAGCATGACCATGGTGCCGTCGTGGGCCAGCAGTTGCAGGTGGCCGGCGATCTCATGCGTGGCCGAGACGGTGTTGATGATGAGGTCGAACTTCTCGGCCGCTGCCTTCATCGCGGCCTTGTCGGAGTTGATGAGGAAGTGTTTCGCCCCCATCCGCTCGGCATCGGCCTTCTTGCGATCCGAGGTCGACAGCACAGTGACCTCGGCCCCCATCGCGGCCGCCTGTTTGACGGCCATATGGCCGAGACCGCCCAGGCCGATCACGGCGACCTTCGATCCCGGCTTGATGCCCCAGTGCTTCAGCGGTGAATAGGTGGTGATCCCGGCGCACAGCAGAGGCGCCGCGACGTCCAGGGGGATCGAATCGGGGATGGTGACGACGAAGGCCTGATCCACGACGATCTTGTCCGAGTATCCGCCCTGGGTGATCTTTTCGCCGGACTGGTCGGCGTGTTTGTCGGGCGCGCCATAGGTGCCGGTCATGCCCGGGACGCAGTACTGTTCGTCGCCGGCCTTGCAGGGACCGCAGACCCGGCAGCTGTCGACCATGCAGCCGACGCCGACACGGTCGCCGACCTTGAACCGGGTCACATTGGCACCGACCGCCGTGACGATGCCCGCGATCTCGTGGCCCGGGACGATCGGATAGACGGTGTTGCCCAGGTCGTTCTTCACGATGTGCAGGTCCGAGTGGCAGATGCCCGCGAACCTGATGTCGATGGCGACATCGTCCGCCCCCGGATCCCGGCGCGTGAAAGTATAGGGCGTCAGCGGCGCAGTGGATGTGGTCGCGGCGAAGGCGCGGGTGGCGATGGGCATGGGGAGGCTCCTGAAACGGCTGCCCGACAGTTGTGCCTTCAAGGCGTCGGGCACAAGATCGGATCAGCAGGGAGCACGGAAATGGTTGGTATCGTCGAATGGTTCGGGAACCAGACGAGGCCCTGTCCGGGGGGTGCCGCATTGTCATCCCCGACGCAGCGCAGCGGAGATCGCTCTCTTGTCATCCCCGACGCAGCGAAGCGGAGATCGGGGACGGCCCCGGGCCTAGCGTTCATCCTCCCGGAAGCGGCGTCAGCCGCTATCCGGGAGACAGGTCAGGGCATGGCAGCGACTGCCGGCTGTCTCCCGGATAATCGCGCTGCGATTTCCGGGAGCGTCGACGGCGCGCTCCGGCCCGTCCCGGATCACCGCTGCGCGGTGTCCGGGATGACAAGCCGCTCCCCGTCTATTTGAGCTTCTCGATCAGGGCCTGCGCCGCGGCCGGGTTGCGCACCTTGGCCCCGGCGATGAAATAGGCGAACACCGCGCCGCGTTTGGCCCAGGCCCGGGTTTGATCGGCCACGGCGTCCAGTTCGGCCGACGTCATGCCGGTCGGTTCGTCCTCGCGGCTCGACATCAGCCGGGCGTAGGTAAAGTCGGCGGTCGGCTGGTCGATCCGGGGCCATTCGGGGGCCTCGTCGTCCACGGCATAGACGATGGCCACCCCGTATTTCGCAGCCAGATCGTAGAAGGCCGGCGTGTCGAAGGTCGGATTGCGGACCTCCAGCGCATGGCGCAGGCGGATGCCGTCCCTTTCCTTGGGCAGCAGTTTCAGAAACCCCTCGAAATCGACCGGGTCGAATTTCTTGGTCCCCATGAACTGCCAGTTGATGGGGCCAAGCTTGTCGCCCAGGGCCGTCATCCCCTGGCCCAGGAACCGCTCCATCGACTCGCCCATGTCGGACAGGATCTTGCGGTTGGTGCAGTAGCGGCTGGCCTTGACCGAGAAGACGAAGCCTTCCGGCGTCTCGTCGCGCCACTTCATCCAGCTGTCGGGCTTGAAGGTCGAATAGTAGGTGCCGTTGATCTCGATCGAGGTCAGGGCGCGCGAGGCGAACGCCAGCTCCTTCTTCTGGCTCAGCTTGTCCGGATAGAAGACGCCGCGCCATGGCTCATAGGTCCAGCCGCCGATGCCGATATGGATGGGGTGGGTCATCAATGGGCTCCTTCGCGCCGACTGTCCGCCGTGATCACGTCGAGTGGCAAGAGGCAAGATCGCGGCAGTGGACGCCTGCGGAAATCGTCGGTAGGTGAATGTCTTCAAGATGTTGATCCGGGAGATCGTTATGCTGCTTCGTCTGTTCGCCATAACCGCAGCATTCGGTCTGGCCCTCGGCACGCCGGCCAGCGCGTCCAGCCAGGCCGCCGATCCGCTGGAAACCCAGACCCGGGCGATCATCGCGCGTTTCGATACGGCGCTGCGGGCCTGTGGCGTGACACCGCCCTATGTTCCCGGTGTCGTGATCGACTCGACCCCCAGTCTGGTGTCCTTCTATACGGACGACCGGTCGGTCCACCAGTCGCGCTGGGCCGAGATGCCTGCGGAACTGCAAGGCATGCTGGGGGGCTGGGCGGCAGCCGGGACCCTGGGCCTTACGCCCGAAGGCCAGTTCGCCGAGATTTTCAACAGCCTGCTGGTTCCCCATGAACTGGGGCATTTCGTGGCGTCCTTTGACGGTCGGCTGGAGCGCGAGGATTCCTGGACCAATGAGGTGCTGGCCAATCGCATCGCCATCGCCTTCTGGGCCGAGGATACGGAGGCCAGCACGCCGATCGCGGACCGGGTCGAGAACTTCAACGTCTTCCTGAGCCAGCTGCCCAGCCCGGTGCCGGCGGGCGAGGATCCCCACGCCTATTTCGAGAGTAACTACGAGGCGCTGTCGAACGATGCCGCCGCCTATGGCTGGTACCAGGGGGCCTTCATGCGCACGGCCTGGGCCGAGCACGAGGGCGTCAGCTTCTGCGATCTGGTGAAGCCCGACGCGGGCTGATCCTCAGTAGGCGAAGTCGCGGTAGATGCGGCTGACGTCGCCCTGCCATTCGCCGTGATAGAGGTCCAGCAGGCGTTCGGCCGGGGTCACGCCGGTGTCGGCGATGTCTTCCAGTTCCGACAGATAGCCGCGCTCGTCGACCATGCCGCCGCTGAAGCGGGCGCGGTTCTTCAGGCCCTGGCGGGCGATGGCGACCATGTCCACGGCGATGTCGCGGACGGACCGCCCGGCCACCTCGGCCCGCAGGCCCAGACGGGTCACGTCGCGGCGCAGGCGTTCGTGGTCCTCGATATCCCAGTCCTTGCACAGGTCCCAGGCGGCGGCGAGCGACGGGGCGTCGTAGAAGATGCCGGTCCACAGCGCGGGCAGGGCGCAGATCCGGCTCCAGGGGCCGCCGTCCGATCCGCGCATCTCCAGATACTGTTTCAGGCGGACCTCTGGGAACAGGGTCGTCAGGTGATCGGCCCAGTCCTTCAGCGTCGGGCGTTCGCCGGGCAGGGCGGGGAGCCTGCCGTCCATGAAGTCCCGGAACGACTGGCCTGAGGCGTCGATGTAGCGGTCGCCGCGTTTGGCGAAATACATCGGCACGTCCAGCGCATAGTTGGCATAGGTCTCGAAGCCGAAGCCATCGGCGAACACGAAGTTCAGCATGCCGGTGCGGTCGGGATCGGTGTCGGTCCAGACGTTGGCCCGTGCCGACAGGAAGCCGTTCGGTCGACCCTCCGTGAACGGACTGCAGGCGAACAGGGCCGTGCCGATCGGCTGGAGCGCCAGACTGGTGCGGAACTTGGCCACCATGTCGGCCTCTGAATCGAAATCGAGGTTGGCCTGGATGGTGCAGGTGCGCAGCATCATGTCGAGGCCGAGGTTGCCCTTTTTCGGCATATAGGCCCGCATGATGTCGTAGCGGCCCTTGGGCATGACGGGCACGTCCTCGCGCCGCCACATCGGGTCGAACCCGGCACCGAGAAAGCCCAGATTCAGCTCGTCGGCGACCATCTTCACCTCCATCAGGTGCTGGCCGGTCTCGGAGCAGATGTCGTGGATGGTCTCGAGTGGAGCGCCGCTGAGCTCGAACTGGCCGCCGGGCTCGAGGCTGATGGAGGCCGCGTAGCCGTATTCGTTCTTGCGCTCGAGCGCGATGACGTGACCGGCCTCTTCCACCGGCGACCAACCGAAGCGCTGCAACCCCGTCAGCATGGCCAGGATGCCGTTCGGGCCATCGTAGGTCGGGCGACGCAGGGTCGATTTGTCGAAACCGAACTTCTCGTGCTCGGCCCCCACGCGCCACGCGGACTTCGGCTTGATGCCTTTGGTCATCTCGCCGACCAGGTCGTCGAAGGTGAGCGGCGCGGTGACGGTCATGCTGGGAGGCCTTGGTCGGTGTCGCGGGTAGATGGGCGGGATTGAGGCATGACTCAAGGGGCCAGGGTTCGCGTCGCGGGCGCGCGTCGCCTATCGCTCCCAGTCGCCGACGGCGGCCTGCCACAGGGCCATGGCCGCGATGGCGGCAGTGTCGGCGCGCAGGATGCGGGGGCCCAGCGAGACGGCCGTCGTGAAGGGCAGGGATCGCAGACGCTCGCGTTCCTCCGGCGAAAAGCCACCCTCCGGCCCGATCAGGATGGCCCAGGGAGCCCGTTCTCCCTCTCCCTTGGGGGAGGGAGACTCCAGCGCCCGCATCACCGGCTGACCCCCCGTCTCGTCGCAGAACATCAGCCGGCGCGACGGGTCCCAGGCGTCCAGGATGGTGGCCAGTTTCTGCGGGTCGTCGACCGTCGGCACGTCCAGCCGCCCGGTCTGTTCGGCGGCCTCGATGGCGATGGCGTCCAGCCGGTCGAGGCGGACATGCTCGACATTGGTCCGCTGGGTGACGGCCAGGCGCACGCGGGCGGCCCCTAGCTCGGCGGCCTTCTCGACGATGGTCTCGACGCGGGATTTCTTGACCACTGCGACGATCAGTTCGAGGTCAGGGCCGAACGCCTGGGGCCGGACCTGTTCCTCGGCCCGGAGGATGACGCCCTTCTTGAGGATTTCGGCGATCACGCAGCGCCACTCGCCGTCGCGGCCGTTGAAGACCAGCAGGGCGTCACCGAGCTTCAGCCGCATGACCTGGGTCAGATAGCGGGACTGGTCCAGCGTCGGCGCGACGGCGGCACCGGCGGAGAGGGGCTGGGGGACGTGGAGGCGGATCACCGCTCGGACGCATCGTTTGAGGCTACAGCTTTTGCGGCCTGTCGTTCGCCATTCCAGAACGCACGTTTTCGCCAGCGAAAGTGTTTCCACCATTCGCCTGCTGGAGTTAGCAGTCCTTTTTTGACCTTGGCCATCCGCGCATAATAGCTTTGGCTCAGCCGATTGCGAGGCAGTCTATGTCATCCGCCCGATCCATGGCCAGGATGTCGTTCGCGTGCATCCTGAGGAGGACATGGACATAGGTCGTTGAGCGATTGCCGCATCTAAGCCAAACCACTTTCGGGGGAGAGCCACGAAGGGCTGAGAGGTCGGCAAAATCCCCATCGAGAGTCACGATACAGTAGCCATTCTCGGCAGCGTAACTCCAAATCGTCGTATCGTCAGCCTGATCCAGGTGCAGAAGACGGACCTGGGACGAGCCGGGAAACAGATTTTCGAGAACGTTCGGCAGCCGGTGGCTGAGATTCTGATCGAACAGAAGTTTCACGCGGCCGCGAAAGTGGTCCGGCGATGTCGGTCGGCCGCGTAAGCGAGCACAGCGCGAATGTCGTCTTCGGTCAGTTCGGGGAAGTCTTTCATGATCTCAGAGTGACTCATCCCTTCGGCGAGCCACCCCAATACATCTTCGACAGAGATACGCATGCCTCGGACACACGGGCGCCCGCCTCGCTTACCGGCCTCGATCGTAATGTATTGACGGTAGTCGATCATGAGGGGAACCTACCATGTAATCCTCATGAGTTACAGGCGTGTCGGAGCTACAAGCTCCGCGCGATCAGGACCTTCATGATCTCGTTGGTCCCGCCGTAGATGCGCTGGACGCGGGCGTCCTTGTACAGCTGGGCGATCGGATATTCATTCATATAGCCGTAGCCGCCGTGCAGCTGGAGCATCTCGTCGATGACCTCGCCCTGCAGGTCGGTGACCCAGTATTTGGCCATGGAGGCGGTGACGGCATCCAGCTGACCCTTCAGGTGCAGGCCGATGCAGTGGTCGACGAACACGCGGGCGACGGTCAGCTTGGTCTTGACCTCGGCCAGCTTGAACTGGGTGTTCTGGAACTCCAGCACCGACTTGCCGAAGGCCTTGCGCTGCTTGACATAGGCCAGGGTCTCCTGAAGCCCGCGCTCGGCCGCGGCGATACCCTGGACGGCGATGTTCAGCCGCTCCTGCGGCAGCTGCTGCATCAGCTGGACGAAGCCGTGGCCCTCGACGCCGCCGATGATGTTGTCGGCCGGCACCTTCACGTCGTTGAAGAACAGTTCGGAGGTGTCGTTGCCCTCCATGCCGATCTTGTGAAGGTTCCGGCCGCGCTCGAAGCCGTCCGCGCCGTCTGTCTCCACCACGATCAGCGAGGTGCCCTTGGCTCCGGCCGCGGGGTCGGTCTTGGCCACGACGATGATGAAATTGGCCAGCTGGCCGTTGGTGATGAAGGTCTTGGAGCCATTGACGACATAGCCATTGCCGGACTTCACGGCGGTGGTCTTGACGCCCTGCAGGTCACTGCCCGCGCCCGGCTCGGTCATGGCGATCGCGCCGACCAGTTCGCCAGTGACCAGACGCGGCAGCCAGCGCGCCTTCTGCTCCTCGGTGCCGTAGTGCCAGATGTAGGGGGCGACGATGGCGTTGTGCAGGCTGATTCCGAAATGGTCCGCGCCCTTCCAGCCCAGCTGACGCATCAGCACGACCTCGTGGCGATAGTCGCCGCCCATGCCGCCCCATTCCTCGGGCTGCGACAGGCCCATCAGGCCCGCCTCGCCCGCCTTGTTCCACAGGTCGCGCGGGACGGATGAGTTGGCGATCCAGGACTGCACCGCCTCGGGCGGCGCATGCTCGTCGATCCATTTGCCGACGCTGTCGGAGAACAGGACGATGTCCTCTTCCAGCATGAAGTCGGGGGAGGGGGTGTCGATGACGTTCATGGTTTCACTCGATCTTCTCCCTCCCCCTGCGGGGGAGGGTGGCCGCGCAGCGGCCGGGTGGGGGCGGCAAGGCGGAGCGGGCACCGGCGTGTGGATCGCCCGGCCCTCCCCACCCGGTCGTCGCTACGCGCCGACCACCCTCCCCCGAGGGGGAGGGAGAGGAGCGGCCTAGAACGCCTCCGCCGGAATCTGCATCAGCACGTCAGAGCCGGTCTTCATCTTGACCAGGTGCCCCTGGGCGTCGGGCAGGATGCGTTCGACGAAATAGCGGCCGGTCTGCAGCTTGGTGATGTAGAAGGGATCGTCCGAACCCGCATCGATCTTCGCCTGGGCGGCCCTGGCCATCTGGGCCCACATATAGGCCAGGGCCGTGAGCCCGAAGAGGTTGAGGTAATCGGTGGATGCTGCACCGGCATTGTCCGGGTTCTGCATGCCGTTCTGCATCAGCCACATCGTGCCGTCCTGCAGCTTCGTCTTGGCGTCGGCCAGTCCGTCGACGAAGGGCTTGATCGGGCCCTCGGCACTGTTCTCGGCGACGAAGGCGTCGATGTCGGCGAACCAGCTCATGATCGCGCGTCCACCGTTCGACGGCAGCTTGCGGCCCACCAGATCCAGCGCCTGGATGCCGTTGGTGCCTTCGTAGATCATGGTGATCCGGGCGTCGCGCAGATACTGGCTGGCCTGGAAATGCTCGGTGTAGCCGGAGCCGCCATGGACCTGCATGCCCAGCGACGCGACGTGGAAGCCCTTGTCGGTCAGATAGGCTTTCAGCACCGGGGTCAGCAGGCCCATATAGTCCTTGGCCTTGGTGGCCGTGGCCTCGTCGGCGGATTTCTCGAGATCGGCGTGCAGGGCGGTCCACAGGACGAAGGCCTGTCCGCCTTCCACGAAGGCCTTGGCCTCCAGCAGCATGCGGCGGACGTCGGGGTGCACCATGATGCTGTCGGCCTGGGCGTCCGGGTTCTTCGGCCCCGTCAGGCTGCGGCCCTGGATGCGGTCCTTGGCGAACTCCAGCGCGGCCTGATAGGCGGCGGAACCGATGGCCAGGCCCTGCAGGCCGGTGCCGAGACGCGCCTCGTTCATGACCACGAACATGTTGTTCATGCCCCGGCCTTCCTCGCCGATCAGCCAGCCGGTGGCGCCGTCATACTGCATGACGCAGGTGGCGTTGCCGTGGATGCCCATCTTGTGTTCGAGGCCCGCGCACATCAGCGAATTGCGCTCGCCCAGGCTTCCGTCGTCGTTGACCATCACCTTGGGCACCAGGAACAGGGACAGGCCCTTGATGCCGGCCGGCGCGCCCTCGACGCGGGCGAGGACCGTGTGGATGATGTTGTCGGTGAAGTCGTGCTCGCCGGCCGAGATCCAGATCTTCTGGCCGGTGATCCTGTAGGTGCCATCGCCCTGGGGCACGGCCTTGGTGCGGACCATGCCGAGGTCGGTGCCGCACTGGGGCTCGGTCAGGTTCATGGTCCCGCCCCACTCCCCGGTGGCCATCTTGGGCAGGTATTTGGTCTTCAGCTCTTCCGACGCATTGGCGTGGATGCCGGCATAGGCCCCGGCGGTCAGGCCCGGATACATCGAGAAAGCGGCCGAGGCCCCGGCGGTAAACTGGCCGAACGCCATGCCGACCACGGCGGGCATGCCCTGGCCGCCATAGGCCGGATCAGCCGACAGGGCCGGCCATCCGGCCTCGACCATCGCCTGATAGGCTTCCTTGTAGCCCTTCGGACCGGTGACCACCCCGTTGTCCCAGTGGCAGCCTTCCTTGTCGCCCGAATGGTTGATCGGGGCGATGACCTCCTCGGCGAATTTGGCGCCTTCCTCCAGCACCTGCTGGACCAGGTCGGACGAGACGTCCTGGAACCCGGGCTGGTTGGAATAGCGGTCGATCTCCAGAACCTCGTTGAGGATGAAGGTCAGGTCGCGGACGGGCGCCTTGTAGGCCATGGGGTCAGGCTCTCAGCTTGAAGGGATGGTGGGCGTGGTTGTCGAGGTGCTGGCGCAGCACCGAGGCATATTCCTCGGCCCCGGGCAGAAGGTCGGGACGCTGGTCGTTGAGGCGTTCTTCCATGGCCGCACAGGCCTCTTCGGCCATCTGGATGGCGGCGTTGAGGTCTTCGCGCTGCCGCTTCAGGGCCTCGATCTGTGCGCGGTGACGACGCAGGGCAATGGCCATCTGATGGGTGTTGCCGTCGTTGCGGTCGTACAGATCCAGCATTTCCTGGATCTCGGTCAGGGTGAAACCGATGCGGCGGCCGCGCAGGATAAGCTTCAGACGGGCGCGGTCGCGAGCGTCATAGACCCGGGTCTGGCCCTTGCGGGCGGGGGTCAGAAGGCCCTTGTCCTCATAGAAGCGCAGGGCGCGTGCGGTCGCACCGAACTCCCGGCACAGCTGCCGGATCGAATAGGAGCGATGGTCGTCTGCAGTCGCCATAAGCGCTTCATAACTTGACGCGGACGTAAAGGGAAGCTTTCAGGTTGACGCAGCGGTTCGCCCGGGCGGATAGGACCGCCGATGTCACGCAAACACGTCAACAAGGGACTGTCGCCACGAAAGGGCGATCTGCCGGAAAAGACCTGTGTGGTGTGTCAACGTCCCTTCGCCTGGCGGGCCAAATGGGCTCGGGACTGGGACGTCATCACCGTGTGCTCCGACCGCTGCCGGTCGGCCCGGAGGCTCAGCGCGAAACGCGACGGCCCAGGTAAACCGGGATCGTGATGGCCAGCAACAGGACGTTGGTCAGGGCGAGGCCCAGGTCCAGGCCGATCGCGTGAACCGCCAGCATGGTGGCTTCCAGCATGACCAGACCAACGGCCGAGACCAGCAGCGGCCAGCGACCCAGCTTCCACGACAGCAGGGGCGCGATCATGCCGAGCGCCAGCACGATCTCCACGATGCCGATGCCCCGGACCAGGCTTTCGCTGACCATCCCGGGCCAGTTCATCAGGGCGGTCAGGTTCGAGATCGACTCGGTCAGCTTGGCGTAGCCGGCGGCTGCGAAGAACATCGCCACCCAGCCCTGCAGGGTCCACAGCGTCAGATTCCTGAACGCCGCCCGATTGCGGATCTGGGCCGCCGACAGGGTCGGGCGCGTGGAGGCGGGTGGCGCGAGGCTTGTGGACATCTGGATTTCGTTTCGTCGGGGAGGACGGGGTATTGGCAACAGTGGCTAGATCAGATTGGTGGAGCGGTTTCGCAAGGGCTTGAGAACCGCACCGTAACCGGTTGTGATGAACAAGCTGTGCCTCAACGACGCGGCGACACCGTGGCCCGATGCCTACGGATCGGTAATCCGCGTGAATCACCGGCCACAGCGGAGATAGACCTGTCCGCGCCGCTGCCACCGGTCTTCAGCAGCACATCCACCCCCCGGCCGATGGACGCGGATAGGGCCCCGCACGCGGCGTGCGAGGCCCTGTCCAGCCTGCCCGGACTGTCGACGTCCGGGGCTCAGGCCTCGTCCGTCTCGCCGGGCGGCTGAGGTTCGGCGGAGTTCGCCAGCAGTTGACCCGGGGCGCAGTCCAGTTCGCGGCACAGGGCGTCCAGGGTGGAGAAGCGAATGGCGCGGGCCTTGCCGGTCTTCAGGATGGACAGGTTGGCGATGGTGACCCCGACCCGGTCGCTGAGTTCCGTCAGCGACATGCGGCGTTCGACGAGCATCCGATCCAGTTGCACAATGATGGCCATGGGGCGCCTCAGACCGTCATCTGCTGGTCGTCGCGCATGGCCGACCCCTGCCGGAACACCTCGGCCAGCATGAAGACGATCAGGATGCCCAGCCAGGCACCGAGATCGACCGAATAGTCGAGGTCGTCGATGATCCCCTCCGGCACAGTCCAGGCCAGGATGAACGCGCTGATCTGCACCCCGATCAGACCGAGGCCGACCCCCTGCAGGCGTCCGACATTGGCGCGTTCGAACGCGTCGCCCTGATTCACGGCGAGGAACATCCGGCGCAGGCGGTTGAGGACCCACCAGGTGCTCAGGGTGGCGACGAAGGCGGCGAGGAAGGTGGCGCGCTCGTTGAGCATCAACGTTCGCCAGCTGTCCTCGTTGTCCGCGAGGGCATCGATGAAGCCGGCACCGAAGTCCGGCATGACCAGAGACGCCACAAGCATCAGGCCCGTGGCGATCACGGCGAGGGCCACGAATATGTTCCCGAACCCCAGGACCCAGCGCAGGACGCTGGCGACGGAACGACGACCGATGAGCTTCACTTGACGACCTCCACGCCGCGATATGTGCGATCATGTCGATAGTCGATATAGGTTCATTGATTATCGATCAAGAAAATTGTCGATAAACGATATGAAACTTTTGTAAGGTAAGTTTCAGGTTCGGGCGGACCGAGCCTCTTCCACGCGCGCCAGCTTGGCCTCCAGCGGCGACCAGTCGTCATGTGCGTCGATCGCGGACCAGATCGCCTCGACCTCGTGGATCAGCATTTCTTCCGGCTCGGGACGGACGAAGGCGGGATGCTCCAGTCGCTCGGGCCGGTCGGGTTCATGCTCGAACAGGGCGAAGCGGAAGGCGTCGAAGGCCTCGCCCTGCCAGGCCTTGGCGCGCGGTCCGGACAGGGCGCGCGCCGAGGAGGAGAAGCCGGCGAACCAGTCGTGGAAAAGGGGTTCCCAGCGGATGGCCTCGCCCTTATCGCGCAGAAGCGCCAGCGTCGTGTCCAGCAGGCGCTGGTCGGCCGCCTCGCCCAGGCTCCTGACGCCCAGCCGCTCCAGGAAGGCCGCGCGGAGTTCGCGGATATAGGCCGGACCGAACCCGTTCAGGGCCTCGGTCAGAGGGGTGGCGTCGCCGACCAGCTTCAGCGTGCCCGCCAGCTGGGTCAGGTTCCAGAACACGGCCTCGGGCTGGCGCGCGAAGGCATAGAGGCCCGAGTGGTCGAAATAGGCGGCGGTGAAACCGGGTTCATAGGACGGCAGAAACCGCCAGGGCCCATAGTCGAAGCTCTCACCCGTGACGTTCAGATTGTCGGTGTTCAGCACGCCGTGGACGAAGCCGGCGGCGATCCAGCGGGCGGTCAGGCGGGCGGAGGCCGCGACGATGACGGCCAGCAGGCCGGGCGCGTCGCCGACCGCGACCGTCGGATGATAGAGACTGCGCACATGCTCGACCAGGGTCTCGATCTGGTCGGCGCGGCCGAAGAAGCCGGCCCTCTGGAAGGTCCCGAAACGGACGTGGCTGTACTGCAGCCGGACCAGCACCGCAGAGCGGGTCGGCGAAGGCTCGTCGCCGCGCTCCAGCGCTTCGCCGGTCTCGATCAGGCTCAGCGCCCGGCTGGTCGGGACGCCCTGGCTTTCCAGCATGGCGGCGGCCAGGACCTCGCGCACGCCGCCTTTCAGCGTCAGACGCCCGTCGCCCGCGCGCGACCATGGGGTGGTGCCCGAGCCCTTGGTGCCCAGATCCAGCACTCTGTCGTCGGAGGCTCTCATCTGGGCGGCCAGGAAGCCGCGTCCGTCGCCGAGGTCCGGATTGTAGGTGCGGAACTGATGGCCATGATAGCGCATGGCGACCGGGCCGGGCTGGCCGGGCAGGGGCTGGAACCGACCGAAATGGTCGACCCATTCGGCGTCGCCCAGTGTGGCCAGGCCGACATCTGCGGCCGCCCGATCGTTCCGGTGGCGCAGGACGGTTTGGGGGAAGTCGGCGGGGCGGACCGCGTCGCCGAATTCCGGGCCTAGATCAAAGAAGCGAGGCTCGGGGCGATAGGTCGGGCTGACGGGCATGGGTCGCAGATGCGACCTGACGGTGGCGGACGCAACCACGGACGGCCCGGTTTTCATTGAACGCTCGCCCCGGATGGCTATGGTGAAGGCAGCGATCAGGTCGGCGACACGCCCGACCAGGCCGGCGTCGATTTCCGTGCAGGGGGATAGGCGAACCCGGTCCGGTGCCCGTCGATAACCGGGTGCCAGCAGACCCCCTGATCGGAGGCCATCGTGGCTCGCAGATTGACGCTCGACTTCCTGAAGACAGAGGCCGCGTCCGGGGCCGTGCTCGGCCTGGCCGCCGCGGCAGCGCTGGTGGTGGCCAATTCGCCGCTGTCCGACGCCTATTTCGCCTGGCTCAAGAGCGAACACCTGTTCCAGGCGGGGCCGCTCCGTCTGGAGCTGACCGTGTCGGAATGGATCAAGGAAGGCCTGATGGCGGTCTTCTTTCTCGTGGTCGGCATGGAGATCAAATACGAAATCCTTCGCGGGGAGCTCAGCGATCCGAGGAAGCTGGCGACCCCCGTCCTCGCGGCGCTGGGCGGGATGATCGCGCCCGCCCTGGTCTATCTGGCGATATCCGGCGCGACGGGAGGGCCGCCCGGCGGCTGGCCCATTCCGCTGGCCACCGACATCGCCTTTGCCCTGGGCGTCTTCGCCATCGCAGGGCGAGGCCTGCCCTCCTCGCTGCGGGTCTTCCTGCTGACCCTGGCCATCGTCGACGATCTGGGGGCCATCGGACTGATCGCGGTGCTGTTCAGCAGCGGGATCGACGGGGTGCCCCTGGCCTGGGCGGCCGGGTTGCTGGCGGTCGGCGCGGCCGCGTCCCGACGGCCCATCGCAGCCCCTTTCTGGATCATGGGCTTTCTGGCCGTCTGGTGGCTGAGCGTCCAGGCCGGCCTGAGCACCTCCCTGGCTGCGGTCGCCTTCGCCGCGATCGTGCCGGTGGAACCTCGCATCAATGACGGTCAAAGCCCGCTGAAAGAGGCGATGCACGACCTCCACCCCTATGTCGCCTACCTGATCCTGCCGCTGTTCGCCTTCGCCAAGGCGGGGGTGTCCTTTGCCGGACTGTCGCTGGATCAGCTGTTCGCACCGCTTGTCCTGGGCGTGGCGGCAGGCCTTTTCCTTGGCAAGCAGATCGGCGTCTTCGGCGCGACCTGGCTGACGACACGATTGAAGCTGGGCAAGAAGCCGGCCCAATCAACCTGGCTGCAAATCTATGGGGTGAGTCTTCTGTGCGGGGTCGGCTTCACCATGAGCCTGTTCATCGGCATCCTTGCGTTTCCCGGTACCATCGACGCCCCCGAACAGGTCGAGGTCAAGCTGGGCGTGATCCTGGGGTCGACCCTTTCGGCGTCCCTGGGTGCCGTGATCCTGGCGGTGGCGGCCAGACGTCGGCGCAATTCGAAGGCCCGACCCTCGACGAATACTGATCCTGGCGCACCAATATTGACCTAGGGTCATCGTCGTCTGTCGCTTTTGCGTCACACACACAGCCGGGACGAGGCTGAAACATGTCGTGATTGCGTGCGGTCGCTTGTCGCTGGACGCGGCTTGGACTAACGCAACAGTTCGAGAATCCGACGCCTCGCAAGAAGGGCGCGGTCTGGGAATCAGGAATCGCCGCGACACGCCCGGGAGGGTTCGTCCGGCACATGAGCCGGGAGCCATCCATGCGTCTTACCAACTTCCTCCGCTGCACCGCCTCGGCGGCCGTGGTCGGCACTGCCGTGTTCGGCTGGGCCGGCGTCGCCTCCGCCCAGGACCAGGCGTCCTCGGTCGACGACATCATCGTCACCGCCCAGAAGCGCGAGCAGAGCCTGCAGGATGTGCCGATCGTGGTCACCAGCCTGTCGCAGGAAGCGCTCGAGAACGCGGGCGTCCGCGACATCAAGGATCTGCAGATCCTGACACCGGGCCTGACGGTCACCTCGACCTCGTCGGAAGCCTCGACCACCGCCCGCATCCGCGGCGTCGGAACCGTGGGCGACAACCCCGGTCTGGAAAGCTCGGTCGGTGTCGTGATCGACGGCGTCTATCGTTCGCGCAACGGCGTCGGCTTCGGCGACCTGGGCGAACTCAGCCGCATCGAAGTCCTGAAGGGCCCGCAAGGCACCCTGTTCGGCAAGAACACCTCGGCCGGCGTCATCAACATCCTGACCGAGGCCCCGTCGTTCACGCCGGGCGGCGGCGCGGAACTGACCCTCGGCAACTATGGTGCCTGGGGTGTCGCCGGTTCGATGACGGGTCCGCTCAACGACCAGGTCGCCTATCGCCTGTACGCCGCGCACCGTGAGCGGGAAGGCTTCTATGACGTCAATGTGGGCGACGGCCCGCGCACCCTCACCGAAGACGGCACCCAGGACTTCTTCACGGTCCGTGGCCAGCTCCTGGTTCTGCCAAACGACAGTGCCTCCGTCCGACTGATCGCTGACTACTCGCGCCGTGACGAGTTCTGCTGCGTCGGCGTGCAGCGTCGTACCGGACCCATCGGTGCCATCATCGACAGCCTGTCGACGGGCCCGGGCAATACACCGGCAGCCGCAGGGTTCGGCTACCTGCCCTTCGCGCGCCTCGCCTATGCCAACCGTGTGACCGATCAGGAGATCGAGGACATGGGTGTGTCGGCGGAAGCCAACATCGACATCGATGCCTGGAACGCGACGCTGACCTCGATCAGCTCGTGGCGCAACTGGTCGACCACCAATGGTCAGGACGCCGACTTCACCGGTGCCGACATCGCCTATCGCCTGCCGGACGGTGACTTCGGTGCCTCGGTGCGCAACATCACCCAGGAATTCCGCCTGGCCGGGGCCACGGACAAGCTGGACTGGCTGGTCGGCTTCTTCGCCACGCGCGAGAACGTCAACCGTCGCGACAGCTTCTTTGAAGGCGACGACTATGCGCCGGCCCTGTCGCTCCAGCTGTCGGCGGCCCTGAGTGCAGCGACGGCCGGGGCCATCCCGACCAGCCCGTCGATCATCCCCTGCTTCACGCGCCCGGCCCAGACCGCGCTCGGCCTGCAGCAGTGCCTGGGTACGCAAGGTGCCATTTCCGGTGGCGGGCCGACGATCGTGCCCGGTCAGTCGTTGCGCGACCGGTACATGCAGCGTTCGGACTCGATCGCCCTGTTCACCAACAACACCTACAAGGTGACGGACGCGTTCGAGCTCACGCTCGGCCTTCGTTATACCTATGACGAGAAGCGCCTGATCGGGGTGCAGAACAATGTCGGCACGAATTCGGGCGTCTGCGCCGCCGCCCTGGGCAACCAGGGCGCCATCCTCGGCGTGCTGGGTACGGCCAATGGCGGGGCTTTCCTGGCCCGCTTCTGCCTGCCCTGGACCAACCCCTTCTATGCCAACCGCGGCATCAACGAGAGCGTCAATGACGGGACCCTGTCGGGCACGGTCAAGGCGGCCTATCGGCTGAACGAGTCGATCCTGGTCTATGCGTCCTATGCCCGCGGCTACAAGAGCTTCGGCTACAACCAGGACCGCGTGCAGGTTGCGACGGCAGCAGTGCCGCTGCCGATCAACCCGGCCCCGTCGCTGTTCTTCCCCTCGGAAGACGTCGACAGCTATGAACTGGGCGTCAAGACCACCCTGTTCAACCGCTCCATGCTGCTGAACGCGACCTATTTCGACCAGAGGTTCGAGAACTTCCAGCTCAACACCTTCCTCGGCACCGCCTTCGTGGTGGAGTCGATCCCCGAGCTGACCTCGCGCGGCGTGGACGCCGACTTCCTGTGGTTCACGCCTCTGGAAGGGCTGACCCTGGGCGGCGGCGTCACCTACACGGACGCGCAGTTCGGCAAGTTCACGGCCTCGCAGCTGACCAACCCGGGTAACTTCGGCGGCCTGTCCCTGCTGCCGGGCAACCGGCCGTCGTTCGCGCCGGAATGGTCGTACGTCGCCTCGATCAACTTCGACCGGTCGATCGGCAACGGCCTCCGCGCCGGGTTCAGCCTCTCGGGCAAATATATGACCGACTACAACACCGGCTCCGACCTGTTGCCTTACAAGTTGCAGGACGGGTTCGGCACGCTGAACGGCCGCATCACCCTCGGTTCGGAAGACGAGCGCTGGGCCCTGGAAGTCTGGGCCCAGAACCTGACAGACGAAGAGTATGTCCAGGTTGCCTACAACGGCTTCCTGCAGGGATCGGGCTTCCAGTCCACGGCGACCGCCAGCGGCCCGTATGCCGGCACCTTCTACAACCCGGCCGGCGACACCCAGACCATCGACGCCTTCCTGGGCGCCCCGCGCACCTACGGCGCGACGCTGCGCATCAAGTACTGATCTTCGGCCTCCAGAGGCCGGAGTGACCAGGCCGGTCGGGGATGGCCCCGACCGGCCTTTTCTTTGCCTGGCGTCTGGCGACGACAGGACGGTGCCAGCCTCAAATGATACCGGGCCTGTGTATTCTATCTGGTCGAGCCCGGAGAAATGACGCTGCATCGTGCAGATTGTGCAGATTGTGCAGATTGTGCAGTTCCGGAGTAGGGGCAACGGGCTTGCTCTGCCCGATATCCTCCCGGTAGCAGGGATCCGGAATGAGGCTGAACGACATCCGCATCATTCGCGGTCGCAGGCCGCTCGCCCCCGATACGTCCCGTGCGTCCTGCCTTGAGGCCGCAAGGCCCGGCCTGGCATGGGCAACGCTTCGGACAAAGCAGCCGGACGGTCACCAGGGTCGGGCCTCCCGCGCAGGCGAAAGGCCCCGTACTCGTCTATTCCGCCGGACCGGAACCGAGGCTTGGCGGGGTCGCCAGTGAGTCGCCTGTTGCCGCGTCGCCCCGCTGGCCGGCGAACATCCGACTCATCCGGCGTTCGATGCGGACCTTCAGCCCGTCGATCAGGCTGAAGATGACGGGCACGAACAACAGAGACAGGGCGGTTGAGGTGATCAGCCCGCCGATCACGGCGACAGCCATGGGCGAACGGAAGCCGGTGCCCTCGCCGAGCGCCAGGGCGATCGGCAGCATGCCCAGACCCATGGCCAGGGTCGTCATGATGATGGGACGGGCCCGCTTGTGAGCCGAGTCCATCAGGGCGTCGTAGCGGCTCATCCCCTCGTGCATGGCGATGATGGCGTAGTCCACCAGAAGGATGGAATTCTTGGCCGCGATCCCCGTCAGCATGATGATGCCGATCAGGGCGGGCATGGACAGCGACTTGCCGGTGAGCAGCAGGGCGATGAAAGCCCCGCCGAACGAGACCGGCAGGGCGGCCAGGATGGTGATCGGGTGCAGGAAGCTTTTGAACAGCAGGACCAGCACCGCGTACATCAGCAGGATTCCGGTCACGATCGCGAAGCCGAAGCCGACGCCCAGCTCCTGGAAGCTCTCCACATCGCCGGAGGCGGCCTGGGCGACACCGGCCGGCAGGTTGGCGATCGAGGGCAGGGCGTTCACGGCCGTGGTCGCCAACCCGAGCGTCGTTCCGGGCATCTCCGCGGTGATGTTCGCGACGCGGCGCCGGTCATAGCGGTCGATCTGGTTGGGACCGGCCCCGAAACTGATGTCGGCGACGGCCGAGAGGGGGACCGAACTGCCCGACGCGGTCGGTACTTTCAGATTCTCGATCACACTGATGGATTGGCGGGAATCTTCGGTCAGCATGACGCGGATGGGAATCTGCCGGTCGCCCAGGTTGAACTTGGGCAAGAGCTGGTCGGCGTCGCCCAGGGTGGCCACGCGGGCGGCCTGGCTGATGTCCTGGGTCGAGACGCCGGTCAGGGCGGCGACATCGGCCTTTGGCGTGATCAGGATTTCAGGACGAACCAGGGCGGCCGAGGATACCACGTTCGACAGGCCGTCGATGCCACGCATCTCGCGGGCCACATTGGCGGCGGTGGCCTCCAGCGTCGCGCCGTCGTCGCCCACCAGGGCGATGGTCAGCAGGCTGCCGCCTCCCCCGCCGCCGCCACTACCGAACTGCACGCGGGCACCGGGCGTCTGGCGAAGGATCGGCCCCACCTCGGCTTCCAGCGCCTGTTGGCTGATGCTGCGATCGGCCTTGGGCACAAGGTTGACCGTCAGACTGGCACGGCGGACCTCCCCGGCGCTCGAATTGCCTCCACCGCCGAAGCTGGTCGTGGCCGAGCCGATCGACGAATAGACCGATGCGACCTCGGGCCGCTTCTGCAATTCCCGGGTGATCCGCTGAACGGCGGCGTCGGTCTGGTCCAGGGTGGTGCCCGGGGCCATCTCGACCGTCACGCTGGAACGGGACACGTCTTCGACGGGAATGAACTCGCCCGGGATCCTCGTGGCCAGCCAGATCGAGAGGAAGAAGAACAGGCCGCCCATGCCCAACACCCACAGTCGATGATCCAGCAGGCGATCCCTGATCCGCCGCCCCAGCGGACGCCTCGCCCTCACCAGGTCCGTCTCGGCGCGCGATGCCGAACTGCCCAGCGCCCAGGCCAGGGCCTTCTGATAGGGGGCCATCCAGAACGGATCCGCGTGTTCCTTGCCCTGATCGGCCTTCAGCAGATAGGCACCCATCAGGGGTGTCAGGGTTCGGGCGACCAGCAGGGAGAACAGCACGCTGACGCAGGTGGCGATGGCGAAGCTCTTGAAGAACTGCCCGACGATGCCCGGCATGAAGCCCGTGGGCGCAAACACCGCGACCAGGGTGGCGGTGGTGGCCAGGACCGCCAGGCCGATCTCGTCGGCCGCCTCGATCGCGGCGGGATAGGGTGCCTTGCCCTGCCGGATGTGGCGGACGATGTTCTCGATCTCGACGATGGCGTCATCGACCAGG
The DNA here is from genome assembly GCF_017795885.1 of Brevundimonas sp. AJA228-03. Classification (NCBI taxonomy): domain Bacteria; kingdom Pseudomonadati; phylum Pseudomonadota; class Alphaproteobacteria; order Caulobacterales; family Caulobacteraceae; genus Brevundimonas; species Brevundimonas sp. AJA228-03. The sequence goes on along the minus strand of NZ_CP059297.1, from coordinate 2,967,793 downwards.
ATGCCGACCGTCAGCGACAGGGCCAGCAGGGTGACCACGTTCAGGGACTGGTTGGTCAGGTCCATGATCCAGAACGTCGGGATCAGCGACAGGGGCATGGCCACGGCGGTGATGAAGGTCGCACGCCAGTCACGCAGGAAGACGAACACCACGATCACGGCCAGGATCGCGCCAAGCAGCAGAGCCTCGACCGAGGCGTGGAAGTTGTTGATGACGTCCGAGGTGGTGTTGGCGACCTCCTCGATCGTCACGTCGGCGCGTTCGGCGTCCAGGGCCTCGATCGCAGCCCTGGACTGCTCGTAGACGTCGACCTCGCTGGACCCGATCGAGCGGACGACGCCGAAGCCGACCACTTCCTGTCCGTTGAACCGGGCACGCCCGCGCGGCTCGGACCACTCGTCCATGACCTGGCCGAGGTCGCCCAGCCGGACCGTGCGGCCATCGACGGGGATCAGGGTCTGCGCCAGGGCCTCGACCGACGATGCCGAGCCGACCGTCCGGATCGCCTGTTCCTCGCCGCCGATCTCGCCGCGCCCGCCGGGCAGATTGATATTGGAGCCGCGCAGCTGGCTCGAGACGGCCGCGGCCGTGATGCCCTGGGCCTCCAGCCGGCCTGGATCCAGCTTGATGCGGATTTCGCGATCGACGCCGCCGTCACGCTGGATCTGGCTGACGCCCTTCACGGTCAGAAGGCGCTTGGCCACCGTATTGTCGACGAACCAGCTGAGTTCCTCAGGGCTCATGCCCGGCGCGCGCACGACGAAATTGGCAATGGGAGTGCCGGTGAACTCGATGCGTTGAACGATCGGTTCCTGAACATCGGCGGGCAGGTTCTGGCGGATGCCTGTCACGGCATTGCGCACGTCATTGGTGACCTTTTCCAGGTCGACACCCAGCTGGAACTCGATCGACGTGGTGGAAACGCTGTCGTTGACCGTCGAAGTGATGTGTTTGACCTGCCCCAGACCGGCCACGGCATCCTCGACCAGGCGGGTCACCTGGGTCTCCATTTCGGTCGGAGCCGCCCCGGCCTGTACGACCGAAACGGCCACGACCGGCAGGTCGACGTCGGGGAAGTTATTGGTGCGCAGATTGAAGTAACTGCCGACGCCCGCCAGCGTCAGGATGACGAACATCAGGATGATCGGGATCGGATTCCGGATCGACCAGGACGAGATGTTGGCGAAATTCATCGCGCGGCTCCGGCAGCCGGAGTCGTCGCGGGTGCGCCGGCTGCGGCACTGGCGTCTGTCACGCTTACTGCGTCACCCTCGCCCAGGAACCCGGACCCCTGGACCACCACACGCTGACCGGCACCGAGACCTGCGGTCACCGCGACCAGACTGCCGGATCGATCGCCGGTCTGGACGGGCACGAACTTCACGGTGGAGTTGGCGTCGATGACATAGACGCCCGCCCGGCCCTCGCGGAACACGACCGAGTCCGATGGCACGGTCAGCACCGGCGCGTCGCCGACATCGATACGCGCGCGGGCGAACATGCCCGGACGCAGGCCGGTGCCGTTGGTCAGGGCCACGCGCGCGACGCCAAGGCGGGTCTGGGGATCGACTTCCGACGTCACGATCCGAACCGTGCCGGCGGTCTCGCCGCCCTGGTCGGCGACGATGACGGCCGACATGCCGGCGCGGACCAGCGGCAGGTCCGTCTCGGGCACCTGGGCGTCCAGTTCCAGACGGCCGTCGCGAACGATGCGGAACAGCTCCGAGCCCGCCTGAACGATCTGCCCACGCGTGACGCTGCGCCGGATGACGAGGCCCGACACCGGGGCGCGTACGGTGGCCTGATTGAGCTGGGTCTGGGTCTGGCTGAGGGCTGCGCGCGCCTGGGCGACGCCCGCCGCCGAGGCGCGCTGATTGGCCTGGGCTGTGTCCAGCGAGGCCTGGCTGAGGAAGCCGCGCTCTTTCAACTCCCGTGACCGGGCCAGGGCCGCATCGTCACGCGCGAGGTTGGCCTCGGCGGTCTGGACCTGCGCCTGCTGCTGGCTGAGTTGGGCGCGCAGGACGGCGTCGTTCAGCTGGACCAGGGCCTGACCCTGCCGGACATAGGTCCCCTCGTCGACGAAGACGCCAGTGGCGACCAGGCCTCCGGTCTCGGCGCCCACCGGCACCTCTTCCCAGGCCGAGACGCTGCCCGAGGCGTTGACGACACGCGGAAGGTTGGTGGCTACCACCGTCGCGGCCGTCACCGACTGACGCTGGACCGGTGCGGCCTTTTCCTTGTCCCCGCCTCCGCAGGCGGTGATCAACAGGCCCAGTGCCGCAATGGCACCAATGGTCAGGGCGGAGGAACGAAGGCGCGTCGGCGTCGTGGGGGCCACGGAAGGGTCCTGTCGATGAGGCGGGCGAAATCGCCGGCCGGAAGTCGGGTCTTTGCCAGGCCAAGCTTTGGCGGCGCGAGGCCTCATACCGCGTTCACCGCGCGTTCTCAAACGCGCGACCGTCGCATTACGTCGAAGTAATGGGCCACAGATGTGACGGTCGTTCGCACCTTCTGCCGCGTTGGCGCGACAGCCCGGGCCATGCTAACCGCGCCGCACCATGACGACGCCCCCCATCGACCGAATCCGCAACTTCTCCGTGGTCGCCCACATTGACCATGGGAAATCGACCCTGTCCGACCGGCTGATCCAGTTTACCGGAGGCCTGACGGCGCGGGAGATGTCGGCCCAGGTTCTGGATTCGATGGATATCGAGAAGGAGCGGGGGATCACGATCAAGGCGCAGACGGTGCGGCTGAACTATACGGCCCGGGACGGGCTCGACTACGTCCTGAACCTGATGGACACGCCGGGGCATGTGGACTTCGCCTATGAGGTCTCGCGCTCGCTGGCCGCCTGTGAGGGCTCGCTGCTGGTCGTGGACGCCAGTCAGGGCGTCGAGGCCCAGACCCTGGCCAATGTCTATCAGGCCATCGACAACAATCACGAGATCGTGCCGGTCCTGAACAAGATCGACCTGCCCGCCGCCGAGCCCGAGCGGGTGCGCCAGCAGATCGAGGACGTCATCGGCATCGATGCCAGCGACGCCGTCCTGTGCAGCGCCAAGTCCGGCATCGGCATCGAGGAGGTGCTGGAGGCCATCGTCACCCGCCTGCCGGCCCCGAAGGGCGACCCCGACGCCCCGCTGAAGGCCCTGCTGGTCGACGCCTGGTACGACCCCTATCTGGGCGTCGTGGTCCTGGTGCGCGTGTTCGACGGCCAGCTGAAGGCCGGGATGCGGGTCAAGATGATGCAGAACGGCTCGACCCATCTGGTCGACCGGGTCGGCGTCTTCCTGCCCAAGAACACTCCGGTCGAAAGCCTCGGCCCCGGCGAGGTCGGCTTCATCACCGCCCAGATCAAGGAGGTCGCCCACGCCGCCGTCGGCGACACCATCACCGACGAAAAGAAGCCCACGGCCGAGCCGCTGAAGGGGTTCAAGGACGTCCAGTCGGTGGTCTTCTGCGGCCTGTTCCCGGTCGACGCCGCCGATTTCGAGGACCTGCGCGCCGCCATCGGCCGCCTGCGGCTGAACGATGCCTCCTTCACCTATGAGATGGAATCCAGCGCCGCCCTCGGCTTCGGCTTCCGCTGCGGCTTCCTGGGGCTGCTGCATCTGGAGATCATCCAGGAGCGGCTCAGCCGCGAGTTCAACCTGGACCTGATCGCGACGGCGCCGTCGGTGGTCTACAAGATCGGCCTGAGGGACGGCACGACGCTGGACCTGCACAACCCCGCCGACCTGCCCGATGTGATGCAGATCGAGACCATCTCGGAACCCTGGATCAAGGCCACCATCCTGACCCCCGACGAATACCTCGGCGGGGTCATCAAACTGTGTCAGGACCGGCGCGGCAGCCAGATCGAGCTGTCCTACGTCGGCACCCGGGCGCTGGTGGTCTATGAGCTGCCGCTGAACGAGGTCGTCTTCGACTTCTACGACCGGCTGAAGTCCATCTCCAAGGGCTATGCCAGCTTCGATTACGAGCTGACGGACTACAAGGTCGGCGATCTGGTCAAGATGAGCATTCTGGTCAATGCCGAGCCGGTCGATGCCCTGTCCATGCTGGTCCACCGCGGCCGGGCCGAGACGCGCGGCCGGGGCATGGTCGAGAAGATGAAGGACCTGATCCCGCCCCACATGTTCGTCATCCCGATCCAGGCCGCCATCGGCGGCAAGATCATCGCCCGCGAGACCGTCCGCGCCCTGAGGAAGGACGTGACGTCGAAATGCTATGGCGGCGACGCGACGCGCAAGAAGAAGCTGCTGGAGAAGCAGAAGGCCGGCAAGAAGCGGATGCGCCAGTTCGGCAAGGTGGAGATCCCGCAGGAGGCCTTCATCGCCGCGCTGAAGATGGATGAGGATTGAGGGGGTTATACCCCCGACCAGGCCAGCACCTCTCCGGACTTAGCTATCTGAAATAGAACGCCATTCGGCATTAGGTCCGACCCGCGTTGCCGCTTCAGCGGCCGACTTATCCTCTCGATATCGACGAGCAGGATGATGGCGGCATGACACAGACCAACACGAACCACCCCGATTTCGCCGCGCCCGACTTTGCGCTAAGGTTCGGTCATGAGCGATCTTCTGGCCCGCATCACGATCCGTCCCGACACCTGTGGGGGGCGTCCATGCATCCGGGGCATGCGGATTCGTGTCAGCGATGTCCTGGGCATGCTGGCTGCCGGGGAAACCCCGGCCTCCATCCTCGAACACCACCCCGATCTGGAGGCCGAGGACATCTCGGCCTGCCTGGCCTATGCGGCGCGGGAGGTCGACCACGCGGTCATCCTCGCGGCGTGAGGATCAGAAGCCCAGCAAGACGCGGATGCGCCAGTAAGGTCGAAACGCTAATTGACTATCAACTGAATGATTGAATCACCTTGAGGCTTCCGACCTCCGGTACCCCAAGTGTTTGCGATCGTGTTCGATCGACTCAATTCGACGCAGATATCTTTCACGTTCGTTTCCCTAAGCATGAACGCTTGCAGCAAGACGTCTGTAACTTGGGAAAACCGCGTGGGTCCCGCTCGTAGGAGGTTGGTCAGATGCGAGCGCGCCAATAGCTTTTGTTGCGCAACGACTGATTCAATCGAGGCTTCCTGAACATCGGCTTCGAAAGCGGCGAACAAGTCGACGTTGCCCGTTTTGTCTTCACGCTTTCGTTCTTTGGCGGTAGACCGATTTCTCGCGTGCTCGCGCAGGGCAGCGTACTCGATGTCCCGAAACGCTTTTAGACCAGCACGATCTTTCGTCCCGTAGGCCAAGAAAAAGTGAGGCCTATCTTCCGTGCTTTTGTCGATCCGCGTGGAGACAACGTAGTCGAAGGAGCCGGCTTGTCGCAGGGTTGAGCGGAATAGACTTTCCACAGCCAAGGCGGGTTCCATGCCGGCCTCTAGGCGAGTTTGCCAGCCTGAACCTCCTAGGATTGGGTCGAGCGATCCAATGATCTTTTCGTCCGGATGGTTTAGGAAGCGGCTGACGAATGCGTACATAAAGTTGATGAGCACTTCGCATTTCTCACGCTGAAACAGCGGCGAGATTTTCGAGAATGGATATCCAGTCCAGCCGGTTGGATCGATAAAGATCAGTGGAAACGAGATACCGATAAACGATTGAATGGTAGGAACCGCGTCTTCGAACTTTCCGCAAAAAGTCTGAATCTCAAAGCCATCCGCGGGTCGATGATGAGGCCTAACAGCCGCTTCGAGCTGGGCGTATGCCTCAGGGTCGTTTTCAGAGAAGAAGCAGCGGATACGTCGCCGGAGTCCAGTTTGTTCCTTGATCAGATTCTGAGCGTCTTTTAGGACGTTGATGGCGATCATGAAGGACGTATCACCGTAGTCCTCTCGCTCGGCTTTCCAAGGCCCCGAAAAGCCGTCCACATACGTAACATCCCAATGCCGCAGCACCTTGAAGGCCAGCGCTTGCAGGTACTTTCGAAGGATGAAGTGCTTTGCTTGTGTCTGCTCACGACCAGCGTAGGCCTGCATATCGGTCGCCAACGAATCGCCTTTCAGTTGTCCGTTTACAACGTTGCAGATTCCGGTAGTTCGTTCCACTCCCGGCCGTGCAGCGATCGGCCAGTTGCTTTCTTATTCCGGCCTCCCCACTGCTTGAAGAAGAACGCCGTCCCGGCATTTCGACAGCAAAGCTGGATTTCCTCGACCCATTCCGGATCCATCACGCGCGCTCGCGGACCGGACTCGCCCCCAATGATCGCCCAATGAATGTCTGTTAGGTCGGCATTCGCCACCGACCCTATTAGGGGTTCGAACGACACGAAACGGATGATTGCTGGCGTCGCTCTTAGATCATCAAGCCGACTGAGAACCGCTGAGTCCTCAACGCTGGCACCCAGCCACACGTGCGGCAGTACCGGCAAGTCGAGTGCCACGAGCACCTCACGCATGCGCTCGGGTCGCTTGGTTAGAATTTGATATGTGTGCTGAGGTGTCTGTTCCATCACCTTCCACACGCGCGCTATGAATTCTGCAGGAACGTCCGCGTGAAAAAGGTCCGACATCGAGTTGACGAAAATCTTTCGCGGCTTGCGCCACTTGAGCGGGGCGTCGAGCGAGGCTTCGTCAAGTCGCACTTTTCCCGTCCAGACATAGCGATCGCCACTCTTTCGCGTCAGTCCCTCGTACTTTGGAACGCCCATCGCATCGAGCCGCGCCGCCATGCGCATTGCATAGCAGTTCGTGCATCCCGGCGTGATCACCGTGCAGCCGGCGACAGGATTCCAGGTAGAGTCTGTCCATTCAATCGTGGTGTCGGCCATGGTCGATCCTATCACTTTCGAGCGCAGAGCCGACCCATGCATTAACCATGCCACCACGAAATGTTCGTGCTATGTTCTCATTTGGCGGCTGGAATGGCAAGGAACAGAGATGACAATAGAGCGGGTCGCGTGGATTGCCGAAGTCGATCGCCTGATGCTGCGAGACTGGTGCATTGACACCTCGGACGCTGGCCTCAGCGACGACGAGCTCAATCGCTACTGGCAGGAAGGCGACAAGCCCTCAGCCTTCGTTGCGTGGTTTGCTGAGAAGCATGACCTGATCCGGTTCGAGCGGAACCCCTATGGACCGGGTCGAGCCTAACGTGGCCGCTATGTCTATCCCTTGAACCGATTTTCCCGGTGGAAGCTCAGGAACGCCGGATGGGGTCGATGGTTCGGATCGGGCGGAAGGTTGATGTAGCCGCTGGCGTTGATCAGACGTTCGACTTCGTCGGGCACATGCCCCTTGGCCTTCAAGATGCGCATGTCGTCAGCCACGGCGATCAGCCCGCGATCGAACAGCCAATGAATGGTACCCGATAGAGCAAGGCCATTGCGGACCGAGTCCGGGCCACGATCCTCTACCGCTTGGATATGCGCGGCTTGGACCTCTGGTCGGCCGCCGCCGTTGATCAATCGGAGGCCGGTGACGGCGCAGCGATTGTCATAGGCCGCGCGGACCGAACGGCGAAAGGCAACGTCCCTGAACGGCTTTGTGATGGTCAGCTCCACCATCGGCCGCTCAAACTGGGCCATGTCTTCAGCGAAACTTGAGAGCGGTGTGGCCAGGTCTGGTTGGATGGCGAAGTCGACGCGGGAGGTGCTGTAACCCGCCGCCAAAATTGCCTCGAACTCGTCTTCAGGGACGATGCGAACGGCATGGCCAAAGGCTCCCCTGTTCGTACCGCCGTCGTCGCGCCGAAGAGCGTTCTCGAAATATGTGCTGCCGTTACGAAATGAGACTGCCTGTTCGAAATCCAGATAGTCCGAAACGTGGCAATAGAAGTGATCAGCCTTCTTCGGGTCTTCCGTGATTTTATAGGGCCTCGCTACCGCGAAGTAGGACTGTCGCCCCCCACGGCTGCTCAGATGCTCCGAGCTTCGTCTGGGCTCGTAATACACGATCGTGTCGCCAAGCGTTCGCTCGACGCGGGCGAGATAGTCCCGGCCAAAGTGGTATCGTTCCTCGGGGAGGTCGTCGTAGCTCGGACTAAGCTTTGTCGTGAACACGCCCTTGGCCATGGCGGATGGTCGCGCAGGTTGTGCCTTTCCTCAAGTCGTTCTGGCGCGCGTCAAGAACCCCTCCACCGCTTCGCGGTCCCCCTGCCCCATGACGGGGGAGGAGAGGGGCGGGATGTCCGCTCCCGGGGACCGGATTGTCCGCGCTGGCGGCGAATTGGCGTTTCGTTTCAGGGGTGGCCGATGAAATCGCGGCGTCGAACGCGCCTTGTCTTCTGGCACGGCAATAATGGGGGCATGACCCGAGCCTATGTCGAAGCGCCCGCGACCCATTTCCGGCTGAAGCCCGAGACCTGGGCGATCATCGCCGAGGAATACAGGAACGGGGCGACGGCGAAGGACATCGGGGCCAAGTGGAAGGTCGCGCCCTCGTCGGTCTATCGTTACGCCTGCCGCGACGGCTGGACCAAGAAGGGGATGGGCGATGCGCGGGCGCGGGCCCATGCGCGGATGGTCGAGGAGGAGGAGGCCTCGGTCCGGTCGATGCAGCCGGTGGGGTCGCGGGCGCTGAAGGCGCTGTTCCAGCCCGCGCCGGTCGACGATGCCTCGGCGACGGACCCGGCCGAACTGGCCCGGGCGGCGACCCTGGCCAGCGGGCGGGCGATGAAGGGGCGGCTGTGGAACGAGGCGAAGGCTCTGGCCGGGCTGGCCGAGACCTATGCGCGGCTGGCGGAGCGGGAGGCGAAGAGCGCGGAGGCGGCGAAGATCACGATCGAGACCATCGATCTGCAGCTGCTGTTCGACATTCTGGTGACCGAGAACGATGCGGCCCGGGCGCGGTTCTGCGTGGAACCGGATGGCCCGGACACGGAGTCGCCGACCTATCCCTTGCGCAAGCGCTTTGCCCGGATCGAGGGTGCCAAGCGCGCGGCGGTCTCCGCGTGGCGCATGGACAACCTGCGGCGGATGCGACGTCTGGAAGCCCTGGTCCGGGAGCTGGGGGGCGAGGTGCCGGAGCGTGATGAGGGGTGACGATTGTGCTGTGAACGGACGGTCGTGGCGCGAGGCGTGGCCGCGAATCACCATCCGATGGCGGAATTGTCCCGTGCCCGATGTTAAGGGTTGCGAAACGCCCCCGTCGTCCGTCACAAAGGTTGAATTGTGTTTCCGGGGGCCTTCATGACGACCAATGCGAACCTGCGCCACAGCCTGATGCTGTCCAGCGCCATCCTGCTTGTCCCGATGGCGGCGGCAGCCCAGTCCGGCTATGTCGCGCCCACCTCGCCCGAGCCGCATAACGGCTATGTCGCGCCGGTCGCGCCCGTGCCCCACTCGGCCGGCCAGGTCGTGCCGGTCGCGCCGGAACCGCAGATCCTGATCGCCAACCCGAACACGCCGACGACGGCGCGGGACCCGGTCAACATCACCGGCATCGGCCAGATGATCATCGATAACGGCGGCGGTTCGGTGGGCCTGTGCACGGGCTCGCTGATCAACCCGCGGACGGTGCTGTTCGCCGCCCACTGCGTGAACACCCGGTCGGCCATCGCCTATGGCGCGGGCGGAACACGGATCGGGTTCGGCTTCGAGGCCAACCTCCGCGCCGAGGCTGCGGGCCGACCGGATGAGCTGATACAATGGCTGCTGGCCGGTCCCAACCAGTACCGGACCAACATCGGGTCGTCCTTCTTCAACGTCGATCAGGTCCGCTACAATCCGCTGTCGCTGGAGCCGGCGGCGCGAGGCTTCCTGTACGGCGATGTCGCGACCGCGACGCTGGACACGCCGGCCGCCGGCATTCCGACCTGGGCCATGCTGTTCTCGCCGCTGGCCCCGACGACGATCACGGCCGCGGGCACGGGCTATAACGTCGGCATCGCCGGATATGGCGGCAACGGCACGGGAACCAGCGGCACGGCCCCGATCGATTTCCGACGCCGGATCGCCGACAACATCGTCGGCGCCCTGACCTCGCTCCAGACGTTCGAAGGCTTCCTGTTCGGCGGTGCGCCCAACGGCCTGACCCAGAACCTCTATTTCATCGACTTCGACGATCCCCTGCGCGGCACGGCCGGGGCCAGCCGCTTCGATTTCAACGCCTTTCGCGACAATGCCCGAGGCACGACCGAGGGCACGACGGCCGGGGGGGATTCCGGCGGGCCGCTGATCCTGCAGAACGCCCAGAACCTGAACCTGGCCATCGGCGTGCTGTCGGGCGGCTATACGCGGTTCTTCGGTGCCCAGTCGTCGAACGGATATGGCACGGTCAGCTTCTATCAGCCGCTGTATCTGTACTGGGACTGGATCGCGGCGAACAATCCGTACCGCTATGTCAGCAATGTCGCGGGTGACCGGGCCTGGACCGATCCGACCAACTGGGTCACCACCCTGGATCCGAACTACCAGATCATCGGCCCCACCGGCCAGATCATCAACGGCCTGCCCAACGACCCCGGCCAGCAGAAGAACGGCACCTCGGGCCAGTTCGGCGAGATTTGCTTCCAGTCCGGCGGTATCAGCGAGTGCCTGAACGTCGCGACCGGCGTCAATCGGGTCGACACCCGGCCGATCGGGACCGGGGGCGGGTCCGACGTGGGTGTCGCCACCCATGCGCCCGGCGAGGCGATCATCGAGCCGGTCAGTGGCTATGCCGAGGCCCAGGTCGAGGTTTCGGGCGAGGCGACGGCCCAGGCCGGGGGGACCATCGGTCTGGCCGCCCTGCCGGCCGCGACCCTGGCCAACGGCCTGCCGGGCGCGACAGGCTTCACGCCCAACAACGTGGATCCCGACCGCCTGACGGGTTCGATCGGCCGGTATTTCGACGTCAATCTGTCGGCCCAGGGCACCACCACGCTGAGCTCGACCGCCACGGTCGACCGGTTCCGGATCACCGGCGCCAACAGCCGTCTGAACATCGCCACGGGCGGGTCGCTGACCAGTCTGATGGACGTCAACCAGATGACCGGCACGCTGTCGGTCGACGGTAACCTGACCTCGCGCGGGGACTATATGATCCTGAGCGGTCTGCTGTCGGGCAATGGCCGGATCGCGGCACCGTTCGTGACCAATGTGATGGGCACCATCACCCCCGGTACGCTCGGCGGCGTGGGCGCCCTGGGGATCGACGGCAATCTGGTGCTGTCCTCGGGCAGCCGGCTGGTGATCGATATCGCGACGACCGGCGCCGATCGCCTGAGCGTCGCGGCAGGGTCGGGTCAGGCGGGCACGGCGCTGCTGGGCGGGACCCTGACGCTGAACGCCATCGGTCGGCCGAGCTATGGCGCGAGCTATACCGTGCTTTCGGCCGCGGGCGGCGTGACGGGCCAGTTCACCACCCTGAACACCCAGCTGACCCCGATCCTTTACGGCACCGTCAGCTATACCAGCTCGTCCGTGGGCGTCCGCATCGACGCTCTGGACTATGCCACCCTGAGCGGCGTGCGCCGGGGGGAACTGTTCACCGGTCGACTGCTGGATGCCAACCGGGCGGCCAACTATGCGGCCCTCGCCGGGATCTACGATCAGACGGACATCCAGAGCCTGGCCGGCATCCGTTCGACCCTGAACCAGCTGGCACCGCACGTGGCCCTGGCCAAGCGGTCCCAGGCCGTGCTCGTCAATGAGGTGCTGGCGGACTTCACGTCCGACCGGATGCACAAGGGCGCCCGCCACGACCTGGCCGGCACCCTGACCATCGGCGGCAATCCCGCAGCCATGTCGCTGAATGGCGAGTTCGACCGTCAGTCGCTGATGACCCAGCTGCAATCCGCGACGGGCCCTGTCCGGCGCATGACCCTGCCCGATGACGTCGGTGCCTATATCCATGCCGGTTATTTCGAAGGCGATTCCCGCCCGACGTTCGGTGGGGACAAGCGCGATACGCTGGACGGCTGGTTCGGCGTGGCGGGCGTGGAACTCTATCCGGAAACGGGCTGGATGCTCGGTGCCAACCTGGCCTATGCGAGCAGCGACGGCTCGGCCACGCCCCTGCAGAAGACCGGGTCCGACACCTTCCGCGGCGCGATCTACGCCACGCGTGAAGTCGGCGACGGCTTTATTCTGTCGGTCGGCGGCAACATCGGCACGACCAGCCTGGACACCGAGCGCCTGGTGACGCTGGGCACGACGACGCAGACCCTCACCAGCTCGGAAGACGTCTTCTCCTTCGGTGGCGAGGCCTCGATCAGCAAGGAGTACGAAAATGGCGGCGTCTTCATGACGCCCCAGGCCAGCCTGCGTGCCACGACCACGGATTTCGATGACGTGCGCGAAACCGGGGGCTCGGCCGCTCTGGATATCGGCAGCGGGCGCTACAACAGCTTGCAGGGCCGTGTGGGCATCGACTTCGCGCTGCCGTTCAACACCCACGGCTATGCCATCGCGCCGCACAGCTCCGTCCGTCTGGTGCATGAGTTCAGCGATGGCGACGCCCCGTTCGTGGTGGGCTTTGCGGGCGTGGGCAACCGGCTGAGAGTCCCGCGGGCGACCGGCGAGAACAGCTGGTTCGAGCTGGGCGGCGGACTGTCGGTCAGCCGGGGCGACATGAAGCTGGACATCTCGGCCGACACGACGACCGAGCGGGACGATATCAACTACCAGACCTACCGCGCAGCGCTCAGCTGGCGCTTCTGACGTCGATCGTGCGAGGTCGCGAGCGGGGGCGGGCGTGAGCCTGCCCTCGGTCGTCCTGGTCGACGACTTCCTGGCCAATCCCCAGGACCTGCGTCAGCGTGCGCTGGCCCTGGGATATGACCGCGCTGCGCAGCACGGCAACTATTCGGGGGTCACCTCGGACCGGGCGATCGAGATCCCGGGCCTGGACGAGACCGTGTCGCGCCTGATCGGAGTGCCGGTGCAGGCCGCGCCGGGCACCCTGCATGGCCACTGCCGGATCGCATTGGCCAGCGACCGCGGGGCCAGCGGCGTTCATATCGATCCGGCCTATTTTTCCGGCATCCTGTATCTGAGCCCGCCGGAGCACGCGCGGGGCGGAACGGACTTCTATCGCCACAGGCGCACGGGGCTGGACCGTGTTCCGATGACGGACGATGGTCTCGTCAGGGCTGGCTATGGCGACATCAACGCCCTGATCGAAGATGTCGTGAACCGCGACACCCTGAAGCCCAGTGCCTGGGAAAGGACGATGAGCCTTCCCATGCGGTTCAACCGGCTGGCCCTGTTCTCGCCCTGGCTGTTCCACAACAGCCGGCCCGGGTTCGGCACGACGCCCGAAACCGGACGACTGGTCTATCTGATGTTCTTCGCGGCGCGTTCGTAGGTTTGCATTCGCTGCGCCCTTGACGCCAGGTCCGAACAGGCCCCTGTCGCGCGGATGGCGACCGAGACCGTGTTTATCGTGCAGGCCTATGTTCAGGGGCGCGGCAGCGGGCTGAAGGCGGAGCCTCAGGTCGGATGCAAGGATGCCGCGGAGGCACAGCGCAAGGCCGAGCGGCTGGCCCCCCTCCGGCTGGGCGTGGTGGCGTTTTCGGTCTCGGCCGATACCGAGATGGGCGATTACGACGAGAGCCCCACCATCCTCTTCCGGGCCGGGCGTCTGCCCGAGATGTTCGAAGCCTGAGCCCGATGCCCCTGGCGCGCGGCCTTGCCAGCGTCGATCCGCTGACGGAGTATCCCTGCCTGTTCCATGGGGGTTGAAGATGGTTCTGGGTCTGGGTCGCCGGATGGCGTTGTGGCTCGCATCGAGCGCACTGGTCTCGGGAGGGCTGGCGGGCGAGGCGTCGGCCCAGTCGCAGATCCTGCAGCAGCCCGCGATCAGCGCCGATCAGGTGGCCTTCGTCTATGGCGGGGACCTGTGGACCGTGGCGCGCGGCGGCGGGCGGGCGCAGCGCCTGACGATCGGGGTCGGGATCGAGAGCGCGCCGATGTTCTCGCCCGACGGACGCAGCATCGCCTTCACCGGCGAATATGACGGCAACATCGACGTCTATACCGTGCCGGCCAGCGGCGGGCAGCCGAAGCGGATCACCTGGCACCCCGGCAATGACGCAGCGGTGGGATGGTCGCCGGACGGCAGCCGGGTCCTGTTCCGCTCGAACCGGTCGGCGGCCAGCCGCTACACCCAGCTGTTCTCCGTGTCGGCCGAGGGCGGCGCGCCGGATGTCATGCCTCTGCCCTATGCCCACACCGGCCAGATGTCGCCGGACGGGCGGGCCATCGCCTACAGCCCCTTCGCCCCGGCTTTCGGGTTCGAGTTCGGCAACTATACGGCCTGGGGCAACTATCGCGGCGGGAGGGCGTCGACCATCAAGGTGACGACGCTGGACGGGCTGGCGACGGTCGAGGTGCCGCAAGGCCAGGGCAGCAACGACCTGTCGCCGGTGTGGATGGGCGGCAGGATCTACTTCCTGTCGGACCGCGACGGGCCGATCTCGATCTACAGCTACGATCCGGCGACGCGGGCCGTGGCCAGTGTGTGGACCAACGACGGGTCGCCGATCCGGTCGCTGTCGACGGACGGCCGGACCCTGATCTTCGACCGGCTGGGCACGCTGTCGACCCTGGTGCCGGGCGGCGAGCCGCAGGCCCTGGGCGTGGACGTCGCCGGTGACATGCCAGACGCCCGGCCGCGCATCATCAATGTCGCCGACCAGGTGCAGGCGGTCAGCCTGTCGCCCTCGGCCGCGCGGGTGGCGGTGGAGGCGCGGGGCGAGATCCTGACGGCACCGGTCACGCGCGGGTCGGTGCGCAACCTGACCAATACGCCGGGCGTGATGGAGCGCAGCCCGGCCTGGAGCCCGGACGGGCAGAGTGTGGCCTATTTCTCGGACGAGTCCGGCCTGTATGCCCTGCACGTCGCGCCGCAGAACGGCGAGGGCGCGGTGCGGAAGTTTCCTCTGGCGGCCGAGCCGACCTATTACGCCAATCCGGTCTGGTCGCCGGATTCGAGGAAGATCGCGTTTTCGGACAACCATCTGCGCAACTGGGTTCTGGACACCACGACGGGGCGGCTCGGCGAGGTCGGCACGGCCCAGGCGCACGGGGGCTTCACCGTTCAGTCCACCGACATGGCCTGGTCGCCGAATTCGAACTGGCTGGTCTATTCGCGCAACGGGGCCAACCGGCTGACGGTGCTGAACCTGTATTCGGTGGCCGACGGGACATCCACGCCGCTGACCTCGAACCTGGGCGATGCGCGCGACCCGGCCTTCGATGCCGGGGGCGACTACCTGTATTACGTCGCCAGCAACAATGCGGGCGGCCAGACCTATGGGCTGGACATGACCAGCAACCTCTTCACGCCGACGCATTCGATCTATGCCGTCGCGCTGAACGCAGGCGTCGCCTCGCCGGTCGCGCCGCAGAGCGACGAGGAGGAGGGCGAGGCGGGCGACCGGACGACCGGTGGCGACGCCATGTCGGGGGCGAACACGCCGCCGAGGGCCATCGACATCGGCGGGATGACGCCCGACCAGATCCAGCGGCGGACGGTCGCCCTGCCGGTGCCGGTCCGGGCCTATTCGGACCTGACGGCGGGCAAGACCGGCGTGATCTTCTTCATGGAACAGACCAGTCCGGCAGGTGCCACGGGGCCCGCCGACATGTCGCTGAACCGGTTCACCCTGAAGGACCGCAAGGTCGAGGTGCTGGCCCAGCGGGTGGTGAACTTCGAGCTGTCGGCCGACGGGGAGAAGATGCTGATCTCGACGCGCGCAGGTGGAGAGGCGGTCCCGGGCACGCCGCCCCGCCCGCCGTCCTGGGCCGTGGTGCCTGCCAATGCGCCGGTGAAGGCGGGCGAGGGCGGGGTGTCGTTCGAGCAGCTGGACGTCCGCAGCGACCCGCGCGCCGAATGGGCCCAGATGTATCGCGAGCTGTTCCGCATGCAGCGGGCCTATTTCTATGACCCCAACTTCCACGGCTCGGACCTGACCGCCGTCCAGGCGCGGCTGCAGCCCCTTGCCGACGCCATCCTGTCGCGGACCGACCTGAACTATGTGTTCCACGAGGCCCTGACCGGCATGTCGGTCGGCCACCTGAGGGGTGGCGGGGGGACGATTCCGTCGGCGCGGCGCGTGTCGGGCGGCCTTCTGGGGGCCGACTATGCGATCCAGGGCGGACGCTGGTGCATCACCAGAATCTATGGCCCGACGGCCTTCTCGCCCGACGTGACGGGGCCGCTGGCCCAGCCGGGGGTGGATGCAAGGGTCGGCGACTGCGTGCTGTCGGTCGACGACCGGGCGGTCAGCGCCGACATGGACATCCAGGCGGCGCTGGAGGGCACGGCCGGGCGGATGGTGACGCTGAGACTGGGCGCGGCCTCGGGGGCCAACGGGCGCGACGTGACGGTGCAGCCGGTCGCCAGCGAGGCGCGCCTGCGCTACCTCGACTGGATCGAGGGCAACCGCCAGAGGGTCGACCGGCTGTCGGGCGGGCGGCTGGCCTATGTGCATCTGCCCGACACGGGGCAGGGCGGGTTCACCAGCTTCAACCGCTATTATTTCGCCCAGAGCGACCGCGAAGGGGCTGTCATCGACGAGCGGTTCAACGGCGGCGGCCAGATGGCCGATTACATCATCGAGGTGCTGGGGCGCGGGCTGCAGAGCTGGTGGGCGCCGCGCTACGGCTCCATCGACCGGACGCCCGCGCACGCCATCCTGGGGCCCAAGGTGATGATCGCCAATGAGGTCGCGGGCTCGGGCGGCGACGCCCTGCCTTGGATGTTCAAGCGCGAGCAGCTGGGCACCCTGGTCGGCAAGCGGACCTGGGGCGGTCTGGTCGGGATCGGCGGCATGCCGCCCCTGATGGACGGCGGCCAGGTCACCTCGCCCAACGTCGGCTTCTTCAACCCGGAGGGCGAATGGGAGGTCGAGAACGCGGGCGTGGCCCCGGACGTGATGGTCGATCAGGACCCCCGCGCCGTGGCCGACGGGGCCGATCCGCAACTGGACGCGGCGGTGGCCATCGCCATGCAGGCCCTGCAGGCGGCACCGCCCGAGCAGCCCCGTCGGCCGCCATATCCGGTGTATCCGCAGCGGTAATCGTCCCGTTCGTAATTCAGGGTCTGCGCCGCAAAGGGCGGCAACAGGGAAGCGGAGGAGACGGAGGGGTCATCAAGCGGGTGAGGTCGGTAGGGGGGCAAGACCCCCTCCACCACGTCGTGGTCCCCTCCCCATCGTTACGCGACAGGGAGGAGACGGTCAGGCCTGGCGGAACGCCTTCACCGCGTCCACGGCAGACCGGACCGAAGCCTCGATCCCCGCCCAGTCGCCGGCCTTGACGGCCGCATCGGTGATCAGCTTCGAGCCCATGCCGGCGGCGACGATGCCCGCGCCGAACCATCGGGCGATCGAGGCCGCGTCGGGATCGACGCCGCCGGTCGGCATGATCTTGGTCCAGGGCATGGGGCCCATGACCGCCTTGACGAAGTCCGGCCCGCCGACCGAGGCCCCCGGGAACAGTTTGATGATGTCGCAGCCCAGGGCGTGGGCCTCGGTGATGTCGCGCACCGAACCGCAGCCGGGGAAATAGGCGACCATGCGCCGGTTGCAGACCTGGGCGACCTCGGGGACGAGGGCCGGGCTGACCACGAAGCGGGCGGCGCGGTTCAGGTACAGGGCGGCCGTGCCCGCATCCAGCACCGAACCGATGCCGAGGATGATGTCCGGGTCGGTGCGGGCGATCTCGCGGGCGATGTCGGCGAACAGATCGACGGCGAAGTCGCCCCGGTTGGTGAACTCGATCACCGGCGCGCCGCCCCGGGCGCAGGCGCGGATGACGTTCAGCGCGACCTCGGGGTCCGCATGATAGAAGACCGGGCAGACGCCCTGGGCCTGGAGGGCGGTCAGGACGGTGAGGCGGTCGTGCGGCATGGCGGGCTCCGGAAAGGCTCAGCCGGAATCGTCCGGACGCGCCGTCCCGTCAAGTGACGTTGCGTTGCAGGGGGAGGCCTATTGCCAGCGCGTTCCCACGCCGCCGCCCTCGTCCCATTCGCCGCCGGCATCGAGCGCGTCGTCGAAGTCGAGCAGCCGGTCCAGCAGGACGCCGGCGAGCACGCCCAGGGCGGCGACGCCGACCAGGGTGGCGACCGAGCCGATGCCGATCTTCTCCGAGCGCGTCAGGCGACGACGACCGGTCGGGTCGATGATGCGGGACTTGGCGCGGGCCATCAGGCGTCCTCTCTCAGGCGCATGGTCTTCTTCACCCTGGACATGGCGCGGTCGCGGCGCAGGCGCGACAGGTGGTCGATGAACAGCACGCCGTTCAGGTGGTCCAGCTCGTGCTGGAAGCAGACGGCATACAGGCCCTCGATCTCTTCCTCGATGCGGGTGCCGCTGCGGTCCAGATAGGCGACGCGCACGCGGGCGGGGCGTTCGACCTGATCGAAATATTCGGGGATGGAGAGGCAGCCTTCCTCGTAGCAGAAGGTCTCCTCCGAGGCCCACAGGACCTCCGGATTGACGAAGTAGCGGGGATTGGGAACGCGGCTCCCGCCCTCGCCCTCGCCCTCGCCCTCTGCGGCCGGTTCGCCGCCCGCAGGGGCCGGGCCGTCGCCCAGGTCCATGACGACCACGCGCTGAAGCGCGCCGATCTGCACGGCGGCCAGGCCGATGCCGGGGGCGTCATACATGGTGTCCAGCATGTCATCCATCAGGGCGCGCACGGCGTCGTCGACCCCGTCGACGGGCTTTGACACCTGTTTCAGGATCGCCAGGTCGGAGGCGTTGTCGATGGTCAGGATGCGTCGGATGGCCATGTCCGTCAGGTAGGCGTGGGGGCCTCCAGGGTCAAGTTTGGCGCATGCCGCGCGGGTTTGCTGTAGGAGAGGGCCGACGCCGCGAAAGGAGCCCGACCATGACCGACCCGCCCGCCATGGGCCGCTTCGACGGCCGTGCGCATCTGTTGCCCGTGCGGGTCTATTACGAGGACACCGACTTCACCGGAGTGGTCTATCACGCCAACTATGTCCGCTATTTCGAGCGGGGGCGGTCCGATTTCCTGCGCGCCCTCGGCATCGGCCATGCGCAGCTGCTGGAGGGCGAGGCCCCAATGGCCTTCGTGATCGCGGAGATGAGGCTGCAGTTCGTCAAGCCGGCGCGGATCGACGACGCCATGGTCGTGCGGACCACCTATGATGCGGTGAAGGGTCCGCGGCTGATGATCTCCCAGGCCGTGGAGCGGGACGGCGAGGCGCTTTGCCGGGCGGAAGTGACGGCGGTCTGCATCCATCTGGACGGGCGGCCCCGGCGGCCGACGAAGGCCCTGGTCGAGGCGGTCGCGCCGTGGCTGGCATCCGTCTGACGGTTTCGTCACTTGCCGCGCGGGGCGGCGCGGCTAGACTCACGGGCAAGCGGGGGAGAGATCGATGGCCACTTCGGACAACAAGGCGTCTGCGGACGTCACGATGACGAGCAGCGCGGTGATCGTCACCTTCCTGCTGCTGGCGATGCTGGTCGGCGGCGGGCTGGTGGGCTGTCCCTACTATAACGTCTGGAAGCAGAAGATGGCCGGTCAGGCCGAGCTGCAGTACCAGCAGGGCGCGCGTCAGGCCCTGATCGCCCAGGCCGCGGCCGAGGACGAGGCCTCCATCAAGCGGGCGGAGGCGGCGACGCGGCGCGTGCGCGGCTGGGCCGATGCGGCCAAACGGGGGTGTGAGGACGTGGGGCTGGCGAACGATCGCGCCTGCATCAACCAGCTGCTGCGCGACGCGGCGACCTATTCCATCGCCAAGGAAGGCCATGAGGGGGTGATCGTCTCGGTCGGGGCGCCCGTCTCCGTGGCGGTGCAGCCACAGACCGGCGGTCGTCAGGAATAGGCGGCTCCCGAACCGCCCGTCCTCCGCTACCCTGCCTTAGAACCGCCACCGCCCGTCGCTCGATAGGGCGAAAGACGCATTCAGGATTCCCGTATGACCGTTGCCGCCGTGGCCACCGACGCCTCCATGATGAACCCGGTCACCCTGTTCATGGCCGCCGACTGGGTGGTGAAGGGGGTGATGCTGGGTCTGGCCGTGGCCTCGGTCTGGTCCTGGACCATCATCATCGACAAGGCGTTCCGCTTCACCGCCCTGAACCGCCAGGCCGATGCGTTCGAGGACGCGATCGGCTCGGGGCGTTCGCTGGAAGACGTGGCGGCCCAGGCGGGGCCACAGCCGACCCATGCCCTGCCGCGCATGCTGGTCATCGCCCTGGGCGACTGGAAGGAGACGCGCCTGAAGGGGCCGATGACGGACACCCAGGGCAATCTGCTGATCAGCCGCATCGACCGGGCGCTGGATTCCCTGATCGCGCGCGAGGGCCAGAGGATCGAGGAGGGGCTGGGGGTGCTATCGGTGGTGGCCACGGCCTCGCCCTTCATTGGCCTGTTCGGGACCGTCTGGGGCATCATGAACGCCTTCGGGCGGATCGCGGCAGCGGGCAACACCAATCTGACCACGGTGGCCCCGGCCATCGCAGAGGCCCTGTTCGCCACCGCCGTGGGTCTGGCGGCGGCCATTCCGGCCTATGTCGCCTACAACAAATTCTCGATCGATGCGGGCAAGTTCACCGGGCGGCTGGAAAGCTTCGCCGACGATCTGCAGGCGGCCGTCGCGCGTCGGCTGGGATCCGGCACGCCCGCGCCGGTGACGCCGCCGCCCTCATCCGGTGCCGCGCCTTATCGCCGGAGCGTCTGAGATGGCGATGGGTGGAGGCGGCGGAGGCGGCCACGTCCGGGGCCGACGCCGCGCGCGCAGGAAGCCGCTGAGCGAGATCAACGTCACGCCGCTGGTCGACGTGATGCTGGTGCTGCTGATCATCTTCATGATCTCGGCCCCGCTGCTGACCGTGGGCGTGCCGGTCGAACTGCCGAAGACCGAGGCCAGCGCGGTCGAGACCGACAAGCCGCCGGTGACCGTCTCCATCGACAAGGAGGGCGCGATCTTCGTGGCGCGCGACGAGACCGCCTTTGATGCCCTGATCGAACGGGTCACCGACGAGGCGGGCGATACGGAAAGGGAAGAGCTTTCGATCTTCGTGCGGGCCGACGGGCGGGCCCCCTATCAGGCTGTGGCGCGGGTGATGGCGCGGCTGTCGGCGGCCGGGTTCACGAAGCTGAACCTGATCACGGACACGGCGGCCGAGTCCTGAGCATGGCCGCGCGGGCTCCTTCCCCGGCGATCCCCCTCCCGGCGATTCTGGGCGCGATCCTGCTGCACGCGGGCGTGGCGGCCCTGTTCCTGCTGCGCTGGCCGCAGGCGGAAGAGGACATCGTGCCGATGGTGTCTTCGGTGCCCGTTTCGATCGTGTCGTCCGAAGTCGTCGAGGCCGCCGCCGCCGACAATCCCTCCGAGGAAATGGTCACCGAGGACGCCGCCACCGCGCCGGTCGAGGCCGAGGTGGCCCCGACGCCTCCCGCACCGACGCCGCCGACGCCCGCGCCGCGTCCGACGCCTGCGCCGACGCCGCCCCGTCCCACACCGCCCCGCCCCACACCGCCGACCCGCCCGGCCGCGACCCCGCGCGAGACGCCGTCGCTGGACCTGGACAGCCTGGCCGGACCTCGTCGTCCGGCCCCGGCCCCGGGACCACGCGCCGCGACCGGCCAGCAGGGACGCGGACAGGCTCCGCAGGCCACGGGACCGCAGCTGACCGCCATCTTCAACCAGGTCTATCCGAACTGGATCCTGCCCTGCGACATCCCCGGGGCGAACGCCCTGCGGATCGAGATGGATGTCACCCTGTCGGCTGACGGGCGGATCACCTCGGGGCCGACGTTGCGCAATGCCCGGTCGGACCCGGTCTATCGCGCCGCCGCCGACGGGGCGTTGCGCGCGATCCGCCAGACCGCGCCGTTCGACGTGCCGCAGGGATTTCCGGGCGGCGCGTTCCGGCCGGTGTTCGTGACGGAACGGGCGTGCCGGAATCGTTAGTTTTGGCGCTCGGGATTCTGCCGCTGTTTTCGTCATCCTCCGGCAAGCCGCGTCTTTGCGGCGCAGACCGGGGGACGCAGCGGCGCCGAAGGCGATCTGTTCATGTCGGATGTTGGAGGTATTGTGTGCGCGGCAGGTTCGCGCTCCCGCGCGCCGCTGCGTCCCCCGGTCTCGCTGCGCTCGCCGGAGGATGACGAAGGATTTGCAGGCGCATCAACGTCTGACCATCCCTGACACCACTCCCCGGCAAGGATTGCCGTCCCGAAAGTCGCCCCAATCGCCCGCAAGCTGGCGTTTGTCACACGGTCTGGCGATAAGGACCGGGACATTCTCGCCTGCGCCTCAAGGAGACATCGATGCGTCTGAACCTGCTTCTCGGCACCGTGGCGGCCATTGGCATCCTGGCGACCTCGCCGCAGGCCCAGACTTCCGGCCTGAACGGGCCCAGCCGCCAGCAGACCCAGGCCCAGCCGGCCCAGACGGGCGAACCGATCGAGGTCGAGATCGACCAGGGCGTGCTGCGCCCCTTCCAGATCGCGGTGGCCCCGTTCAGCGGCCAGAACGGCACCTCCCTGACCGAAGTCCTGTCGGGCGACCTGCGCCGCTCGGGCTTTTTCGAGCCGATCAATCCGGCCAGTTTCATCGAGACGGGCCTGACGCTGGCCAATGCGCCGAACTTTCCGCAGTGGACCCAGATCGGGGCCCAGGCGGTGCTGTACGGGTCGGTGACCCCGCGTCCGGATGGCCGGAACGACTTCGGCTTTCGCCTGTACGACCCGTACCGCCAGTGCCAGCTGGTCAGCTACAACTTCACCGCCACGCCCGAGCAGTGGCGCCGGATCGCGCACAAGATCGCCGACGTCGTCTATGCGCGCATGACCGGCGAGACCGGCGTGTTCGACACGCGGATCATCTATGTGGCCGAGAGCGGCACCGAGCTGAACCGCCTCAGCCGCCTCGCGATCGTGGACCAGGACGGATACAACCCCGTCTTCCTGACCGACGGCAGCGAGATCATCCTGACGCCGCGCTTCTCGTCCAATCCGAACGAGATCACCTATATGGCGCTGGGGCGGGATTACAGCCGCATCTACCTGTACAATCTGCAGACCGGGCGGAGGGAAAGCCTCGGCGAATTCGACGGCCAGGCCCTGGCGCCGCGATACTCTCCGGACGGGACCAGGGTGGCCTTCTCGATCATCCGGGGCGGCAATACCGACGTCTATGTGATGAACCTGCGCACCCGCCAGCTGTCGCGCCTGACCTCGGATCCCGGCATCGACACCTCGCCGTCGTTTTCGCCCGACGCGTCGCGGATCGTGTTCAACTCCGACCGGACCGGGACGCCGCGCCTGTATGTGATGAATGCCGACGGATCGAACCAGCGGCCGATCAGCCGGGGCGGCGGCAGCTATACGGCCCCGGCCTGGAGCCCGCGCGGCGACCTGATCGCCTTCACCAAGTCGGGCGGCGGACAGTTCGGGATCGGTGTCATGGCCACCGACGGCTCGGGCGAGCGGATGCTGAGCCGGTCCTATTTCGAGGAAGGTCCGTCCTGGGCCCCCAACGGCCGCTATCTGATGTTCTCGCGCCAGACGCGGGGCGGGAACACCAATCTGTGGATGGTGGACCTGTCGGGGCGGGTCATCGCCCAGTCCGGCTATCAGGGCAGGGGGTCGGACCCGGCCTGGTCGCCCCTGCTGGACAGCGCGCCCCGGAACCTGGGCACCGGCGGTGCCGACAGCTGCCCGACCTGACTTTTCCCGACGAAACCAACCACGGGTCGCGGCCTTATGGTAAGGCTTGGTACGGCCGAGAACAGACGAAGGAGACCCCGAGAATGTCCCAGTCCACTGTAGTGAAGATCGCCCTGGTCGGTCTGGCCGCCCTGTCCATGGCCGCCTGCACCCCGCGGCGCCCGGTGACCGGCGCGACGGACGGCACCGTCGGGGCCGTGGCCAACAATCCCGTCTATCCCGGGCCCGGCAACGGCGGCATCGACGGCAGCGCGACCGGCCCGGCGGCGATGGGTTCTGAACAGGACTTCGTCGTCAACGTCGGCGACCGGGTCTATTTCGACCTGGACAGCTATGAGGTCAGCCCCGAGGCCTATCCACGCCTGGACGCCCAGGCCGCCTGGTTGCAGCGCTATCCGCAGGTTCAGGTCCGGATCGAGGGCAATGCCGACGAACGCGGCACCCGTGAATACAATCTGGCGCTCGGTGCCCGGCGCGCCGAGTCGATCCGCAACTATCTGATCGATCGGGGCGTGCCCGCCGGCCGGATCGACACCATCAGCTTCGGCAAGGAACGCCCGATCGCCCAGGGTGCCAACGAGGACGCCTGGGCCCGGAACCGCAATGGCCACACGGCGATCGTGACGGGCGCGAACTAGAACGGGTCTCCTCCCCGTCCGCAGGATGGGGAGGGGGACCGCGAAGCGGTGTAGGGGTTCTTGCTGCCCCACCGCTGAGTGCCGTTGAAGAACCCCTCCGTCACGGCGCTGAAGGCGCGCCGTGCCACCTCCCCATTCGCTGCGCGAACGAGGATGAGACTTCGGTCTCGACCCTTGCCTCCGCCCTGGCTGACCGGCAGATTGTGCGATGCATGGTCTGGGGGACCCCATGGTGGATATCGAGGCGACCGGGGGTCTGATCACCGGCGGCATGATTGCGGGCGCGGTCGAGAAGCCGACCGGTCATGCGGGCGAGGCCCATTCCGGCACCTGCAGCGACTGCGGCGAGCCGGTCACGGCCAACTTCTGCGCCAACTGCGGCCAGCCGACCCATGTCCACCGCACCCTGCTGCATCTGGGCGAAGAACTGCTGCACGGCGTCATGCATTTCGATGCCCGCATCTGGCGCACCCTGCCGCTGCTCTTGCTGAATCCCGGCAAGCTGACGCGCGAATGGATCCATGGAAGGCGGACGCGCTACGTCTCGCCTCTGGCCATCTTCCTGTTCACCGTCTTCCTGATGTTCTTTCTGCTGAGTTTCGCCGGTGGCGGGATTGTCCAACAAGAACCGCTGGAGCAGCGCATCGCCTCCGCGCGGGAGGCCGTGGCCGAAGCCGAAGCGGAGCTCGCGGAAGCCCGATCCGAAAGCACCGTCGATGACCCGGGTGCCGAGGGGGTCATTGCGGGTGCGGAAGCCGCTGTGGAGGGGGCGAAAACGTCGCTCCGCTCCCTTGAGGAGGCCAGAACGGCCGGTCCGCGCGCGGATGGTCTGACCCCCGGCAGCTGGCAGGCCGGGGTGGCCGATGCGGTTCATGACCGGCGCGTCCAGATCGGGATCGGTGACGAGAAGCTGAAGGAGAAGATCCTGCACAAGCTCGCAAACCCCGACTTCGCCCTCTACAAGATCCAGCAGACGCTCTACAAATTCGCCTTCCTGCTCGTGCCGCTGTCGATCCCGTTCGTCTGGCTGTTGTTCGCCTGGAAGCGAGGATTCACCTGGTACGACCACGGCGTCTTCGTGCTGTACTCTCTGACCTTCATGTCGATCCTCTTTATGGGTCAGCTGGCATCCGGTATGGGCCCTGGCTGGATGGGGGCGATCACCAGCGCGGCGGTGTTCTGGATCATCCCCATTCATATGTTTGCGCAGTTGAAGGGGACCTATGGTCTGTCGATCTTTTCGGCGCTCTGGCGAACGGTCGCCCTGCTGATCTTCTGCTTCTTTGTGCTGGTTTTCTTCATTCTGGGCATCATCGTTCTGGGGCTGACCTCCTGACGCCTTGCGGTGGCCCCAAATCGGTGAAAGCTGTAGCATCATGAAAAGCCTGCTCACCTTTCGGAACATCGCCCTGGCCGTCGTCGGCTGCGGGCTGGTCGGCGGGGCCGTCGTGGCCCAGACCCAGCCGCTGCCCGCGGTACAGTGGGACAATCGCCGCCTCGATACGCTGGACCGCAACGTCCGGCGTCTGGAGCGCGCCCTGACCCAGAGGAACAGTCAGGGACAGCCCGTGCTGGTCGAGCCGGACCCCGAGGTCCTGGCGCTGCAGGGGCGCGTCGGCGCGATGGATCGACGGCTTCGCGATCTGGAGGCCACGGTCCAGCGGGTGAACGGCGATCTGGAGCGGATGACCTTCTCGCTGGACGAGAGCGACCGCGACAATGCGGCCCTGCGCATGCGCCTGACCGACGTGGAAGGCCGCGTGCAGGCGCTGGAGCGCGCCGCCGCCGAGGCCCGCGCCGCCCAGGAAGCCGCCGAAGCCGAAGCGGCCCGGCCCCGCTCCCCGACCGGCGACGCCGCCTCGGACCTGGCCGCGGCCCGGGTGCTGCTGGGCACCGATCCGGCGCGGGGTCGGGCGGCGCTGGAGGCCGTGACCATCAACTGGCCCGATACCCCTACCGCGCGCGAGGCGCTGTGGCGGGTGGGCGACATCATCCGCGCGGGTGGCGATCAGACCGGGGCGGTACAGCAATATGCCCAGGCCCTGCAGGGCTGGCCGACGCTGGCCTGGGCGGGCGAGGTCACGCTGAAGCTGGCGCGCGGTCTGGAGGCGACCAATCGCGATCCGCAGGCGTGCGCGGCGCTGGGTGAGTACAACCGGCGCTATGCGGCGACCTCGACGCCGGGTCTGCGCCAGATCGCGGCGGACACCGGCCGGGCCGCGAACTGCCGCTGACCGACGATCTGGGCGCGCGGGTCCGGGCACGGCTGGATGCGCGGCTGGAGCGGAACGTCGACCCTCCCATTGCTCTGGCCCTGTCCGGCGGCGGGGACTCCATGGCCCTGCTGTCGATCGCGGCCGACTGGGCGCGCGAGGCCGGGCGTCGGCTTCTGGCCATCACCGTCGATCACGGGTTGAACCCTGAGGCCGCCACCTGGAGCCGCTTCTGTGCCGGGGCGGCACGGGCCGTCGGCGCGGACTGGATCGAACGCCGCTGGCAGGGTGACAAGCCCGCCACCGGCCTGCCCGCCGCCGCGCGCCGGGCCCGCCATGCCCTGATCGCCGACGCGGCGCGAGAGGCGGGGGGCAGGGTCGTGCTGTTCGCCCACACCGCCGACGACATCGCCGAAAGCGACTGGATGCGGATGCGGGGTTCGACCCTGGGGGGCTTGCGGGAATGGTCGCCGAGCCCGGCCTGGCCTCAGGGGCGGGGGCTGATGCTGATGCGGCCGATGCTGGGCGAGCGGCGGGAGGCGCTGCGGGACAGGCTGCGCTGGGCCGGTCAGGGATGGATCGAGGATCCGGGGAATGACCGGTTTGCCAGGGGGCGAGCGCGTCATGCGCTTGCCGGTTCGCACCTTGACCCCTCACCCTTTCGGCTGAAGGCGCATCGCTCCGCTCTGCGAGTCTCAAGCCCTCTCCCGCTGGGAGAGGGATTCGAGGAAGTGGGAGCGGATCTCGCCATGACCCTGCTCTGCGCCGCCGGGCACGATCGTCTGCCCCGGACCGAGCGGCTGGCGGCCCTCGCGGACCGGCTCCGAACGGGTGACCCTTTCACCGCGACCCTGGCCGGGGCGAGGATCGAGGTCTCGTCCGATCGCGGGATCATCGGCCGCGAGGCGGGCGAACTGAAGCGAAAGCCCGTCGCCGACATCTCCCTTCATCCCAACATCCCCGCCGTCTGGGACGGTCGCTATGAGATCACCGCGCGCGAACCCGGCTGGACCGTGACCGCCGCCCTCGGCCGCCTGAACCGGCTGTCGAAGGCGGATCGCGCCATCGTCGATACGGTCGAGCCCTGGGGCCGCGCTGCCCTGCCGGTGCTGATCCGGGACGGATCGGATGGGCCGGTTCTTGCATGGCGAGAGGCGAGGGTTCGTGCGCTTGCGCCGCGTCGTCTGGCCCTGGCGCTGGGCGAAACGACGCAGGAATGCGACCTTCACGGACCGATCCATGGCGAAACGCCGCCGTCTGACCTATTTTGAATCCGAACACGTGAAACCCATGCCGGACAGCGGTCCGGTGACCTAGGAAATCAGAGCGATGAACCTGCGCAACATGGCCATCTGGGGCGTGATCCTGCTGGGTCTTCTGGCCGTCTATGCGGCGATCAGCCAGGGCAGCGGCATGAGCATGCCGGGTGGGAGCACCGCTGCTGCCGCGCGGCCGGTGGCGATCAGCTATTCGCAGCTGAACGACCAGGTGGCGGCCGGTGAGGTCAAGTCAGTCATGATCTCGGGCGACCAGGTCAGCGGCGTCTACAAGAACGACACCCGTTTCACCGCCGTGGTGCCGATTTCGGACAACCAGCTGGCCGCCCGTCTGGACGCCGCGGGCGTCGACGTCGGGGCCAAGACGATGCGCCAGTCGGTCTGGATGAGCGCCCTTCTGGGGCTGCTGCCGATCCTTCTGCTGATCGGCGTGTGGGTCTTTTTCATGCGCCAGATGCAGGGCGGCACGCGCGGGGCCATGGGCTTTGGCAAGTCGAAGGCCAAACTGCTGACCGAGCACAAGGGTCGCAAGACTTTCGACGACGTCGCCGGCGTGGACGAGGCCAAGGAGGAACTTCAGGAGGTCGTCGACTTCCTCAAGGACCCCGCCAAGTTCCAGCGCCTGGGCGGCAAGATCCCCAAGGGTGCCCTGCTGGTCGGCCCTCCCGGCACCGGCAAGACGCTGCTGGCCCGTGCCGTGGCGGGTGAGGCGGGCGTGCCCTTCTTCTCCATCTCGGGCTCTGACTTCGTCGAGATGTTCGTGGGCGTCGGCGCCAGCCGCGTGCGTGACATGTTCGAACAGGCCAAGAAGAACGCGCCCTGCATCATCTTCATCGACGAGATCGACGCCGTCGGACGGCACCGCGGCGCGGGCCTGGGCGGCGGCAATGACGAGCGCGAGCAGACGCTCAACCAGCTGCTGGTCGAGATGGACGGGTTCGAGGCCAATGAAGGCATCATCCTGATCGCCGCCACCAACCGTCCCGACGTTCTGGACCCGGCCCTGCTGCGCCCCGGCCGCTTCGACCGTCAGGTCGTTGTGCCGAACCCGGACGTTTCCGGCCGAGAGCGTATTCTCCGCGTGCACATGAAGGACGTGCCCCTGGCCGCCGACGTCAACGTCAAGACCATCGCACGGGGCACGCCCGGCTTCTCGGGGGCCGACCTGGCCAATCTGGTCAATGAGGCAGCCCTGATGGCGGCGCGCAAGGACCGGCGCATGGTCACCCATCGCGACTTCGAGGACGCCAAGGACAAGGTCATGATGGGCGCCGAGCGCAAGTCCATGGCCATGAACGAGGAAGAGCGCCGCCTGACCGCCTATCACGAGGGTGGCCACGCCATCGTCGCCATGAACGTCAAGATGGCGGATCCGGTGCACAAGGCGACCATCGTCCCGCGCGGACAGGCCCTGGGCATGGTGATGCAGCTGCCGGAAGGCGACCGCTATTCGATGAAATACCAGCAGATGGTCGATCGTATCGCCATCATGGCCGGAGGCCGCGTGGCCGAGGAGCTCATCTTCGGCAAGGAGAACATCACCTCCGGCGCATCGTCCGACATCCAGCAGGCGACCAAGCTGGCCAGGCGGATGGTGACCCAGTGGGGCTTCTCCGATGTGCTGGGCACGGTGGCCTATGGCGAGAACGAACAGGAAGTCTTCCTGGGTCACTCGGTCGCCCGCAGCCAGAACATCAGCGAGGAGACCGCCCGCACCATCGACGCCGAGGTCAAGCGGCTGGTCACCTCGGGCTGGGACGAGGCCCGCGAGATCCTGACCCGCAAGGCCACCGACCTCGAAACCCTGGCCCAGGCGCTGCTGGAGTACGAGACCCTGTCGGGCGAGGAGATCAAGGACCTGCTGGAGAAGGGCGCGGCCCCGAACCGCGACGAGAACAACTTCCCCAACGCCGGGCCTTCGGTATCAGTGCCGGTGACGCCGGTATCGGAAGGCGTCACGGTCGTCGCCGCGGATCAGCACCCCACCGTCCACTAGGCATAAGAACCCCGCCCTCGCGCAACGAGGCGGGGGTCTTTTTGATGAACATGTTTGCAATCTAAACAAGTCTGTGAGATATGGCGCTCCACACGAGGGAGAAGCGTCATGACCACCGAAATCCACCGACCGGACCGACTGCATGGACTGGACGCACTGAGGGCCGGCGCCCTGTTGCTGGGCGTCGTCCTGCACGCGAGCCTGGCCTTCTTTCCGCAGCAGATCTGGATCGTCGCCGACGAGAGCCGGTCCATCGGCGCGGCCGGGCTGTTCTTCGCCATCCACCTGTTCCGCATGACGGCCTTCTTCCTGATCGCAGGCCTGTTCGCCCATATGATGCTGGCGCGCCGGGGATGGCCGGGCTTTGTCAGGGACCGGGCCCTGCGGATCACGGGGCCACTGGCGGCCTTCTGGTTTCCGGTGATGGTCGGCATCGTCGGGGCCCTGATCTGGACCTCCTATGTGAACGGCCTGGTCGTGCCGGGCGCGTCGGCGCCCCCGCCGCCGACCTATGACTGGACCAATTTCCCGCTGACACACCTGTGGTTCCTCTATGTGCTGACCCTCTTCTATGCGGGGGTTCTGATCCTGCGCGCGCCCTTCGCCCTGCTGGACAGGGATGGCGGCTGGGGTCGGATGGTGGACAGGATGACCGGTGCCCTGATCGGGCCGTGGACGCCGGCCGTTCTGGCCGCGCCCCTGGCCCTGGCCCTTTATCTGGATCCGAAATGGATCGCCTTCTTCGCCGTGCCGACGCCGGATGCGGGACTGGTGCCGCACACCGCGGCCCTGGTCGGGTTCGGTCTGGCGTTCGGCCTCGGCTTCCTGATCGACCGGCGTCGCGACCTGTTGAACCGGATCGCCGCCTGGTCGCCGCTGTTCCTGGTCGTCGCCGTGGTTTCGGGTGTCGCCGCCTGGCATCTGGCCGGCGGCCCGAAGATCACGCCCATGGTCGAACTGACCGATGAAAAGGCGATCGCGGCGGCGGTGACGGCCCTGGCCGTCTACAGCTCCGCCCTCGCGGCGATGGGGCTGTGCCTGCGCTTCCTGTCGGGATACAGCGCGATCCGGCGCTATCTCGCCGATGCCTCCTACTGGGTCTACATCCTGCATCTGCCGCTCGTCATGCTGGCCCAGGTCTGGGTGCAGGACTGGGCCGGGCCCTGGTGGCTGAAGCTGGGCGGGGTGTCGCTGGGCGTCTTCGCCGTCTGCCTGATCACCTATGAACTGCTGATCCGCCACAGCTTCATGGGACGCTGGCTGAACGGTCGGCGCGTCCCGTGGCGCAAATCCGTGCCGATGACGACCGTCGCCGCCGAATAGCTTGCCAAGATCGACCGGCTCGTCCACCCCGGACGGGCCGGTCCAGAGAGAGAATCGCTATGTCCGAACACTCCAGCAAGCCGTCCGCCGAGGCCGACCTCGCCTTCCTGCGCGCGATCGTGGAGGGCGGGGGTGGGCGCAAGCAAATTCCCATGGGCGTGCTCTTTTTGGTCGGCGGGCTCCTCTACGGGGTCCAGTGTCTGTTCCATCTGGGCCAGATCGCCGGCCTGGTCCGCTGGCCCGACTGGGCGACCCTGACCTTCGTCGTGGCCATCACAGGGGCGATGTGCGTGGCCATCGCCTGGGTGGTCGTCGCAGACCGTCGGTCCGGCGTCGCGGCGACCAAGGGACCGACGGCCGGCCGTGCCATGAACAGCGCCTTCACCGCCACGGGCCTGGGCAATATGGCGGTCATCATCATCTTCGGCGCCGGTTCGGCGCGAGACGCCGATTTCGCGGTCTGGCTCTACTATCCCGCCATCGTCTTCGCCTTCCAGGCCATGGCCTGGTTCGTGGCCTGGACCCTGAAGCGCAAGGCCTGGATGGGACTGGTGGCCGCCGGGCACTGGACGACGGCCGTGGCCCTGGGCCTGCTGGTGCGGGAGCCGGTCACCTATCTCTGGGTCGCGACGGCCGCCCTGTTCCTGCTGTTCGCCCTGCCCGGCGCCATCATCCTGCGTGACGCCCTCCGCGCCGAGGCCTGACTCCATGTCGCTGGGCGATCTGGGCCGGATCGACGAGGTCATCCACGGTCGCATGCGGCTGGGGATCATGGTCTATCTGGCCGACGTCGAGACGGCCGACTTCACCGAGCTGAAGACGGTGCTGGAGGCCACGCAGGGCAACCTCTCCGTCCATCTGAAGAAGCTGGAGGAGGCGGGCCATGTGGCGATCGACAAGAGCTTCAGGGACAACAAGCCCCTGACGCGTGTGACCCTGACCCCCTCTGGCCGAAAGGCATTCGCCGCCTATCTCGAAGCCCTGGGCGGACTGATCGGAAAGAGGGGCTGATGGCGCCGGTGGTCGTCGATTCGCGCGTCCTTCAGCGCTTCACCCCGCGTGACCCCGGGACCCTCTGTCCGCAGGCGGAACCCGCGTGAGCCGTCCCCGCGTCATGGGCATTCTCAACGTCACGCCGGACAGTTTCTCGGACGGTGGCCTGCATGCCTCGGCCGAGGGCGGGCTGGCCCAGGCGATGAAGCTGATCGGCGACGGGGCCGACATCCTGGACATCGGGGGCGAGTCGACGCGGCCGGGGGCCGAGCCGGTTCCGGCCGACGAGGAGATCGCGCGGACGATCCCGGTGATCGAGGCGGTCCACGCCCGCTGGCATGGCCCCATCAGCATCGACACCATGAAGCCCGAGGTCGCGCGCGCGGCCATGGCGGCGGGGGCCAGGATCTGGAACGATGTGACGGCCCTGACCTTCTCGCCCGACAGCCCGGCGGTCGCGGCCGATCTGGGGTGCGAGGTCGTGCTGATGCACATGCTGGGCGAGCCACGCTCGATGCAGGTGGAACCGCGCTATGACGACGTGATGGCCGAGGTGACGGACTATCTGGTCGCGCGGGCGCGGGTGGCCGAGGCGGCGGGCGTCGCGCGGGCGCGGATCACCCTCGATCCCGGGGTCGGCTTCGGCAAGACGATCGAGCACAATCTGACGCTGATCGCCGGGCTGGGACAGCTGACCCGGACCGGCTATCCGGTGCTGATGGGAGCCAGTCGAAAGCGCATGATCCGCAACCTCGATCCGTCGGCGGTCGAGGCGGGAGACCGGCTGGGGGGTTCGCTGGCCATCGCCCTGGACGCGGCGGCGCGGGGGGCCTCCATCGTGCGGGTCCACGATGTGCGCGAGACGGTCCAGGCCCTGGCCGTGCAGGCGGCGATCGAGGGGGCCGTTCCGTGAGGGGCCGGGTCCTGATCATCGCCGGGTCCGACTCCGGAGGGGGCGCGGGGATCCAGGCCGACATCAAGGCCGTGACGGCGATGGGCGGCTATGCGGCGACCGCGATCACCGCGATCACGGTGCAGAACACCCTGGGTGTTCACGGCGTCCATCCCCTGCCGCTCGACCTGATCGGGGCCCAGGCGCGGGCCGTGCTGGACGACATCGGGGCCGATGCGATCAAGACCGGCATGCTGGGATCGGTCGCGGTGGTGGAGCGGGTCGCGGCCATTCTGGATACGTCCGACGCCATCGCCGTGGTCGATCCGGTGATGGTGGCCAAGGGCGGGGCGGCCCTGCTGGACGAGGACGCCGTGCAGGCCGTGCGGTCGCTGATGATCCCGCGCGCCGGGCTGCTGACCCCCAATGCCCCCGAGGCCGAGGCCCTGACCGGGATCCCGGTCGTCGATCTGGACAGCCAGCGCCGGGCCGGCGAGGCGCTTCTGACGCTGGGCGCGCGCGCGGTGCTGATGAAGGGCGGCCATGTGCCCGGGCCGAACGTCGTCGACCTGCTGCTGACGCCGCGCGGCGAGACCCTGCTGGAAGGCGCGCGTGTCGACACGACCTCGACCCACGGGACGGGTTGCACCCTGGCCAGCGCGATCGCGGCGGGGCTGGCGCGGGGGCGGCCGCTGGAGGTCGCGGTGGCGGAGGGGTGGGCCTATGTCGCCGAGGCGATCCGGCGGGCCCCGGGGCTGGGCGGCGGACACGGCCCGCTGGACCATGGCTGGCCGTTGCGGGTCGGGCGGTGAGCGACCTTGAAGCCCGTCTGGTCGAGATCGTCGGCGCCGATGATGGCCTGATGCATGTGCTGACCGTCGTCCGCGCGCAGGACCTGCCCGACTGGCGCATCTTTTCGGGGGCGGTCTATCAGTCGGTCTGGAACGCCCTGACCGGGCGACCGGCGGGCTACGGGCGCAAGGATTTCGACGTCGGCTACTATGACGCCGACACCTCGTGGGACGCCGAGGATATCGTCATCAGGCGGGTGGCAGCCGCTTTCGCCGAACCGTTCGCCAGCACGGTCGAGGTCCGCAACCAGGCCCGCGTGCCGATCTGGTTCCCCGCCCATTTCGGCGAGCCCTATGACCCCATCGCCAGCACGGACGAGGCGCTGGAGCGGTTCGTGGCCCCGGCCTTCGCCGTCGGCATCCGGCTGGAGACCGACGACACGATCAGCGTCGCGGCCCCCCTGGGGCTGGACGACCTGTTCGGCCTGATCCTGCGCCCCAATCCGAACCGGGGCGTGGCCGGGGACTGGGCGCGGGTGGTCGACAGGCTGACAGCGCGGTGGCCGGAGCTGACGGTGCGAGACCGGGAGCCCAACTGATGCGCCAGTGGACCATCGATGCCTTCGCCGACCGACCCTTCATGGGCAATCCCGCCGCCGTGGTCGAACCGTTCGAGGTCTGGCCAGACGACGGCTGGATGCAGGCCCTGGCGGCCGAGAACAACCATTCCGAGACGGCTTTCCTGCGCCGGACCCCGGACCCGGCGCGGTTCGATCTGCGCTGGTTCACCCCGGCGACGGAGGTCCCGTTGTGCGGCCACGCGACCCTGGCGGCGGCCCATGTTCTGTACGCGGAGCCTGGGGTGACGGCCGATGCCCTGACCTTCGACACCGCCTCCGGACCGCTGACGGTCGGGCGTCGCGGCGAGGGTTACGAGATGGACTTTCCCGTCGATCCCGTTACCCGGGTCGAGGTGCCACCGGGCCTGGCCGAGGCGCTGGGGGCCGAGCCGGTCGAGGTCTGGGCCAGCCGTTATCTGATGGCGGTCATGGCCGATGCCGCGACGGTCCGGTCGTTGAGGCCCGACAGCAAGGCCCTGCTGGCATTCGGCGATGGAGCGATGGAGCGCGGGCAGGTGATCGCCTGTGCCCTGTCGGATCTGGACGACGTCGATGTGATCGACCGGTTCTTCGGGCCGGGCTGCGGGCTGGACGAAGACCCGGCGACGGGCTCGGCGCGCGGCGGGCTGACGGCCCTGTTCGCCGAAAAGCTGGGGCAGCGGACGTTGCGGTTCCTGCAGGCCTTTCCCGGACGCGGCGCACGGTTCGAGTGCGAGCGCGCCGGCGACCGCGTGCTGATCCGGGGGCGGGCGATCACCGTGATGGACGGTGTTCTTCGAGTCTGAGAAACGCGAAAGGGGGCGCGACCCTTTTCGGATCGCGTCTCCGGCTGAGCGGTTTCGCGCGAGGTTAAACCTGTCTAAGCTGGATGTTCAGCCGCCGTTCACGGGCGATCTGTCACATAGCGTCCCATGTCCCGCGTTTCCGCCATCCTTCTCGCCGCCCTGATCGCCTTAGCGCCCCTGAGCGCGGCCGCGCAGGACCGTGGCGGCTTCCGCGGGGATCGCGATCGCAACGATGATCGCAGCGACATGCGCGAGCGCCGACAGATGAGCGTGGCCGAGGCCCAGTCCATCGCCCAGGGCCGGGCAGGGGGCGCGCGCTTCGTCGGCTATATGGGGATGCGCGGCAACAGCCATGTCTTCCGCTTCGAGCGCGACGGTCGTGTCATGGACATTTCCGTCGACGCCGGCGGCTGAGGTCTGGGGGAACGATCATGCGTGTTCTGCTTGTCGAGGATGACGTTGACCTGTCGCGTCAGCTGAAGATGGCGCTGGGCGACGCCGGCTATGCCGTCGATCACGCCGCCGACGGCGAGGAAGCCCATTTTCTGGGCGACACCGAACCCTATGACGTCGTGGTGCTGGATCTGGGTCTGCCCAAGATCGACGGCGTCTCGGTGCTGGAGCGCTGGCGGCGGGATGGCAAGACGACACCCGTGCTGATCCTGACCGCGCGCGGGGCCTGGTCGGACAAGGTCTCGGGCTTCGATGCCGGGGCCGACGACTATCTGACCAAGCCCTTCCACACCGAGGAGTTGCTGGCGCGGCTGCGGGCCCTGCTGCGGCGTTCGGCCGGCATCGCCTCGGCGACCCTGTCATGCGGCGGCCTGCGGCTGGATCCCAAGGCGGCGCGCGCGACCGTGAATGGCGAGCCGCTGCGGCTGACGTCGCTGGAATACCGGCTGCTGCACTATATGATGATGCACCAGGGCCGGGTCATCAGCCGGACCGAACTGGTCGAGCACCTGTACGATCAGGACTTCGACCGGGATTCCAACACGATCGAGGTCTTCATCGGCCGCCTGCGCAAGAAGGTCGGATCAGACCGGATCGAGACCGTGCGCGGGCTCGGCTATCGCCTGACGCCGCTGACCGGCGAGTCCGAGGCGGCGTGAGCCCCGAGGCGGGGACCCCGGTACGCTCGAAAGTGGCACCGTCCTGGGACCGCTGGTTCGGAAGGCCGGGCCGCAGTCTGACGCGCCGCCTCATCTGGCTGGCGTCGGCCTGGATCATCCTGGCCCTGATGCTGACGGGCTGGATGCTGACGCGCCAGTATGAGGAAAGCGCCTTCCGGCGCCTGGGCAACGTCCTGGCCACCACCATAGACGAGGTCGTCCTGGCCAGCGTGGCAACGCCCGACGGCATCGCGGTCGCCGAGATCAAGGACGCCCGCACCCTGCGCGGACTATCCGGCAAATACTGGCAGGTGGCCGAGGTCGGGCCCGACGGTCGGATGCGCATCCTGGCGCGTTCGCCCTCACTGGCGGGAGAGACACTTTATGTCGGCGGAGAGCTGCCCGAACGGCTGCAGGCGTCGTTCGGCACCCTGATCAGCTTCAACGACCCCGGCGTGCTCAAGGCCCCCCAGAGTCAGCCCCTGTACATTGCCGCCAGCATGAAGTCCCTGCCCGACCGGGCGCGCCCCCTGGTCTTCATGGCCGGCATCGACCGGTCCGACATCGAGACGGACACGCGCCAGTTCGCGACCTTCACCTGGACGGCGCTGCTGATCCTGGGGATCGGGCTGGTGATCGCGGTCTTCCTGCAGGTCCAGATCGGGCTGCGGCCCCTGTTCGATCTGAGGAACGAGATCGCCGACGTCCGCAAGGGCCGCGCGGCCCGGATCGCCCGCGATTATCCGACCGAGATCCAGCCTCTGGCCGAACAGGTCAATCGCCTGCTGGACCATAATCAGGAGGTGGTGGAGCGCCAGAGGACCCACGTCGGCAATCTGGCGCACGCCCTGAAGACGCCGCTCTCGGTCATGCTGGCCGAGGCGGAAAGCGATCCGACACCGCTGGCCGGGGTCGTGCGCCGTCAATCCGAGATCATGAAGGGCCAGGTCGATCACCACCTGCGCCGCGCCCGCGCCGCCGCCCGGGCGCAGGGCCTGGGCGAGCGCACGCCCGTGGGAGAGGTCATCGACGAACTGGCCGTGATGCTGGAACGGGTCTTCCAGTCCAAAGGGGTCGAGATCGACTGGCGCGCGCCCGACGACCTCGCCTTCCTGGGTGAGCGTCAGGACCTGCAGGAGGTGCTCGGCAATCTGATGGAGAATGCCTGCAAATGGTCGACGCGGCGGGTTCGGGTCTCGGCCGGGGGCAGCGGCCTGGGCCAGATGATCGCCGTGGTCGAGGATGACGGCCCCGGCCTGCCCGCCGACCAGCGTGACGAGGTCCTGAAGCGCGGGGCCCGTCTGGACGAGGAAGCCCCGGGGTCGGGCCTGGGTCTGGCGATCGTGGAGGACCTGACGAGGGCCTATGGCGGGCGGCTGACCCTGGCGGCCAGCGACCTGGGCGGTCTGAAGGCGGTGCTGGAGCTGCCGGCTGCCGAGGCCTGAACCGTCCGCTTGCCGAATCTTAAACTTCAGCGGTCAAGATGGTCCGAAAGCGGGGCGAAGCCCGTCTATCGGAGACCAGAATGGCCGCACTGTCGGTCGCTCAGTGCGCTGTGCTCGCCCAGATGCTGGAGCGCGTGCCCGGCAGCGTTCTGGATACGCTGTCGATGACCGTTGGCGAGATGCCAGGGGATCGCGCCCGCGCGCTCAGCAAGATGCTGGCTGAAGAGACCGCCGACCGCCAGCGCCGCGCCGTGGTGTTCGCGCCCCTTCTGCCCATGTTTGGCCCGCGTCCTGACGGCGTCGCCGCCCTGACCTTTCCGTCCACCGTCCTGCCTCGCGTGTGGAAGGCCGCCACGGCCCGCGAGCCCAAGCTGCTGCGCCAGCTGGAAGACGTCCGGTTCCGTGAGGACGATCCCAAGGTCGTGGCGGTGGCCAATCGCATCTGTATCGCGGCCTCCGGCGTGATCCGGGACCAGCCCGACATCATCTGGCCTGCGGACGGGTGGGACGAAGACACGCGGGCCGAAGGTCTCAGTGAACTGGCGGCCTGTTTCGACCTGTCCATTCTGGCCCGAAGCGGCATCGCGGCTCTTCCGGCCCTGACCGCCCGCCCGACCGAGGCTCAGCTGGCCGAGCTGCGTCTGATGATCCGCGACGCTTCCGAGATCGCGCATGACGGAGGACCGCGCCTTGTCGAAATCCTGTTTGCACACCTGGGCGATGCGGCGCGGATCCTGCGTCTGGTGATCAACTCGTCGCGCGCCGCGAGCCAGGAAGGCATGCTGTCGGCATCGGAGATGGCGGTCTTCGTCGACCGGCTGATCGCCGCAGTGGAAGACCGGGTGACCCGTATCGCCGCCTTCAAACCCGGGCGTGCCGACTCCGCCCCGGGTGTCGGCGTGGAGGACGACATCATCTGGTGTGGCGAGATCCTGGAGGAACTGGACCGTACCCTTCAGCTGGCGCCCGAAGGCGCATGGGGCAGGTCGGCGCGCGAGGCCCGCGTCCGCATCAACGGCACTCTGTCGGACATGCTGAAATCCACGGAAAGGTCCCTCGACAAGATCATGCCGACCCGGCGGGCCCGGACCGCCGGCCGCATGACCCGCGAAGCCGCCGACCTGGACAAGATGGCCGGGCCGGACGTCATCGAGACCACACGGGTCATGCTGACCCTGGTCGGGGCCATCCGCAGCTCGGCCAAGGTCTTCGGCTGCGAGTCCCAGAGATATCAGCTGGAACAGACGGTGATCGAGCGGCTCACCAGCTACGTCGATCTGGTGATGGAGATCGTCAATGAAGGCGAGGCCCCGGATGTCCATGCCGCCCTGCATCTGGTCGAGACCTTGTCGGAGTTCCTGACGCTGATCGACGCCACCGACCTGGCCAAGACCGTGCGCCGTCGTGCCACCGCCGCCAAGGTCGCCCTGAACCCCGCGACACCTGAGGCCTCGCCCCAGGCCGCGTGATCCGCTAAGCCGCCGGGATGATCGTATTCTGGACTCTGGCCGGGTTCGCCACGGCGCTCGCAGGATGGCTGGTGCTGACGGCGGCCCGACAGGGACGGACGGTGGTTCCGGTGCCGTCCGACACCGCGACCGCAGAGCTGGCGGAGCTGGACCGCCTGAAGGCACGCGGCTTGCTGGACGACGATGCCTATGCCGGCGCGCGGGCCGAGGCGGCGCGTCGCCTTCTGGCCGATTCGGGGCCGGAGCCCGTCGTGCAGGTCGGATCGCGCGACCGGACCATCGTCATGTCAGCCTTGGGGGCGACCGCCGTCGTCGCCCTGGGCCTGTATTTCGTCTTCGGTGCCCCCGGTCTGCCGGACCAGACCTATGAGCGGCGCATCGACGAATGGACCGCGACGCCCGAGACGCTCGACGCGCCCCGGATGGCGGCCGTCCTCACCCGCGCCGTCAAGCGCGATCCCGGCAACCACACCGCCCTGACCATGCTCGGGGCCGCGCGCTTCCAGGCCGAGGATCCGATCGGCGCGGCCTCGGCCTTCCGCAAGGCGCTGGAGATCCGGCCGGACGACGCCCAGAGCTGGTCGCGTCTGGGGGAAAGCCTGGTCCGCGCCAATGAGGGCACGGTCGGCACGGACGCCGAAGCCGCCTTCGTCGAGGCCATCCGGCGCGATCCCGATCAGCTGGGCGCGCGCTTTTTCCTGGGGCAGGCCGCACTGGCGCGCGGCGACCCGGCACGGGCGCGGGAAATGTGGGGCCCGCTGATCGCCGTGCTCGATCCGGCCGACCCGCGCCGTGCCGGTCTGGTGGCCCGGCTGGCAGCGGCGGGATGACCCGTTGGTGCCGCCCGCATGCGGGTCTATACGCAGCATCCTGTTCCGATCTGACCGGTTTCGCGCACCCATGAGCTGGCTTCCCAAATCGCCCAAGGCCCGGCGTCGTCTATGGGTCGTGGCGGCCGCCGCGCCCGTGCTGGCTCTGGCCGTCGGCCTGTCCCTGTGGGCCATGCAGGACAGTGTGACCTTCTTCTTCTCGCCGTCCGAGGTGACCGAGCAGAAGGCCCCGACCGGCCGGGTCATCCGTCTGGGTGGCCTCGTCGAGACCGGCAGCGTCCGGATGCACGGAGCGGACGTCAGCTTCGCCGTCACCGACAACAAGGCGACCACCCGCGTCGTCTATCGCGGCGACCTGCCCGACCTGTTCCGCGAGGGGCAGGGGGTCGTGGCGCAAGGGTCGTTCCAGCCCGACCGCACCTTCCACGCCGACACGGTTCTGGCCAAGCACGACGAACGCTATATGCCGCGTGAGGTCGCGGACCGCCTGAAGGCCGACGGCGAATGGCGGCCCGAGACGCCCGCCCGCTCATGATCGTTGAATTCGGGTCCTTCTGCCTGGTCCTGGCCCTGGCCCTGTCGGTGCTGCAGACGGGGCTGTCCGCGGTCGGCCGGACGCGCCGCAGTCCGCTGCTGGCGGGCGGTGCCGAAGGGGCCGCACTCGCCGCTGCCGGAGCCGTGGCGCTGGCGTTCGGCGCGCTGATCTTCGCCTTCGCCACCTCCGACTTCTCGGTCGCCAATGTGGCCTCCAACAGTCACACCGACAAGCCGATGCTCTACAAGGTCGCGGCCGCCTGGGGCAGCCACGAGGGCTCGCTGGTCCTGTGGTGCCTGGTCATGACGGTGTTCGGTGCCGCCCTGACGCGCGCGCGCGGCCTGCCGTTCGGGCTGAAGGCCTCGGCCGTCGGCGTGCAGGGCGCGCTCGGCTCCCTGTTTCTGGCCTTCGCTGTCTTCACCTCGAACCCGTTCAGCCGGCTGGATCCGGCCCCGATCCAGGGGGCGTCGCTGAACCCGTTGCTGCAGGACCCGGCACTCGCCTTCCATCCGCCGCTTCTCTACATGGGCTATGTCGGGTTTTCGGTGACCTTCTCGCTGGCGGTCGCGGCCCTGATCGAGGGCAAGGCCTTCTCCGGCTTCTGGCCCGCCTGGGGGCGCTGGGTCCGACCGTGGGCCCTGGCCAGCTGGGTCTTTCTGACCGGCGGCATCACACTGGGCTCCTTCTGGGCCTATTACGAACTGGGCTGGGGGGGCTGGTGGTTCTGGGACCCGGTCGAGAACGCCAGCTTCATGCCCTGGCTGGCGGGCACCGCCCTGCTTCACAGTGCCGTGGTGACCGAGCGGCGCGGGGCGCTGGCGGGCTGGACCGTCTTCCTGGCCCTGCTGGCCTTCAGCATGTCGATGCTGGGTGCCTTCCTGGTGCGCTCCGGCGTCCTGACCAGCGTTCACGCCTTCGCCGTCGATCCCGAGCGGGGCATGATGTTGCTGGCCATTCTGGGCTTCACCGCCGGGTCCGCTTTCGCCCTGTTCGCCTGGCGGGCACCCCAGCTGAAGGGCGGCGGTCTGTTCGCCCCGATCAGCCGCGAGGGCGCGCTGGTGCTGAACAACCTGTTCCTGACCGTCGCGGCCGTCACCGTCCTGCTGGGTACGCTCTATCCCCTGATCCTGGAGGCCGCGACCGGCGCGACCATCTCGGTCGGCCCGCCCTATTTCGCCCTGACCTTCACGCCCCTGATGCTGGTCGCCTTCCTGATCCTGCCGGCCGGGCCGTTG
Source organism: Brevundimonas sp. AJA228-03 (assembly GCF_017795885.1). Taxonomy (NCBI): domain Bacteria; kingdom Pseudomonadati; phylum Pseudomonadota; class Alphaproteobacteria; order Caulobacterales; family Caulobacteraceae; genus Brevundimonas; species Brevundimonas sp. AJA228-03. The sequence goes on along the minus strand of NZ_CP059297.1, from coordinate 2,926,056 downwards.
CTGGCCTGGAAGCGGGGCGATGCCCGGGGCGCGATCCAGCGTCTGGCCGTCGCCGGAGCCCTGGCCATCGGTGCCGGATTCGTCGGCTGGCTGGCGTTCGAGCCGAAGAAGGCCCTGACCGCAGGGGGTCTCGCTATCGGCGCCTGGCTGATCTTCGGGGCGCTCGCGGAGGTGATCGAGCGGGTCCGGCTGTTCAAGGCCCCCCTGGCCGAGGTCCTGCGCCGCACGCGGGGCCTGCCGCTGGGGGCCTGGGGCATGACCCTGGCCCATGCCGGTCTGGGCGTCTTCGTCCTGGGGGCCGTGATCGAGACCGGATTCAAGGTCGAGGCCGCTGCCCCCGTCTCCATCGGCCAGACCGTGACCGCCGGGCCATGGCGGGTCACCCTGGACAAGGTCGAGGTCGTCGAGGGGCCCAACTATCTGGCCGAGCGGGGCACGCTGACGGTCGCCCCGGTCGATGCGGGCCCGCAGACCCGCACCATCACCGCCGAGCGTCGGTTCTTCCCGGCGGGCGGCCAGACGACGACCGAGGTCGGTCTGGATTTCCGGGGCCTGGACGACGTCTATGTGGTCATGGGCGAGCGCCGCGCGGGGGCCCAGGGCCAGAACGCCTGGACGGTGCGGGTGTATGTCAATCCGTGGGCGCGGCTGATCTTCCTGGGACCGTTCATCATGGCGCTGGGCGGCCTGCTGAGCCTGTTCGACCGGAGGCTGAGGCTGGCCGTCGGAGGGCGCAGGAAGGCGGTGGCGACATGAACATCGAGACTTCCGCTCATCCCCGCGAAAGCGGGGACCCAGTCCTGTGGGGGAGGGGCTCCCATGAGGTCCTTATTGAGCGCGATCCTGCGCACCCTGCGCCACGAAAGCACTGGGTCCCCGCTTTCGCGGGGATGAGCGGAGGGGGAGCGACGGTGCTTCTTTCGCTCATCATTGCTATGCTGTGCATGATTACAGCGCCCGCCTTGGCCGCCGAGCCCGCCGCGGCACCCGACCGGCCCCTGCCCGATGCCGCCCAGGAAGCCCGCGCCCAGGCCCTGTTCAAGGACGTGCGCTGCGTCGTCTGCCAGCATGAGTCCATCGCCGACAGCCCGGCGGGCATCGCCGGCGACATGCGCCAGCGCATCCGCGAGGAGATCGCCTCGGGCGATACCGACGCCGCCGTCCGCGCCGACCTGGTCAGGCTGTATGGCGACTACATCCTGTTCACGCCGCCGGTGCGCGAGGGGACCTGGCTGCTGTGGTTCGGGCCGCTGATGCTGGTCGTGCTGGGCGGGCTGGCGCTGATTGCCTTCACGCGCCGCCAGACCGTGGAATCCCCACCGCTTTCGCCTGATGAGGAGCGTCGGCTGGCCGATCTTCTCCAAACGGAAACGGTTCGCCCCGATCCTGACGCAAGCGCGCCTCACGACGGGCGCTAGACGGGTAGAATCGTCAAACAGCGGAGGTTGGCGAAAGTCGCCATCGTCCTATATCCAAAGGCGAAACGGACACCCGCAAGGGGTCCATTGAAGGATCGCAAGAGACCGATGCTGAAACGCAAGGAATTCATCCTGGGGGCCGCCGTCGGCCTGACCTTCGCCGCCGCGGCGACCGCCGGGGGCGTGATCGACTGGCCGGGTGCCAATGCGGCCGAACGGCCGACCGCCGCCGGACGCCTGATCCCCTCGGCCGGAGCGGGCCTGGCCTTCGCCCCGCCGCAGGGCGCGCCGCTCAGCTTTGCCGACATCTTCGAACAGGTCGCGCCCGCCGTGGTCCAGATCGATGTCGAGACCCCGGTCGAGCGCCCGCGCGGCGGCATGATCCCCATCCCCGGCCTGCCGGGCTTCGGCTTCCAGGCCCCCGAGACCCAGCAGCCCGATGAGGACGAGGAGCCCCGGACGGCCCAAGGGGCCGGGTCCGGCTTCTTCATCTCGGCCGACGGCTTCATCGTGACCAACAATCACGTCGTCGAGAACGCTACCAAAATTATGGTCAAGCTGTCGGACGGGCGAGAACTTCAGGCCCGGTTGGTCGGTCGCGATAAGGATACGGACCTGGCCGTGGTGAAGGTCGAGGGATCGGACTTCAAATTCGTCAGCTTCGAGGAAGCGGCCGAACCGCGCGTCGGCGACTGGGTCATCGCCGTGGGCAACCCCTTCGGCCTGGGCGGCACCGCCACGGCCGGGATCGTCTCGGCACGCGCCCGCGACATCGGCGACGGGTCGACGCCCTATACGGACTATCTGCAGATCGATGCCGCCATCAACCGGGGCAACTCGGGTGGGCCGACGTTCGATATCTACGGCCGGGTGATCGGGGTGAACTCCGCGATCTTCTCACCGACCGGCGGCTCGGTGGGCATCGGCTTCGCCATTCCGGCCTCGATCGCCAAGTCGGTGACGGATCGGTTGATGAGCGGCCGAGCGATAGAGCGCGGCTATCTGGGCGTCCAGATCCAGAACCTGCCGGAAGACTATCGCGAGCCGCTGGGCCTTCCTGCAGAACAGGAAGGCGCCTTCATCGCCGAGGTCACGCCCGGCGGCCCGGCGGCCGAGGCCGGGCTGCGCGAAAGCGACGTCGTGGTGGCCCTGAACGGCCAGCCCGTCACGAGTTCGACCGAACTGACCCGTCGCGTGGGACAGGCCTCGCCGGGCGATGTCCTGCGGCTTGAGATCTTCCGCGAAGGCCGTCGCCAGACGATCAATGTCCGGTCCGGGACCCGCCCGGCAGACGTCAATGCCCAGGCGAACGGAGCCGATGAGGACCAGACGGTTCGCCCGGATCGCGTGCAACCTCTGGCAGGGGAAGTCATCGAAGGGATGACGGTCGCGCCGATCACCGAGGCCCTTCGGTCTCGCTATTCGATCGACGAGGGCGTCCGCGGACTGGTCGTGACCGGGGTGTCGGCAACGTCGCGGGCGGGGAGGGCCCAGATCCCCGCCGGTGCCGTCATCACCCAGGCCAACGGCCGACCGGTGGCCAGCGTCGCCGAGCTGCGCGGGGTCATCGCGGCCTTGCGTACTGCCAATCGCGACAGCGTGCTGCTGATGTTCCGCGTTCCGCAGGGCAACCGGCCGTTCGTGCTGGAACTCGAGGACAAGTGATCGTCCCGACCCTGAACAAGCCGTAACTCCCAAGTTCGCCGCCGATGGGCTACCGTCGGCGGCGAATCTGCGTCTGGAGGGCGGTGCCATGAAAATTCTGGTTGTCGAGGACGACGCCGAGGCGGCCCAGGCAATGGTGCGGGGCCTGACCGAGGGCGGCCACACCGTGTCCCACGCCATCGACGGGGCCTATGGCCTGCTGGAGGCGCAGAAGGGCGACTACGACGTCTATGTGGTCGACCGGATGATGCCCCGGCTGGACGGCATCGGCATGGTCGAGACCCTGAGGAAGGACGGCGACCAGACCCCGGTGCTGTTCCTGTCGGCCATGGGCGAGGTCGAGGACCGCGTCGTGGGGCTGAAGGCCGGGGGCGACGACTATCTGGTCAAGCCCTATGCCTTCGCAGAGCTGATCGCCCGGGTCGAGGCCCTGTCGCGCCGCCGCGAGACGGGCGGGGTGCAGACCGTGCTGAAGGTCGGCGACCTGGAGATGAACCTGATTGCCCGCACCGTGCATCGCGGCTCGACCGAGATCGACCTGCAGCCGCGCGAGTTCCAGCTGCTGGAATTCCTGATGCGTCATGCCGGCCAGTCGGTGACCCGCACCATGCTGCTGGAAAAGGTCTGGGAATACCATTTCGACCCCCAGACCAACGTCATCGACGTCCACATCAGCCGCCTGCGCTCCAAGATCGACAAGGGTTTCGATCGCGCCATGCTGCAGACGGTCCGGGGCGCGGGGTACCGGCTGGAGGCTTGAGCCAGTGGCGAGTGGCGAGTGGCGAGTGGCGAGTTGGTCGCGGCCGGCGATATGGTCTGATTGCGCTCGGGTCCAAGGGTGCGCTGCTGCTCGTTTCCGCTCTCGCCACTCGCCACTCGCCACTCGCCACTAAGCGATGCAGCTTCCCTCCCTCTTTCGCCGCACGCCCTTTCGCCTGACGCTGCTGTTCCTCGCCCTGTTCGCGGCGGCGGCGAGCGCGATCCTGGCCTATGTCTACATCGCCTCGGCGACGGAGGCGCAGGCCAAGGCTGAGGCGGATGTGACGGGCGAGTTGCTGACCCTGCGGGGCATCTATGACACGCGCGGGATCGACGCGCTGAACATGGCGGTCATCGATCGTTCGATCAGCAGAAACGCCTTCGTCTACCAGCTGATCGACCGAAGCGGGATGCCGATCACCGGCAGCCTGAGCGTTAATCCCTTCGAGCCGACGGCGCAGGACGGCGCGTGGATCACCTTCCCCTTCACCGACATCGACGCCGAGGGGCGCGTGATCCGGCCCCAGGTGCGGGCTGTGACCTCACGGTTGTCGGGTGGCGAGACCCTGATCGTCGGCGAGAGCCTCGGCGATACCGAGGCCTATCTGAACCGGCTGACCCAGGCGCTGTGGGCGGCCATGGGCATGGTGCTGCTGCTGGGGCTCAGCGGCGGGCTCCTCATCAGCCGAAATCTTGAACGGTCGATGGCGCGGCTGACCCGCGTCGTCACGGCCGTGGAGGAGGGGGATCTCAAGGCTCGTGTGCCGGTCAAGGCGTCGGGCGACGAGCTGGACGAGCTGGGGCGCGGCCTGAACCACATGCTGGACCGGCTGGAGGGGTCGATGGCCTCGATCCGGCATGCGGGCGACGCCATCGCCCACGACCTGCGCTCGCCGCTGACGCGGATGCGGGCCAAGCTGGAGGTCGCCCTGATCGACGCCGACAATGGCAAGGTTTCGGGCGTCGAGGCCCTGGGCATCGCGCTGGACGAGGCCGATACCCTACTGAAGACCTTCAACACCGTCCTGGCCATCGCCCGGCTGCAGGCTGCGGCGGGGCGGATTCCCGACGCCGCCGTGTTCGACGCCGCCGACCTGGCTGCCGACATGGCCGAGCTGTACGAGCCCGCCGCCGAGGACAAGGGGCTGGAGTTCTCCGCCGAGATCGAGACCGGGTTGATGATCGAGGGCGGGCGGCCCTTCCTGGCCCAGGCCCTGGCCAACGTCATCGATAATGCCATCAAATATACCCCGGTCGGGGGCGCGGTGATGCTGCGTGCGCGTCGTCGCTCCTCGGGCGAGATCGAATATTCGGTCACCGACACCGGACCGGGCGTGCCCGAGGCGGATCGCGGTCGGGTCATCGAACGCTTCGTGCGGCTGGACAACTCCCGCACCGAGGCCGGATCGGGGCTGGGCCTGTCGCTGGTGGGTGCCGTGATGGAGGCGCACATGGGCCGCATCCAGCTGGACGAGGGTCCGGGCGAATACGGCGGCTTCGGTCCCGGCCTCCGCGTCGCCCTGATCCTGCCGCCTGCGAGCGTGGCGTGAGCGACCTGCCGCTGGGCCGACGGATCGCACCGTGCGGTCCGGTGGTCGACGCGAACGCGGCAGAGCGGGCGAGGGACCGGCTGGCCCCGCTGGCGGCCGAAGGCGGATGGGGCGATGTGTTCGACGCGGCATGGCCCGCCCTGGTCCCGGCCTTCGCCGCCTCGCCCTATCTGTTCGGTCTGGCCCGGCGCTGGCCCGCGATCCTGCGGGCTGTGTTGACCGATCCGGTCGACGACCGGCTGGCCGAGCTCATCGCCCGCACCATCGCCCTGACCGGCGGGGCCGACGACATGCGGGCCCCCCTTCGGCACCTGAAGGCCGAGCTGCATCTTCTGACGGCGCTCGCCGATCTGGGCGGTGTCTGGGATCTGGATCGGGTGACGGGCGCGCTCAGCCGGTTCGCGGATGTCGCCAGCCGCGCGGCCCTGTCCGGCGTGGCCGAGGACCTTCGCCGACGGGGAAAACTGCTGACCCCCGCCGCCGACACGCGCGGGCCCATTCCGGGCCTGTTCGGCCTGGCCATGGGCAAGCATGGCGCCTTCGAGCTGAACTATTCCTCCGACATCGACCTCAGCCTGTTCTTCGATCCCGAGCGGCTGGCCCCCGTCCTGGCCGGGGGCACGGAGGCGCAGGGGCTGATGAACCGGGTGGCCCAAGGGGTCGCGGCCCTGCTGAGCGAGCGCACCGCAGACGGCTATGTCTTCCGCGTCGATCTGCGGCTGCGGCCCGATCCGTCGTCCACGCCGCCGGTTGTGGCCGTCCCCATGGCGCTGGACTATTACGAGAGCGTCGGCCAGAACTGGGAGCGGGCCGCCTTCATCAAGGCGCGCGCCATCTGCGGGGACTTCGAGGCCGCGACAGCGTTCCTGAAGGAGATGGTCCCCTTCGTCTGGCGACGCAGCCTCGACTATCAGGCCGTGCTCGACATCCAGTCGATCAAGCGACAGATCCACGTCCACAAGACCGGCGAGGGGCTGGAGGCGGCCGGGGCGAACCTGAAGCTGGGGCGCGGCGGCATCCGCGAGATCGAATTCTATGCCCAGACCCAGCAGCTGATCCTGGGCGGGCGAGACGCCGGCCTGCGCCAACCCCGCACCGTCGATGCATTGGCGGCCCTCGTCGACAGGGGCCATCTGCCCGCCGGGGTCGCTGCCGGGATGACCGACGCCTATGTCGAGCTGCGCGGTCTGGAACACCGGATCCAGATGCTGGACGACGAACAGATCCACGTCCTGCCCGCCGATCCCGTCCGCCGCGCGGCCGTCGCGGCCCTGGCGGGGGCGGGCGACCTGGCGATCTTCGATGCGGGGGTCGAGGCGGTGCTGCTGGGCGTCAACCGGCGCTACGGGGCTCTGTTCGAGGGGGAGGAGGAACTGTCCTCGCCGTTCGGCAGCCTGGTGTTCACCGGGGTGGACAACGACCCGGAGACCCTGGCGACGCTGCAGCGGATGGGGTTCCCGGACCCCTCGAACGTCGCCGACACGATCCGGTCCTGGCACCACGGCCGCATCCCGGCGACCCGCTCGGTCCGGGGGCGCGAGCTGTTCACGCGGCTGGCCCCGCGCCTGCTGACGGCGCTGGCGCGGACGGGCGCGGCGGACGCGGCCTTCCGACGGTTCTCGGTCTTCTTTTCGGGCCTGTCGGCGGGGGTACAGATCCAGGCCCTGTTCCTGAACCAGCCCGAGCTGTTCGAGCGCATCGTCGGCGTCATGGCCTTCGCCCCCCGGCTGGCGCGGACCCTGGGGCGCTATCCGGCGGCGCTGGATTCCATGCTGGACGTGCGGTTCGAGACCGAGCTGGGCGTCAACACCGGCCTGTTCGACCAGATGGACGAGGAGGCGAAGGCGGCCGGCGACTTCGAGGGGGCCATGAACGCCGTGCGCCGCCTGCATCGCGAGCAGGCCTTCCGCATCGGCATGCAGACCCTGACCGGCCGGGTCGGCCCACAGGCGGCGGGGAAGGGTTTCACCAACCTGGCCGATGCCGTCATGCGCACCCTGTCGGCCGCAGCCCTGACCGAAACGCTACGGCTGGGCGGGACCTTTCCCGGCGCGGTCGCGGTCATCGCACTGGGCAAGGCCGGGTCTGGCGAGATGACGGCGGGGTCCGATCTGGATCTGATGACCGTGTACGATGCGCCTGCCGATGCGGTGTCCGGGACCCGGGGCTGGTCGGCGGATACCTTCTATGTCCGTTTCACCCAGAGGCTGATCTCAGCCCTGTCGGCGCGCACGGCAGAGGGGGGGCTGTACGAGGTCGACATGCGGTTGCGCCCTTCCGGCTCCAAGGGACCGGTGTCGGTCAGGCTGTCGGGCTTCAGCGCCTACTATGCCGGGGAGGCCGCGACCTGGGAGTTCATGGCCCTGACCCGCGCCCGCGTCGCCTGGGCCAGCGACCCGGCCTTCGGGTCGCAGGTGACCCAGGCCATCGAGGAGGCCCTGCGCCGGCCGCGTCCGGGCGTCGATGTCGCCGCAGAGGTCCGCGCCATGCGCGACCTGATGGCGCGCGAACGCCGCGCCTCGGGCTTCTGGGACCTGAAGCTGGTACCCGGAGGGCTGGTCGACGCCGAATTCGTCGGTCAATTCCGGCAGTTGCAGGCTGCAGGCAGGGGCACCGCGCTCAGCGTCTCGACGCTGGAGCAACTCGCCTCCGACAAGGCCCTGCACGAGGCCTGGGCCCTGCAGCAGGGTCTGTCCCAGCTGCTGGCCTGCGCCTTCGACGACCGCGCCGACGTCGAGGCCGAACCCGCCACCTTCCACGCCCGGCTGGCGACAGCGGCCGGCGAAAAGGACTTCAAGGCGCTGGTCCGGCGGCTGGAGCGAACGCGCAAGGCGGCGCGCAAGGCCTTCGACAAGGCCCTGCCACCCCCCGGAGGACTCGCGACCTGATGGACGTCGTCATCTATCACAACCCAGCCTGCGGCACGTCCCGCAATGCCCTGGCCCTGATCCGTCACGTCGGGATCGAACCCCATGTGATCGAGTCTCTGAAGACGCCGCCCAGTCGGGCCATGATCGTCGATCTGGCGGCGCGCGCCGGTGTTCCGATCCGGATGCTGATGCGCGCGAAGGAAGCGGCGTTCTCCGATCTTGGCCTCGGCGATCCCGGGCTGGACGACGACCGGCTGCTGGATGCGATCGGAGCGCAGCCGGTCCTGCTCAATCGCCCGATCGTCGTGTCCGGGCTCGGCGTCCGGCTTTGCCGGCCTTCGGAAGCCGTCCTCGACCTGCTGCCGTCCGACGGCCTCAAGCCCTTCACCAGGGAGGACGGAGCGGTGGTCGTCGATGCCTCCGGACGGCGCGTCCTGCCCTGACGACGGCCCCGCGACGGACTCCCTGACGACCCGCGTTGAATGTGTCGGTGGGCAACATCGGGTCAGCGCATGGCGCACCCCTTTCGGAGACGACATCATGAGAAAGATCCTTCTGGTTACGGGCGCCGCGGGCGTCCTGGCCATCCTCGCCGGAGCCGCAGTCGCCCAGACGGCGACACCGGCACCGCATGGCATGCGCGCGGATGCCAATGCCGACGGCCGTATCAGCCGTGACGAATTCGTTCAGGGCCGGGTGGCACGCCTGACGGCCGTGGACGCCAACCGCGACGGCTCGGTCTCGGCCGAGGAGATGCGCTCCGGCATCGACACCCGCCGCAACCAGCAGGTCTCGGCCCGCTTCGACACGGCCGACACCGACGGCAATGGCATGCTGAGCCGCGAGGAGTTCATCTCGGCCGCGGGTCAGCGCGGCGAGCGCGCCGGGCGCGGCGGCCACGGGCGGGGCGGGGAGCATCGCGGCTGGCGCGGAGCGGGCAGGGGCGGTGCCGAGCGCGGCACGCGCGGACCGGTGGCCATCGCCGATGTCGAGGCCCGCATCACCGCCGCCTTCGCCCGTCTGGACAAGGACGGCGACGGCTATGTAACCGCCCGGGAACGTCAGACCGCCCGGGGCGAGATGCGCGAGGCCCGTCGGGAGCGTCGCGCCGCGCGGATGGCCAACCGCACCGCCGGAACGTCGTCGCCATCGACGGCCCCTTCGGAGTAGGGTGAATGGCGGGGTCGACGATGCGCGTCCGACTCTCTCTCCTGTCCGGAAAGGGACCGATTGGGCGCGATCGTCGACCCCGACGAGGATCTGGTGCGCCGCGTGGGTCAGGGCGACCCGGCGGCGATCGAGGCCATGGTGGCCCGGAAGCTGCCGCGCATGCTGGCTCTGGCCCAGCGGATGCTGGGCGACGTCGGCGAGGCCGAGGACGTGGCCCAGGACGCCATGCTGCGGGCGTGGAAACAGGCGCCGCTCTGGCAGCCGGGCAAGGCCAGGTTCGACACCTGGCTGCACCGGGTCGGGCTGAACCTCTGCTACGACCGATTGCGGAAACGGCGCGAGGTCCCGACCACGACCGGGACGCCGCCGGACCGGCCCGATCCGGGACCGGCGCCGGATCGGGGCCTGCTGGCTGCGCAACTGGGCGACCGGGTCAACCGGGCGCTGGCGAAACTGCCGGAGCGTCAGCGGGAGGCCATCGTGCTGTGCCACTATCAGGAGCTGGGCAATATCGAGGCCGCCAGCCTGATGGATATCAGCGTCGAGGCGCTGGAAAGTCTTCTGTCGCGGGGCCGCCGGACCCTGCGCCAGACCTTGTCGGACCTGGCACCCGGCGCTGAACCGTGACGGGCATGAGGAGAGAAGAGATGGACGAGGCGAGGCTGCGCGCACTGGCCGATATCTGGGGCGGGGACCTGCGCCGGTGGCCCGTGGCCGATGCCACGGCGGCGCGCGCCTGGTCGGCCGCGAATCGGTCCCTGGCCGAGCGGGCCCTGTTCGAGGCGCGTCAGCTGGATGCCGCTCTGGATAGCTCGCCCCGGCCGGCCGTATCGACGGCCCTGCGGGATCGGGTCATCGCCTCGGCGGCCGCAGCCGGGCTGAAGGCGCGGCAAGGCCTGTCCGCAGCGCTGAACCGCCTGTTCTGGATCGGCGGGGTTGGCTGGGCCGCCGCCGCCTGCGCGGGGGTGCTGTTCGGCACCACTCTTGGCAGCCAGATGGCGGCCGATCAGCAAACCGATCTGGTGCTGGAACAGGCGCTCGCCCCCGGCCTCGACGACACCATGGTGCCGGGATGAAGACCTGGACCCTGGCCATGGTTCTGGGCGCGGCCCTGGCCGTTTCGGTGGGCGTGAACCTGTTCGCCGCGACCGCCGCCTATTCGGTCCTGTCACGCCAGGACAGCGGCAGGCCCCACCGGGACGATGCGGATGGAGCGGGCCGCCCGTCCAGCCGCGCGATGATCGACAGGCTCAGCCCGGAGGCGCGTGCGCCGGTCCGCCAGGCCCTGCGCGCCGCCGCCCAGCGGGCCCGCCCCGAATTCCAGGCCTCACGCGAGGCCAGACGTCAGGCGATCGCGGCCGCATCGGCCGAGCCCATGGACGCCGCCCGCGTCACCGCCCTGCTGGATCAATCGCGCGCCTCCGAGGTCCGGGGTCGCGAGATGCTGGAGGCCGACACCATCGCCATCCTTCAGACGCTGAAGCCCGCCGACCGGACGGTGATGGCCCAGATGCTCAATGCCCGCGGGCGCGGTAGCGGTCATGACCGTAGCCATGCCCCGGCCGCGCGTTCGAACACGCCATCAGCCCGGAGCCTGATCGGATGACGTGGGATCGGCTCGCGATGCCGCCAATGCCGTGAATCAGGCTCCGGTCAGGCGCAGGGCATGATCCATGCCTTCGGTTGGTCCCACGATATGGGTCCACCTCAAACGATCATCCCTTAGGCCGCCTGTGCCTGCTGGGCTTCGACCGGGACGGGTCGACGGATCGGGATGTCGAAGCTGACGGTCGTGCCTTCGCCCGGCGTGCTGGTCATGATCATCCGGCCGCCGTGCAGTTCGATCAGCGACCTGGTCAGGGCCAGGCCCAGGCCCGTGCCTTGCGTCGTCTTGGAATGCTGGCCCTCGACCTGTTCGAACGGCTGGGCCAGGCGCGCCAGGTCGGCCTCGGCGATGCCGATCCCGGTATCGGTCACCGCAATGCGCATCCGTCCGGTGTCCTCTTGCGCGATCGAGACGGTGATCTTGCCGCCTTCCGGCGTGAACTTCACCGCGTTGGAGATCAGGTTCAGCATCACCTGCTTCAGGCCGCGATAGTCGGCCTCGATCTCGGGCCCGTCTTCGGCCTCCAGGCTCAGGGTCAGGCCACAGTCCTGGGCCTTGCCGCGCATCAGCCGGATCGCTTCCTCGCACACCTCGGTCAGGGATACCGGCTCGTAGTGCAGGGTCATCTTGCCGGCCTCGATCTTGGCCATGTCCAGGATGTCGTTGATCAGACTCAGCAGGTGCTGGCCGGACTTCAGGATGTCGTGCGAATAATCCCGGTATTTCTCGTGACCCAGCGGGCCGAACATTTCGCCGGCCATGATCTCCGAGAAGCCGTTGATGGCATTCAGCGGGGTCCGCAGTTCATGGCTCATATTGGCCAGGAACTCCGACTTGGCCTGGTTGGCGGCCTCGGCGCGTGTCATGGCGATCTCGTACTTGCGGGCGAGCAGGGACAGCTTCGTCCGGCTGGCCTCCAGCTCGTCCACGGTCTTGCGCAAGCTGTCGGCGGCGCGCTGGCGCTCGACCTCCTGGCGACGTATGGCGGTCACGTCGGCGGCCGTGATGACGGTGCCGCCGTCGCTGGTGAAGCGTTCGGACAGCTGCAGGACCCGGCCGTCGTGCAGTTCGACCTCGCGAGCGCCGGCGCGGCCCTCGGGCGAGGACCGGTCCGTCTTGATGGCCAGGGCGGCGATGCGGTTCAGTTCGTCCTTGAGGGCACCCCTCCGGACCGTCTCGCCATCGAAGTTGAAAGCGTCCTTGAAGGCCTGGTTCCACAGGATGAGCCGGCCGAGCCGGTCGAACAGAACGAAGGCGTCGGACACGCTCTCGATGCCGTCGCGCAGGCGTCCCTCGGCCGCCTGGGCCTGGGCCTTGGCGCGGCGGGCCTCGGTGATGTCCATGGCGACGCCCAGGATCTTGACGTAGCCATCTTCGCCGCGAGCGCCCTGGGCCTGGCCGCGTGCGTCGATCCAGCGAGCCCCGCCGCCCTCCAGGGGAACGGCGAACGTGACCTCGAACGTGCCGAAGGTGGCCGCCTGGCGAAGGGCATGTTCGACCAGATCGCGATAGCGCGGATGGATGTGCTCCATGACCCCGGCGGTCGTCACCGATCCTCCATCCGGCAGTCCGAGCAGGGCGGCCATGTAGTCGGAGACGTCCACGGTTTCGGTCTCCAGGTTCCATTCCCAGACCCCGCACTGGGCCGCCTCGACCGCCACGCGGAAGCGCTGTTCGCTCTCGGCCCATACCCTGGAGGCTCGCGACTGACGCCAGCGTTGCAGCACGGCCAGGCCCAGCACCATCACGCCCAGTCCGATCGGCGCGACCACCAGCCACAGATCGCTGACGAAAGCCGCTGCGCCGGTCGACCGGGGACGCCAGGCCACGACGACCAGCCCGGTTTTGCCCACCGCCGCGCCCGCGGCGCTCAGAGGCGTGTCGCCGCTCTTGCCGGGCAGGGGCGTTCGGGTTTCGACGAGTGCGCGGGGTTCGAGGCCCAGCCGGTCCTTCAAGGTCGTCGGCGTCCCGATCACGCGACCGTCCAGACCGACGAAGACTATATCAGCGGCCTCGGGCAGGGTCGTGCGCGCCGTCACGGTGCGCCCGCTGACGGCGCGTTGGTGCAGGATGCCCCGGGTATTCGAGACGAAATCCTCCGGGGCGGCCCCCTTCACCGCCACATGGGCCCCGTCGGAGGCCTTCACCAGAAAGGCCGTCTCGGGGGCCACGGCGCGGCCGGCCTCCACGGCGTCCAGGGGGCGCCCCGGCGCGCTGGCCAGACGTCTGGCGACGACATCGAGCCCCAGCTGTGCCCGTCCCAGGGCCGCGTCCAGACGGGCTGCCGTCAGTTGGGCCTCGGCCACCAGGGCCTGTTCGCGCAGACCCTCGACCTCGCGCGCCGGGCGCGTGCTCTCGCGGGCGAACAACAGGACATAGATGGCCAGACCCAGGGTCAGGGCCAGCACAAGCACCCTCGCCCAGGCCGGCAGGCCGTCGGGACTGTCCGCGGCGCGGCGGCCCGGCTGCTGAATGCGGCGCTCTTTGCCCCGCAAGGCGCTCTCCCCGGACAGGTCGCGGCCTTGTCCGGCGGGGCCGGGTGCGCGCGTTCTTGACGACGCCCTGGAATCTAAGCTGCGTCGCGGAATCCTGTCGAGGTCTGGTTAACGAAAGATGACCGCGTGATCCCGAAAAGTGTCAGCAGTTTTCGGACCGGATTATGCCCCAGGCTTCAGGCCGCGGCTTGTCCGGTCATCTGCGGCTCGACGCGCGGCTGCACATCGGTCGGCGCCGGGGTCAGCTGGGTCACGCCTTTCAGGATGTCATGCGCTTCCCGCGCCAGGGCCAGGCCCTCGGCCGTGGCATCATCGGGGCTCTCGGACACCGCATCGATCAGCCGCTGCGCCAATTGCATCAGGCGGGGCGCGGCCACGATCAGTCGGCCCTGATACTCGATCTTCTGTGGGTCGCGGTCGTATTCCGCGCCCGGTACGCGCCAGCCGCCCCAGTCTGCCGCGTCGGTCACGACGACGGGATAGGTGCCGGGGTAGGGATGGTGCGCCACGTCATCGGACGTCTGCCACTTGTTGCGGGCGCGCAGCAGACGCCATTTGCCGAGCTCGGGGTCCGCCTCGTCCTCGACCGGCAGGGTTAGTTCGCAAGCCTGGAACTCGCGTCCCAGCCCGACGTCATAGGTGAGGCGTACGGGTTCCTCGAACCCCTTGGCCCAGATGGGCTGAACCTTTTCGATCTGGGCCCATGCACCGACGCACTCGACCCAGACCTTCTGGCCCTTCTGAAACTGCGCGCGCGCCATTCTGGCCACTCCTGATCGTTACCGCCTACCTTGCCGCACCGGTCGTTGACGCATGGTGTCCAGACAGGGTGAAACAGGCGTGAAGGCGAGCAGGCCGATGTCGAGATCGTCTCCGGCGTCGCGCCCACGGATTTCGTCTTCACACGCGCCGACGGGTCGCCCGGCGACACGATGCGACCTCCTTGATCGGATCGGCGGGGCGGGCGACCTGCACGTCCCGGCTCATCACGTCCTTGATCGTCACGATGGAACGCCGGGTCTGCTGCGTGGAACCGTCAGAACCCGCCGCACGCGGCCGCGTTGCTCCGCTCTTGCGGGCCACAGGCGTCACCGTTCATCTAGCTGTCGGTTTGACAACAGACGGCTCAGACCTGTGTCAGCTTCACCGTGGTTTTCTGATCCTCGCCGCCCAATCCAGGGTGGGTGAATGAGGAACAAAGATCATGACGACCGCCCTGACGAGGAAAGCCCTGCTTTCGCTGCTGGCGGCGTCGGCGGTCGCGATCGCGACCCCGACGCTGGCTCAATCCTACGGTCGCCACCACGGTGGCGGTTATGGTGGAGGCTATGGTGGCGGCTACGGCCAGGACTACAACGGCGGCTGGAACGGTGCCGGCCTGAACGGCGACCAGGCCCGCCTGTCCCAGCGCATCGACCGCGCGGCCTACACCGGTCGCATCAGCCGGCGAGAGGCCCGCGACCTGCGCTGGCAGCTGAGCGAGTACCAGCGGGTCGAATGGCAGTATCGCCGTGACGGTCTGAGCCGCTGGGAGCGCCGCGACCTGGAGGACCGGTTGTATCGCATCGGGCGCGCGCTGCGCGAAGACCGCCGCGACGGCGGCTGGCGCGATCACCACTGATCCAGGGCTGATCTGAACGAGGGGCCGCTTCCGAAAAGGAGGCGGCCCTTTTGCTTTGTCCGACGCAAGGCTAAGCCCGGCACGAAACTGGAGCCGACCATGACCGCCGCCGCAGATGCCCGTCTGATCCTGACCCGTCTCGGCGTGCCTGAAACCGCCTTCGCGACCGACGGGCTGCCGACCCGCTCTCCCATCGACGGCTCGACGGGCGTATCCGTCCGCATCGACGGCCCCCGCGACATCGACACCGCCCTGTCGGCAGCCACCACGGCCTTCGAGGCCTGGCGACGCGTGCCGGCGCCGCATCGGGGTGAGCTGGTCCGGCTGCTGGGCGAGGAACTTCGCATCGCCAAAGCCGACCTCGCCATGCTGGTCACGCTGGAGGCCGGCAAGATCACCTCCGAGGGTCAGGGCGAGGTGCAGGAAATGATCGACATCTGCGACTTCGCGGTCGGCCTGTCGCGTCAGCTCTATGGTCTGACCCTGCCCAGCGAACGCCCCGGCCATCACATGCGCGAGACCTGGCAGCCGCTGGGTCCGGTCGCGGTGATCTCGGCGTTCAACTTTCCGGTCGCGGTCTGGGCCTGGAACGCGGCGCTGGCCCTGGTCTGTGGCGATCCGGTGGTCTGGAAGCCATCGGAGAAGACGCCGCTGACGGCCCTGGCCGTTCATGCGGTTGTCCGGCGGGCACTGGCGCGCTTCGGCACTGCCCCCGACGGACTGCTTCAGCTCTTGATCGGCGGCCGCGATGTGGGCGAGGCGCTGGTGGCCGATCCGCGCGTGGCCCTGGTGTCCGCGACCGGGTCGACCCGGATGGGCCGGGCGGTGGCGACAACGGTGGCGGCACGGCTGGGCCGGTCGCTGCTGGAGCTGGGCGGCAACAATGCCATGATCGTCACCCCGTCCGCCGACATGGACCTGGCGGTGCGGGCCATCGCCTTTTCCGCCGTGGGGACCTGCGGCCAGCGGTGCACGACCCTGCGCCGCCTGCTGGTCCACGAGGACGTGGCCGAGCCCCTGTTGGCGCGGCTGGCATCCGCCTACGCCAGCCTCCCCATCGGCGACCCGCGCGCGTCCGCCACCCTGGTCGGGCCGCTGATCGACGAGGAGGCGGTGAAGGGCTTCGATGCGGCCCTGGCCCAGGCGGTTGCCGAGGGCGGTACGGTCGTGGTCGGCGGCACCCGGGTGGAGGGCACCTGCGTCCGTCCCGCCATCGTCCGGATGCCGACCCAGAGCGCGGTCGTCCGGCACGAGACCTTCGCGCCGATCCTCTATGTCCTGACCTGGCGCGATTTCGATGAGGCGGTGGCGATGCAGAACGCCGTGCCGCAGGGGCTGTCGAGCTGCGTCTTCACCGACAGCGTCCGGGAGGCCGAAGCCTTCCTGTCGGCCTGGGGCTCGGACTGCGGCATCGCCAATGTCAACATCGGCCCCTCGGGCGCCGAGATCGGCGGGGCCTTCGGCGGTGAGAAGGAGACGGGTGGCGGGCGTGAGAGCGGCTCGGACGCCTGGAAATCCTATATGCGTCGCCAGACCCAGACGGTGAACTTCTCGGCCGACCTGCCCCTGGCCCAGGGCGTGACCTTCGAGGTTTGACCGCGACCGCGACAGCACCGCGCCTCGACGCGGGGGTCGAGCATCCCCATTGTTGATTCATGAACCGTCGTGACCTCCTGACCCGGGCCGCGCTGCTCGCCGGTGGGCTGGGCGGGGCCTGGTGGCTGCGCGACAACGTCCTGTGGCGCGATCCGGCGGTGAGCTTCGGCGCCGACGGGACCAGCGGCTGGGTGCCCTATGACGCCCCGTATGCCGCGACGCCGACCGCCCTCGTCACCATCGCCGGCCAGACGGTCCGGGCCCTGATCGATTCGGGGGCCCAGTATTCGGTCATCGACAGCGGCCTGTTCGACGCCCTGGGCCTGACCCGCGCCCTCGACCTGCCGCTGGTGGCCTATGGCGTCGGCGGCGGGGCCCAGATGGGGCGGGGGACGACGCTGCAGATCGCGCTCGGAGACATGCGGATCGCCGATCTTCGCGCGGCCATCCTGGCGCTGGGTCCCCTCGCCATGCGCGAGGGCCTGTCCGCCCCGCTGATCCTCGGTCAGGATGTTCTGGGCGAGGCGGTGCTGGAGCTGGACACGGCCGGGCGGCGGCTGCGCTTCCACGCCCGATCCGGCCACGTCCTGCCGAGCAATGTCCTGCCCGTGGTGGTCGGCAAGTCGCGCGGAGCCCTGGAGACCGAGGTCACGGTGGAGGGCGCGCGGGTCCAGGCGGTCATCGACACCGGTGCCTCGGCCCTGATCGCGCTGGGGCGCGAAACGGCGCAGAACGCGGGCCTGCTGGACGGCCGTCCCGTGCGGCGCGGGTCCAGCATCGTGCTGGGCGGAGCCATCGCCTCACAACTCGTCCGTGCCCGGACGGTCACTGTGGGCGATCAGCTCTATCGCGATGTGGAGACCGCCATCTATGCCGACGTCGCCCTGCCGGGCTTTCCCAAGGCCCTGGTCGGTATGGAGGCGTTCGAGGGGCGACGGCTGGTCATCGACCTCGGCGGCACGGCGCTGCACACCTCGCGGCCGATGGATCTGACAGTTGGCTAGGCCCGCGTCTGGCCCGTGCCGGTCACCAGATATTTGAAGCTGGTCAGCTGTTCGGCCCCCACCGGCCCCCGCGCATGCAGTCGCGAGGTCGAGATGCCGATCTCGCCACCGAAGCCGAACTCTCCCCCGTCGGCGAACTGGGTCGAGGCGTTCCAGAGTACGATGGCGCTGTCGACCGCCTGCTGGAAGGCGGCGGCGGCCCAGGCGTCCCCGGCCACGATCGCCTCGGTATGGCCCGAGCCATAGGTGGCGATGTGCGCGATGGCCTGATCCAGACCGTCCACGATCCGCACCGACAGCATCGGTGCCAGATACTCCGTCGACCAGTCGGCCTCCTCGGCCGCCTCCATGCCGGGCACCAGGGCCATGGCCTCTGCATCGCCCCGCATGGCACAGCCCGCCGCCGTCAGGGCCCGGGCCACCGGCACCAGCAGCCGCTCCGCCGCCGCGCGGTCGACCAGCAGCGTCTCGGTCGCGCCGCAGACCGAGACGCGCCGCATCTTGGCGTTCACCACGATGTCCACCGCCATCGCCGGATCGGCCGAGGCGTGCAGATAGGTATGGTTCAGCCCCTCCAGATGACCCAGCACGGGCACACGCGCATCGGCCTGCACCCGCGCCACCAGACTCTTGCCGCCGCGCGGGATCAACAAGTCGATATGGCCCTCCAGTCCCGTCAGCAGGGCACCGACGGCGGCGCGGTCCGGCGTATCCACCAGCTGAACCGCATCGACGGGCAGCCCGGCCTCGGCCAGGCCCTCGACCATGGCCCGGTGGATGGCGCGCGAGCTTTCCAGACAGTCGGACCCGCAGCGCAGGATGGCCACATTGCCCGCCCGGATCGACAGGGCGGCGGCGTCGGCCGTCACATTGGGCCGGCTTTCATAGATGATGGCCAGCACGCCGAGCGGGGTCCGCACCCGCTGGAAGGCCAGCCCGTTCGGCCGGGTCCAGCGCTCGGTCACGACGCCCACCGGGTCGGCGAAGGCCGCGACCGCGTCGACGCCCTCGGCCATGGCGGCGATGCGGGCCGGCGTCAGGGCCAGCCGGTCCTGCATGGCCTCGCTCATGCCGTTCGTCCGGGCCCGGTCGATGTCGCTCTGATTGGCGGACAGGATCGCATCGGCTTGGGCGCGCAGCGACCGGGCGGCAGCCGACAGGGCGCGGCTGCGCACCTCGGCCGGGGCAGTGCGGACCGCCGCCGCCGCGGCCCGCGCGCGTCGCCCCATGGCCAGCATGTCGGTCTCGATATCGCTCATCAGCTCAGCACCAGATCGTCGCGGTGAATGGCCACGCCGGGGCCCTTATAGCCCACGATGGCCTCGATCTCACCGGAATGGCGGCCCAGGATCAGGGCCATCTCCTCGGCCGAATAGGCCGCCAGTCCGACGCCGACGGCCGTGCCCGCGCTCAGCACCCGCACGCTGTCGCCCCGGTCGAAGCGCCCTTCGATCCGGCAGACGCCCGAGGCCAGCAGACTGCGCCCCCCTGCCAGGGCATCGGCCGCGCCGGCGTCGATCTCGATCACGCCTGCGGGTTCCAGACTGCCCGCGATCCATGACTTGTAGGCCTGCATCGGACTGGCTGGCGCGGTGATCAATGTCGCCCGCGCTCCGTTGGCGATCGCCGCCAACGGCCGCGTCACCAGGCCCGAGACGATCAGGGTCGCGCAACCCGCCGACCGCGCGATCCGCGCCGCCTCCAGCTTGGTCGCCATTCCGCCCGTCCCGACCGAAGCCTCCGCATTGGCCCCACCCGCCATGGCCAGGACGTCCGGCGTCAGGGCGTCGATCCGGTCCAGATGGGTGGCGTCGGGGTTCTGCCTCGGATCGGCCGTGTACAGACCATCCACGTCCGACAGCAGGACCAGCAGATCCGCTCGCGCCAGCTGCGCCGTCCGCGCGGCCAGCCGGTCGTTGTCGCCGTATCGGATTTCCTCGGTGGCGACGGTGTCGTTCTCGTTGACCACGGGCACGACGCCCAGCTTCAGCAGGGCCTCCAGCGTCGCCTGCGCATTGAGCCAGCGGCGGCGGCGTTCGGTGTCGTCGCGCGTCAGCAGGACCTGCGCCGTCGTCATGCCGCGAGACGCCAGCGCCACCTCCCACGCCTGCATCAGCAGGGACTGACCCACGGCCGCCGCGGCCTGCTTCTCATCCAGCCGCGCGTTCTTCGCCAGCCCCAGGCGCCCACGCCCCAGCGCCACGGCCCCGGAGGAGACGACGATCACGGATCGCTTGCTGGCCCGCAGCGCCGCGATGTCCTCGGCCAGACCGGCCAGCCAGGGCAGGGCGGCCGCGCGGCTCTCTCCGTCGACGACCAGAGAGGAGCCGACCTTGATCACCACACGGCGGGCATGGCGAAGGGCGTCGGCGGCGGTGGCAGGCGCGGAGGCGGTCACGGCGTGACAATGGCGTCACCTTGCGTGCACTGCAACATGCGATCAGAAGTCGGTATAGCGGTCGCAGGCCGCCGGTTCGCCGGACTGGTATCCGCGCCGCAGGGCCTCGACCCGCTGTGCCGAGGTGCCGTGGGTGAAGCCGTCGGGGTTCACCTGTCCACCCGAACGGCGCTGCAGGTTGTCATCGCCGATGGCCGAGGCGGTCTGCAGACCCTCTTCCAGATCGCCCTGTTCGACCGCGACCTCCCCGCCGGACACCGATGCGGCATTGGCGGCCCAGACTCCGGCATAGCAGTCGGCCTGAAGCTCCAGCCCGACCGAATACTGGTTCGCCTCGGCCTCGCCCGAGGCGCGGGCCTGGGCCCGTTCGACGCGCTGCGAGGCCCCGGTCAGGGTCTGGACATGGTGGCCGATCTCATGGGCCAGGACATAGGCGCGGGCGAAGTCGGCCCCTGAGGCCCCCAGTTGGGTCTCCATCTCTTCCCAGAAGCCGAGGTCCAGATAGACGGTATTGTCCGCCGGGCAGTAGAAGGGCCCCATCGCCGACTGGCCGAAGCCACAGCCGGTGTCTGTGCCCTGTTCGTAGAGGACCGTCGGTTCGGGCGGCGTATAGCCGTCGATCTTGGCCGCCCAGACATCGTTGATGTTCTTGCCGACGATGGCTACGAATTGACCCGCTTGGTCTTCCGGCGTGCCGATCTTGCCTTCCTGGCTGGTGCTGGCCCCGCCGAATTGGCTGGCGACCTGCTGGGTCGTGGACGGGTCGATGCCGAACACGAAATAGCCGATCAGGCTCAGGACGATGACGCCGATCCCTCCGCCCGCGACGGCACCGCCGCTCATCCCGCGCCGATCCTCGACCCCGCCACCCCTTTGTCCGCCCCGCCAGCGCATCTTCGTCTCCCCATTTCCTGACCGAGGCTAGGCCGAAACGCGGGGGCAGGGGAAGGGATTCCGTCGCCGGCCGGGTGCTGGGCGTCGCCATGTCACGAGGTCGCGAGACCGGTTCAGGGCATGGCCCAGACGCTGGAGCGCTTGATGGCGAAATCCTCCAGCTCGCGCGTCGTCGGGACCTGGTACTCGGCCAGCAGGTCGAGCCCGGACTTCGGAAAATAGGTCCGGTGGGGATCGCCGATCAGGACGCGCGTGCCCTGTCGCCGCGCCCGCCCCAGCCACTGAAGCACCCGATCCGTCATCGGCTTCTCATAGCAGACGTCGCCCGCGCAGATGACGTCGACCGGCGGCGGATCGGCGTCCAGCAGGTCCATGTCGGTGAAGGCGACCTCCACGCCATTGGCCCGGGCGTTCAGCGCGACCGCCGCCCCGCTGAACGGATCGATGTCGGCGCACAGGACGCGGGCCGCCCCCGCCTTCATCGCCGCGATCCCGACCAGTCCCGATCCGGTGGCGAAGTCCAGCACCGACCGGCCCGCGACCTCGGCAGGCGTGTCCAGCACCCAGCGGGCCAGCCCCTGTCCGCCCGACCAGGCGAAGGCCCAGAACGGCGGCGGCAGGCCCAGTTCGCCCAGTTCCTCTTCCGTCATGCGCCAGATCGGCGTGATCTCGTCGGCCAGCCACAGCTGGATCTCCGGCGTATGCGGCACGGCCTGCAATCGGGTGTTGGTCAGGATGAAGGCGGATGGATCGGCGATGGCCATGCGCAGCATGTGCGCCTTCGCGCCCTGACCGGCTAGAGCCAGGGCTGCAGGATCGCGCGGACATCGACCCGCGCCTTCAGTCGGGCGGCCAGCAGATAGATGCCGCCCAGCTTCCTCTGGATGAACAGGGTGTCGATCGGGGGGATGTGCCAGACCGCACGGTCCTCGGCGAAGGTCATGCCGCGCGTCCGCAGCTGACCGACCACGGCCGTGTCGCCGAAATCGAACGGCCCGGGGGCCCGGAACGGGGCCATGGCCAGGTCGAACATGGCCTCCAGACCCGCGCGATCCTTGCTCAGCGCCCGGTCGTCGAAGAAGCCGATCCGCCGCGCCGCCTCGATGGCCCCGTCGCGGTCGTCGTCCAGGGCGGCCTTCAGGAAGATGCGGTAGCCCTCGGCCACTTCGGGCCGGATCTCGCGCGTCGCGCCGAAGTCCAGCAGGACGATGCGGCCGGTGGTGGCCTCGTGGCGATAGTTGGCGAAGTTGGGATCGGTCTGCATCAGGCCGAACTCGAACAGCTCGCGCAGCAGAAGCTGCATCAGGACGGTCGCGACCTGGTCGCGTTGCGCCTGCGGCGCGGCGATCAGGTCCTCGACCGGGTCACCGGACAGATAGGTCATGGCCAGAACGTCCGGCCGGGTCAGCCCGGCGTGCAAGGCGGGCACGACGACGTCGGGATGGTCGGCCAGCAGCGCTCCGAACCGCGCCAGATGCTGGCCCTCGCGCTCGTAGTCGGCCTCCTCGTGCAACTGGCGCTTGGCCTCGCCCAGCAGGGGCGTGACGTCCAGCTCCCGAGGCAACAGGCCGGAGACCCGCAGCAGGGTGGCGACATTGTCCACGTCGCTGTCGATGCTGTTCCGGACGCCCGGATACTGGACCTTGACGGCCAGGTCCTCGCCCTCCCGCGTCAGGGCGCGGTGCACCTGTCCGATGGAGGCTGCGGCGACGGGGTCGAAATCGAACCGCTGGAACCGCGCCTCCCAGCCCCGGCCCCAGCGCCGGTTCAGGGCGGCCTTCAGCTGGACCTGCGGCATCGGCCGGGCGTCGGCCCGCAGGCGCGACAGGATGTCCGACAGTTCGGGGGGCAGCATTTCGCCCGCGTCCATGGAGATCAGCTGGCCCACCTTCATCGCGGCGCCGCGCAGCTGGGCCAGCTGTTCGGTGACCCGCACCGCATTGGCGGGGGTCAGCAGCAGGTCGCCGACCGTCGGTCGCTTGCCCTGGCTGAACTGACGCGCCCCTTCGGCCAGCATGCCGCCCGCCACGCCCGAGGCCAGCCCGCCGAAGCGGGCGAGACGGGACAGCCGCCCGCTGGGGACAGCCATGCCGCGTGGGGATGAAACGGGCGATCGCATACCCGGACAGATGGCCTGTGTATGCCCGATCCGGAATGCGGCATGTCCGCCGGGTCCAGGGGCAGCGCGATGTGGGGGCGCGGCCATTGACCCGGATCAGGCTCCGTGGCGTGATCGTCAAGGCGTCGCAGGATCATGTCAGATGGCGCGACAGATGAGAAACAAGGCCATGCGCACAGCATTTGCAACGATCCTCCTGTTCTCCGGCGTCGTCGGGACGGCGACGCTCACCCCGGTCGGGCCGGGCGCACAGGCGGCCAGTTTTGACTGCACCCGCGCGCGCAGGGCGGACGAGGT
This sequence comes from Brevundimonas sp. AJA228-03, assembly GCF_017795885.1. Lineage (NCBI taxonomy): Bacteria > Pseudomonadati > Pseudomonadota > Alphaproteobacteria > Caulobacterales > Caulobacteraceae > Brevundimonas > Brevundimonas sp. AJA228-03. The sequence goes on along the minus strand of NZ_CP059297.1, from coordinate 2,902,594 downwards.
CGCCATCTGCGGCAATCGCGCGCTGGAAGACGCGGACGTGAAGATGAGCACGACCTACACCCTGGTCCTCCAGCTGGTCGGCATGGGGATGCGCAGCGACCTGCGCGACAGCCAGACCGCCTGGCTGCGGGAGCGGGGCCAGTGCGGCGGCAACGTCAGCTGCATCGCTCAGTCCTATCGTGTCCGTACCCAGCGGCTGGAAGCCGTGTTCCAGACCATCGTCCGCCAGGGCCCGTTCTGACGTCAGCCTGACCTGACAAAAGTCAGGTTGACATGACAAAACTTCGGTGTAAGGTAGGCCTTACATCGGAGAGCAAACATGCAACTGCCCAAGGTGTGGGACGCGGCCCACAAGAAATATTTCATCCGCACCAACGCCTTCATGGCCGGCTATGTCGCCGTCAACGTCGCGGCCATTTTTGGTGCGTTCGACGCGATCATCGGAAAGCCCGCCGGCCTGCTGCTGGGTCTGGCCGTGGCGGCGCCCATCGCCGGTCAGGTCTGGGCCACCCTGACGCTGATCAACGAGGCGGATGAGTTCGTACGCGTGCTCACCGCCAAGCGGTTCATCCTGGCGTCGGGCCTGGCCATGGCGCTGTTCTCCGGCTGGGGCTTTATGGAGAGCTATGGCGGTGCGCCGCACGCGCCGGGCTGGATCGTCTATATCCTGTTCTGGGGCCTGTTCGGCCTCGTGTCTCCCTTCGTGCGGGACAGCCGCTGATGCGAAACTCCCTGCGCGACCTGCGCACCGCGCGCGGCTGGACCCAGGAACAGCTGGGTCAGGCGCTGGGCGTCTCGCGACAGGCGGTCAACGCCCTCGAGACCGAGAAACACGACCCGTCGCTCGACCTCGCCTACCGGATCGCCACCGTCTTCGGCCAGCCGGTCGAGGCCATCTTCGAAAACCCCCACGCCTGACACCCGTCAGGCACCACTCCAGAAGGACACCACCATGCGTTTCCAGACCGCCTTTCCGCGGTGCCGGCGCCCCCTTGCCTGGTTCCCGATCATCGTCGCCATAGTCGTGGCCTGCACCGTCGGCCAGACCGACGCCCGGGCAGAGCCGGCCCATGCCGTTCAGACGGCTCCCTTCACCTCCGACCGGCTGTCGGTCGAGGTTACCGGCTCAGGCCCCGACGTCGTCCTGATCCCGGGCCTGGCCTCCTCGCGCGAGGTCTGGCGGCCCCTGGCGACCCGACTGGCCGCGATGCACCGGGTGCATCTGGTGCAGCTGGCGGGCTTCGCGGGCGAGCCCTGGAGCCACGGCGACGGCCCCTTCGTCCAGCCGGAGGTCGATGAGCTGGCCCGCTATATCGCCGAGGCTGGCCTCGATCACCCGGCCGTCATCGGCCACTCCATGGGCGGGCTGTCGGGCCTGCTGCTGGCCCAGCAGCATCCCGACCGGGTCGGCCGGCTGATGATCGTCGATGCCCTGCCGTTCTACAGCGCCCTCTTCGGTCCCACGGCAACGCCCGAGTCCGCCCGGCCGTTCGCGGCCCAGTTCGCGGCGGGCATGCTCGCCGCCGACGATGCCACCTTCCGCTCGCAGCAGGCCCAGACCGCCGTGGGCCTGGCCCGCGATGCGGCCATGCGCCAGACCATGGTCGAATGGTCGATGGCCAGCGATCGCCACGCGGTCGCCGCCGCCCTGACCGACGTCATGACCACCGACGCCCGGCCCGGTCTGGCCGCCATGACCACCCCCGTGACCGCCCTATACGCCACCGACGCTGATGGCGGCCCGCCGCCCGCGATGGCGCAAGCCCTGTGGACGCAGGAGTACGCGAGCCTTCCCGGCGTGACCCTGATCGCCGTCGACGGCAGCCGCCACTTCATCATGGCCGACCAGCCGGCACGGTTCGATGAGATCGTGGATCAGTTTCTGAAGTAGATCAGGCGGCGGCGGGCTTCGGCTCGCCGCCGAACTCGTCGGCATAGGCCGGGGCGATCAGGCTGCGGAAAACGCTCTGGGGCACGGTCACCTTATAGCTGCCCTCGGCATAGGGGCCGACCAGATAGGGGGCGATCAGGAAGACCAGTCCGCCCGCCTTGCCCGGCGAGACGCCCTGCGCCAGCACGAAGGGCGTGGTCGCCGCCCGGGGACAGGTCCAGTCGCCGCCGGTCAGGGACACGGTCCGGGCGGCCGGATCGCGCTTTTTCTTTTCGGCATTGATGGCGGCGCACAGGGCGGTGTCGAGCGCCGACAGATCAGCCCCCTTGGTGAACAGGTCGATCGCCGTGATCTCGCGCTTCAGCGCCTTGTCCCACAGGATCGACAGGAAGGAGGCGTTCGAATGCGCCCCGCCGGTGAACTCGCTGTCGGTGCGGATCAGGCTGAACAGCTTGCCGGTCTCGGCCCCCGGGGTGATCGCGATGGACTTGTCATAGGGCCCCATGCCCTCGTCGCCGCCGGCTTCGGTGCGATCGGCCTGGGCCCCTTCGGTGAACTCGCGCAGGTCCGCGACCGTGCGGGCATAGAGGGCGGCGTGCAGGTCGGGCTGGCTCTTGATGGCGACCGGCAGGGTCAGGCTGACCTCGGCGTAGGGCGTCTTTGACTCATAGGTCATCGGGGCGGCGGCCTCGGCCGGGGTCACGACGGCACCGACGGCGGGCGCAGTGGCGGCAGTCTCGGCGGGCTTGTCGCGGTTGCACCCGACCAGCGTCCCGGCCAGGGCCAGGGTGATGACGAGGCTGCGGATGGGGACGGTCATGACGATCTCCGGGTCAGAGCGAAACTGTTAGCCCACCCAGAGCGATCGCCGCCAGCAGGATCAGTCCGGCCTCGCGGTTCGACTTGAACAGCCGCAGGGCCAGCGCCCCGTCGTCCGGCTTCAGGGTCCGGACCTGCCAGATGAAATGCGCCCCATAGGCCACCAGCACCATGAAGAAGGCCACGCCCAGCCCGGCCGCGAGACCCGCTGCCAGGGCGCACAGGGCCGCCAGCCCATAGAAGATCGCCACGCCGCGCCGCACATCCTTGCCCAGCCGCCGGGCGGTGGACTTCACCCCGACCATGGCGTCGTCCTCGATGTCCTGCAGGGCGTAGATGGTGTCGTAGCCGAGCGTCCAGAACACCCCGCCGAGGTAGAGGAGGGCGGCGGCGGCGGTCAGCGAACCGTTCACGCCGGGCACGGTGTCGTAGATCGGCCACTGGCCCGTCGCCATCATCAGCCTGGCATAGGCCCAGGCGAAGAATGGCAGGATACCGGCCGCCGCCGCGAATCCCATCAGCGCGCCCCAGTTGAAGGTCAGCCCCAGCCACGCCTGCGGCCACCATGTGATCCGCTTCATGAAGGGATAGGCTGCGACCAGCGCCAGCGACCCGACCCCCAGCAGCACCACCGTCAGGTTCAGCGTCAGCAGGATCAACAGACTGACCAGACTGCAGCCGACCAGAAAACCCCACGCCTGTCTGACGCTGATCCGGCCCGACGGGATCGGCCGCGCCGCCGTGCGGGCGACCCGGGCGTCGATGTCCCGGTCCACGATGTCGTTGAAGGCGCACCCGGCCGCCCGCATCAGACAGGCCCCGAGGCCGAAGCCGACGAACAGCCAGAGGTCGCCGAGGTCCGGTGCGCGCCGATATTCCGCCAGCGCCAGGGCGATCCCCTGCCAGCCGGGCAGCAGCAGCAGCCAGATCCCGATCGGCCGGTCGAACCGGCCCAGCTTCAGCCAGGGCTTCAGCCCCTCGGGCGCGCGGGCATCGACCCAGTTTCGACCGGCATCGGGAAGGGGCGTGGACATCAACCTCTCCGCACCAACAGGACGCCGGCGATGACCAGGGCGACCCCGGCCACCCGCGTCAGGCTGATCGGGCTCTGCGGTACGCCCAGGGCACCGAAATGGTCCAGCACCAGACTCAGCAGCAGCTGGCCCGCCACCATCAGGGTGATGGTCATGGCCACGCCCAGCCGGGGTACGGCCCAGGCGGCCGCCACCACGAAGATCGCGCCATACAGTCCGCCGAACCAGGCATAGGCGGGCAGGGCCCTTGTCGCGACCATGTCCGGCCGCGTGTGCAGGACGGCAGCGATGATCCCCAGCGCGGCCGTCCCGACCGCGAACGAGATGAAGGCCGCATTGACAGGGCTGGCCACGGCACTGGCCAGCCTCGCATTGGTCGGGGCCTGCAGCGCCGTCGCGCCGCCGGCCAGAACGACGGCCAGCATGGCCAGATAGGGGGCGAAGTTCATGGCCGGGCCTCTACCAGTTCGGATCGACCGGCGCGCCACCGAAGATTTCGGCCAGGCGCGTGACGGTGGACCGGTGCGCGTCGGGCGGCAGGTCCTTGGGATCGAACCAGCCGGTCTCGGCGATCTCGCCGTGATGGGTCCGTTCGCCCGGCGTGAATTCATCGAACCGATAGACCGCGACATGGTCGCCGCGAAAGAACCGCTCGTTGGAGTGCAGCGACAGCAGCCGGCCCGGCGCCGTGGCCCTCAGGCCGGTCTCCTCGAACAGCTCGCGCGCGGCGGCGTCCAGACAGGTCTCGCCGCGGTCGACCCCGCCACCGGGCAACCACCAGCCATGCAGATAGGTGTGCCTGACCAGCATGACCCGGCCCCGGTCATCGACCGCCACGGCCCTGACGCCGAGGGTCATGCCCCGCGTCGCGCGCGAGACGGCGAAGAACAGCGGGCGGGTGAACGGCTCGATTCGGGTGCGCCAGGGCATGGGCCCACGCTGCCACAGACGCGCGCGCCGTGCGACGCCGTTGCCGAACCGGGGCGGGTCCGACGGGCTCGCGCCTTGAACCGATCGGCGGCCCCCTATATGGCATCCGCTGAACAGGAGAGTTCCATGATCGCCCTCGGCATCATCATCGGTTTCGTCGTCGTGCTCGCCGCGATCAACGCGTTCGAGTTCGGCCGGGTTGACTGACACGCCCCGGGGGGCGGTCCCGGGCGCGGCGCTGGTCACCGGCGGCGCGCGCCGCATCGGTCGCGCCATCGTCCTGGCCCTGGCCCGGCGTGGCCATGACGTGGCCATCCATCATCGCGAATCGAAGGACGACGCCGAAGCCGTCGCCGCGGAAGTCCGCGCGCTGGGGTGCCGGTCGATCGTCGTCGCCGCCGATCTGACGGATGAAGCCGCGGTCCGCGCCCTGATCCCTGCTGCCACCGCCGCGCTGGGCCCGTTGTCGGTGCTGGTGAACAACGCCTCCGTGTTCGAGGACGACCGGGTCGGCGCATTGTCGCGCGAGACCTGGGACCGGCATATCGAGACCAACCTGCGCGCCCCCATCGTGCTGGCCGAGGCCTTCGCGGCCCAGGCCCCCGACGGCTCGGCCATCGTCAACCTGCTGGACCAGCGGGTGCTGAAGCCCGATCCGCGCTTCGTCTCCTATGCGATCTCCCGAAACGGCCTGTGGTGGGCGACGCGCACCCTGGCCCAGGCGCTGGCCCCGCGCATCCGCGTGAACGGCGTCGGCCCGGGCCCCACCCTGAAGTCCATCCACCAGTCCGACGCGGACTTTCAGGCCGAGGCCGCCGCCGTGCCGCTGGGCCACGGGGCCTCGCCGGACGAGATCGCCGAGGCCGTCCTCTATCTGGTCCAGGCCGGCTCCGTGACGGGCCAGATGATCGCCGTCGACGGCGGTCAGCACCTGGCATGGCAGACGCCTGATATCCTGCCGGAGTCCTGAGCCGTGTCCCCGTCCCCCGAGTCCCACTCCCCCGAGTCCCCGTCCGCGCCCCGCCGCCAGGGCCTGACCATCTTCGTCGAGGGGCTGAAGGTCGAGGCCGGAATCGGCGTCTACGACCATGAACACGGCCGGCTGCAGACCCTGCTGATCGATGTACGGCTGGAACTGGGCCCGCTCGAGATCCACGGCCTGGCCGACACCATCAACTACGAGACGGTCGCCAACGCCTGCCGTCGCATCGTCGCCGAGGGCCATGTCGGGCTGGTGGAGACCTTCGCCGAGCGGCTGGCGCTGGACTGCCTGACCGATGCGCGGGTGCGGGCCGTCACCGTCCGGGTCGACAAGCCCGGCGCCCTCAAGGCCGCCACCGGGGCCGGGTGCGAGCTGCGCTATAGCCGCTGAACCTTGCGTTTCCGGCCCTTTGGCACGACATAGCGCCCTCCCATGCCCCAGGTTCGCTTCACCCGCCGGTTTTCCATGGCCCACCGCCTGCTGGCGGATGCGGGGTCACGATGCGCCGTGCCGCACGGGCACAACGAATTCGTCACCGTCACCCTGGCCACCGATGCCGCCATCGACTTCGGCGGCTCCAACTATGTCGCCTCGTTCGAGACGTTGAAGACGCGCTGGCACGGATTCATCGACGGGGCGGTGGACCACGCCTTCCAGATCGGATCGGCCGATCCCCTGCTGGACTGGTTCCGCACGCACGAGCCGCACCGGCTGGGTCGGTTGATGGTGTTCGAGGGCGACCCGACGACCGAGGCCTTCGCCATCGCCCTGCGCCGCAAGCTGGACGCCATTCTGGCGGATGACGGCTCTCCCTATCGCTGCGTGGAGCTGGCGCTTGAGGAGACGCCCACCAACACCGTCGTGGTGGGCGAGCAGCTGAGCGCGGGCGAGCGGGCCTGGGCGGCGGGCAGCTGGATGGACCGGCCCGACATGAGCATCAACGATCTTCAGGGCTGACCCGGAAACGCCTCAGCGGATTTTCGACAAGGTCAGGGCCCAACCACCATGCCTTGCTTAGGGGCGGGCGGATCGCCATTGTCCCCGCTCCTGACCTTCGAGGATTCCGATGGCCGAACCCGGCGATCCAGACGCGCCCACGCCGACCGATCCGGCCGTCGATCACGACGATCTGATCGGCTTTTCCTCGGCTGCCGCCCTGCAGGGTCGGTCGCGCGTCGTACAGGAGCCGGAGCCAGACCCTGTGCCGGAGCCTGCTCCGTCCGTCGAGCCGGTCGAGGCTGCGGCCTCCGGGCCGGAAGCCGATCCGGTCGCCGCCATCGAACCGGCGCCGCCGCCCGACGAACCCGTCCTGCCCGCGCCGGATCCCCGGCCCCGTCCGCGCCGGGAGGTTCCGCCCGGGCGTGAGCCGGCGCCGACGTTTGCGCCCGCACCGCGACCCGCTCCGGTGCCCGGCTGGGCGGTCGAATCTCCGCGCGTCTTCGGATCGTCCCCCGTGGACCGCCGCACCGTCGTCCCGCCGAAGGACGTTGCGGGCAGCACCGGCCTGTACACCGTCTACGCCCTGATCCTGTTTGCCGTGCCGACGCTGGGCGTCTCGGCCCTGATCGCCCTGCTGGCGGTCACCGGTCGGCCCGGTCCGGGCGGCGCGGTCGCCGCCAGCCATTTCCTGTTCCAGCAGCGCACCCTGTGGACCGGTGCCGTCGCGGCCCTTCTGGGGGCCATCCTGATCGCGGTGGGTCTGGGCGTCTTCGTCCTGTTCATCGTTGCGGTCTGGTTGATCCTTCGCGGGGCAAGCGGCGTTCTGACCCTGAAGGCCGGCCGGCCGGTCCGCAATCCGCGCGGCTGGTTCCTCGCCTAGGAGGCAAACAATGTCAGATGCATCCCAGCCCCGTCTCGCCCCCGGTCACGAGGCCGAGGGCAAGCCCGCCGCCCTGATCGCCTGGGGCCTGTATATCCTGTCGATCCCCAGCGCGAACATTCTGGTCCTGGTCGGGCTGGTCGTCGCCTATGCGGCGCGGAGCACGGCCACCGGCCTGGCGCGCGAGCATATCGAGGCCCAGATCGCGCTGTTCTGGTCGGTCTTCTGGTGGACCATCGCCACCTGGGTTCTGATCGCCCTCAGCGCGGTCGCCTCGATCGTGCTGATCGGCATCCCGTTCCTGCTGCTGTTCCTGGCGCTGTGGTTCCTTCTCAGCGTCTGGTTCACGGTCAAGAGCGTGCTGGGCCTTCTCTCGCTGCTCGGGGATCGCCCGCCGGCCTGAGGCGGAACGACCGCCCCCGGCGCGGGTTTTCGCGTCCCGGCCCGCGGTCAGGCCTGCTCCTGCTGGCGCTCCATCTCCTCGGCCGTCATCAGCCCGGCCGCTTCTTCGTTGAGGGCGCGACCTTCGCGACGCGGCTTCACATAGGGGGCCGGTTCCGGCGTCGTCGCATTGCCGCGCGCCAGATCCCGACCCGCCTGCAGTCCGCCCGCGACCTGCAGCGTCAGACGCTCGTAGTCCCGGCGACGCGCATCCTCGACGGCTTCGCGCGCATCCTCGTCGGAGAATCCCAGGTCCATCAGCACATGCTCGCTGAAGGCCAGGGCGCTCTCGAAGGTCTCGCGGATATGATACTCCACGCCCGCCTTGATCAGCCGGATCGAGTGTCCCCGGTCATAGGCGCGCACGAACAGCTTGGTCAGGGGGAACTCGGACTGGACCAGTTCGACGATCCGGTCCGCCGTCTCGGCCCGGTCGACGCAGACCAGGATGCTTTCGGCATCGGCCGCGCCCGATGACCTCAGCACGTCCAGCCGCGACCCGTCGCCGTAGTAGACCTTGAAGCCGAAATTGCCGGCGGCCTTGATCATGTCCACGTCGATGTCGACGATCGACACGTCCACGTCGCGCGCCAACAGCGGCTGACAGACGACCTGGGCGAAACGGCCGAAGCCGATCACCAGCACCCGCTCCTGCAGATTGCGGGCCTCGTCGATGCCTTCCAGAGACACCTTTTCGCGGGACTTCAGCCGGTCGGCGACCATCATCCGCAGTGGCGTCAGCGCCATCGACAGGATCACCACGGCCGAGGCGATGGCCCCGGTGCGCGCATCGAACAGTCCGGCGGCCAGGGCTGCGGCATACAGGACGAAGGCGAACTCGCCGCCCTCGCCCATCAGGGCGGCGCGCTTCAGCGCCTCGGGATGACCGGCCTTCATGAACCGGGCGACCGAATAGACGCCGATCATCTTGGCCCCCATGAAGGCCGCGACCCCGCCCAGCACCAGTGGCCAGTCCCGCGCGACCACGCTGAGGTCCAGCGACATGCCCACACTGAGGAAGAACAGGCCCAGCAGGATACCGCGGAACGGCTCGACATCCGCCTCCAGCTGGTTGCGGAAGGTCGATTCCGACAGCAGCACGCCCGCCAGAAACGCCCCCATGGCCATCGACAGCCCGCCCAGGTCCATGGCCCAGGCCGCGCCCAGCACGACCAGCAGCGCGCCGGCCGTCATCACCTCGCGCCCCCCGTATCGGGCCAGCAGCCGGAACGCCGGGTTCAGCGCCCAGCGTCCGATCACATAGACCGCCGCCACCGCCGCGATGGCGAACCCGACGGTCAGCCAGATCGGCTGCGGATTCTCGATGGTGGTGCCGAACTGGCCGGCCAGGATCGCCACGATGGCCAGCAGCGGCACGATGGCCAGGTCCTCGAACAACAGGATGGAGACGACCCGCTGCCCGTCGTTCTCGTTGTTCTCGTTCCGCTCTTCCAGCAGCTGCATGACAATGGCTGTGGACGACAGGGCGAACCCCGAGCCGATGATCAGCCCGGCATACCAGGGCAGGCCGAAGGCGATGGCCGCGGCGGTCAGCAGGCTGGCGCACACCCCCACCTGAAGCGCGCCCAGACCGAAGATCTCCCTGCGCAGGCTCCACAGCCGCGCGGGTCGCATTTCCAGCCCGATGATGAACAGGAACATCACGACGCCGAGTTCGGCGACATGCAGCACCGCCTGAGCGTCCTCGATCATGCCGACCCCGAACGGGCCAATGATCAGGCCGGCGGCCAGATACCCCAGCACGGCACCCAGGCCGAAACGCTTGAACAGCGGCACGGCCACAACCGCCACCGCCAGAAGGGCCACCGCGTGGCCCAGATCCATTCCCGTCGGTTCCGCCATGACGCCTGCCCCTGCTGCGAACCCCTATAGTGGCGTCACAGTGTCGCGATGGCGAGGGTGGTGACGCCAACGTCTCCCTCCCCCGAGGGTGGGCGGTCGGCGATACGGACACGGGCGGTCGCTGTGTTGCCCTGCCGCCCCCACCCGGTCGCTTCGCGACCTGCCCTCCCCCGAGGGGGAGGGAGACGGCTACCGCGCCAAATCGGCGATCCGCTTCACCAGCGGACTGTCCGGGTCGGTCAGGGGCTCCAGCACGGTGAAGTGGTTCAGGCCGGGCAGGGCCTCGAACCGGGTCTCCACGCCCTTCGCGCCCCAGTGATCAGCCATGTCGCGCGACTGGCGGATGAACTCGGAAGTCTCGTCCCCGCCGACGACGCAGTCCAGCACCGTGCCGCCGGGCGTCGATCCGTCCGGCGCGGGCCAGTGAATCGGCGACAGCGCCGCCGCGTCACGCGCATCCAGCCTCAGCGCCGCATTGATCGAGGTCGGGATCAGCGGGGCCAGGTCGAACACGCCCGAGATCGCGACCGCCGCCGAGGCGCGTCCCTGGCTGAGCAGGCAGGCCGCCAGATGCCCTCCGGCCGAGTGCCCGAACACCACCGGGCGACGTCCCGACCGCACGCGCACCTGATCGGCCACGGTCTCCATCTGCCGCACGATGGCGCCGAGGCGCACGGTCGGGCACAGGTCGTAGGACGGAATGGCCAGGCTGACCCCGTGGGCCAAAAGGGCCGGGGCCAGGCCGCTGAACCAGTCCTTGTCCAGCGCCTGCCAGTAGCCGCCGTGGATGAAGACGACGATGGGGGCGTCCGGCCCGGCCTCGAACAGGTCCATGACCTCGCGCGCGCCAGCGCCATAGGCGATCGTCGTCGGGGGATGGGCCGCGCGGGCCGCCACAGCCGACGCTTTCCAGCGGCTCATCAGCAGGGGGTGGTCGGGCACGGCCGCGCGGTTGTTGTATTCGGCCTCCAGCCATTCCTGAGAAGGCGGGGCGGCCGGGGACTTGGGGGGCTTATCGGTCATGCCTGCATCCGCTACGACACCCGCGAACAGCCGGGAGCTTGCCGCCATGATGACCGCCATCTTCGTTTTCATCAAATGCGAGCTGGGCCATGCCAACGACGTCGCCGCCGACATGGTCGACAATGTCGAGAACGTCTCGGAGGTCTATTCCACCTCGGGCCAGTACGACCTGCTGGCCAAGTTCCAGCTGCCCAAGGACATGGACATCGGCACCTTCGTCACGAAGTCAGTCCAGACGCGCCCCCACATCCGCGACACCTTCACCGTCATCACCTTCTCGCCCTTCCTGCCGACCGCGCGCTGACACTCTCCCTCCCCCGCGGGGGAGGGCAGGCGCGGAGCGCCGGGTGGGAGCGGCAAGGCAAGGCCGCACGATGGATCGCCTTGCCCTCCCCACCCGGTCTTCGCTGCGCTTCGACCACCCTCCCCCGCGGGGGAGGGAGAACGCTGACGCTACGTCACCCGATTTTCTTTGCTAACCTGATCGTCTGAGACGCAGCCGAAGACGTCAGGGAGACGACCATGACCGATCTGGACACTTTCCGCGCCGAGACGCGTGCCTGGCTGGAGGCGAACTGCCCCGCCGAATGCCGTGGCCCCATGGACAATGACGAGGACCGCGTCTGGGGCGGTCGCAACGCCACCTTCAAGACCCCGGCGCACAAGGCCTGGATGGAGGCCATGGGCGAGCGCGGCTGGACCGCGCCGGAATGGCCGACCGAATACGGCGGCGGGGGCCTGAGCCGCGAGGAGGCCAAGGTGCTGGCCAGCGAGATGCGCCGTATCGACGCCCAGTCGCCGCTGTCGTCCTTCGGCATCTGGATGCTGGGCCCGGCGCTGCTGCAGTTCGGCACCGAGGCCCAGAAGAAGCGCTTCCTGCCCGAGATCGTGCGCGGCGAGATCCGCTGGTGCCAGGGCTATTCGGAGCCCGGCGCGGGCTCCGACCTCGCGGGCCTGCAGACCCGGGCCGAGGATCGCGGCGACCACTGGATCGTCAATGGCCAGAAGGTCTGGACCTCCTATGCCGACAAGGCCGACTGGATCTTCTGCCTCGTCCGCACCGACCCGGACGCGCCCAAGCACCTGGGCATCAGCTTCGTCCTGTTCGACATGGCGACGCCCGGCGTGACCACCAAGCCGATCACCCTGATCAGCGGCAAGTCCCCCTTCTGCGAGACCTTCTTCGACGACGTGCGGGTGGAAAAGGAAAACCTGGTCGGCACGCTGAACCGGGGCTGGGACGTGGCCAAGGCGCTGCTGGCCCATGAGCGCACCATGATCGGCGGCATGGGCGACATGGGCCGCCCCATGGGTCACGTCGCCGTCGATTCCATCGGGCTGGACGAAGCGGGCCGGCTGGACGAGCCGATGCTGCGCACGAAGATCGCCGAACTGGACATCGACGTCGCCGCCTTCCGCCTGTCGATGGAGCGGGTCGGCGACCAGGTGAAGGCCAGACAGGTCTCGCCCGCCATCGCCTCTATGCTGAAATACTATGGCTCGGAACTGAACAAGCGCCGCCACGAACTGGCCATGGCGGCCGGGGGCTCTGACGCGCTGGAGTGGGAAAGCGACCGGTCAAGGAAGGGCACGGCGGCGCGCGACTGGCTGCGCACCAAGGCCAATTCGATCGAGGGCGGGACCAGCGAGGTTCAGCTGAACATCATCGCCAAACACCTGCTGCAGCTGCCGGGGGCTTAAGAGCCCCTCCGTCACGGCGCTGGAGAAGCGCCGCGCCACCTCCCCATTCCTTCGGAACGAGGAGGAGACGATGAAGCACCGTCTCCTCCCCACGTCGTGGGGAGGGGGACCACGAAGTGGTGGAGGGGCTCTTGGCACCCCACCGACCGGAGACCCGAGATGCCCCTGATCCTGACCGAAGAGCAGACCATGCTGAAGGAGGCCACCGACGGCTTCCTCAGCGAAAACGCGCCCATCGCCCACCTGCGCCAGCTGCGGGACTCGAAGGACGCCGACGGCATCTCACGCGACCTGTGGAAGGCCTTCGGCGAGATGGGTTTCGCGGGTGTCATCATCCCGGAAGAACACGGCGGCTCCGGCCTCGGCGCGGTCGAGGCGGGCATCGTGGCGGAAGGGCTGGGCCGCACCCTGACGCCCTCGCCCTTCTTCGGGTCGAGCGTTCTCGCCGCCCGTGTCCTGATCGACGCCGCCTCGGCCGAGCAGCAGGCCGCCTGGCTGCCCCGGATCGCGGCGGGCGAGGCCATCCTGTCGCTGGCGCTCGACGAAGGCCCCAAGCACCAGCCGTCGCGCATCGCCACCACCGCCGAACGCAGCGGCAACGGCTTCAAGCTGAACGGGGCCAAGGGCTTCGTGCTGGACGGCCACATCGCCGACGCCCTGATCGTTGCCGCAAGGACCGGGGCGGGTACGACGCTGTTCCTCGTTGATCCGAAGACTGCGGGCGTCGAGATCGAGCGCACCGTCATGGTCGACGCCCACAACGCCGCCCGGATTGTCCTGACCGACGTCCAGGTCGACGCGGATGCCGTGATCGGTCCGGTCGACGGCGGCGAGGCGGCTCTCGAGGGCGCGCTCAATCTCGGCCGCGCCTGCGCCGCCGCCTGCCTGACCGGGGCCGGGGATCAGGCCTTCCTGTCGACCGTCGAATATCTGCGCGGACGCAAGCAGTTCGGCAAGGCGATCGGCGAGTTCCAGGCCCTCCAGCACCGCGCCGCCCATCTGTTCACCGAGCTGGAACTGGCCAAGGCGGCCGTGCTGGGTGCCCTGCAGAGGATCGACGCCGGGGCCGACAAGGCCGACCTCGCCGTCTCCGTCGCCAAGGCCAAGGCCGGCAAGGTCGCCGAACTGGCGGTGCAGGAGGCGGTTCAGATGCACGGCGGCGTCGGCATGACCGACGAATACGACGTCGGCCTCTATATGAAGCGGGTCCGTGTGCTGAACGAACTGCTGGGGGATGCCGGGTTCCACGCCGAAAAACTGGCGAGGGCGGGGGGGTACTAGGCTTTCCCTCTCCCATCGGGAGAGGGCTTGAGGCTCGCAGAGCGTAGCGATGCGCGAAGCCGAAAGGGTGAGGGGTGTCGCCCTTACCGGTTCGCACCGTAACCCCTCACCCTTTCGCGCAAGTCTGCTCGCCTTTGGCTCTCAGGCGCTCAAGCCCTCTCCCTCCGGGAGAGGGTGACGCCCCCGTCTCCCGCGGTTAAACCCCTCACTGGGAGACTCCACGCATGACGCTGAACAGCGCGACTTACCTGACCGGTTTCGGCAATCATTTCGCGACCGAGGCGGTCCCCGGTGCCCTGCCGGTCGGCCGCAACTCGCCGCAGAAGACGCCGATGGGCCTCTATGCCGAGCAGCTCAGCGGCACCGCCTTCACTGCGCCCCGCTCTGAGAACCGCCGCAGCTGGCTGTATCGCCTGCGACCCTCGGCCCAGCATCCGGCCTATCGGCCCTTCGGTCAGGGCCTGATCCGCTCCGGCCCCTTCCACGACGCCCCGCCCAGCCCCAACCGCATGCGCTGGGACCCGCTGCCGATCCCGACCGCCCCCACCGACTGGGTCGAGGGCCTCGTCACCTATGGCGGCAACGGCGACGCGGAGGCCCAGACCGGCGTGGGTATCCACCTGTACGCCGCCAACCGCTCGATGGTAGACCGCGTCTTCTATTGTGCCGACGGCGAGCTTCTGATCGTGCCGCAGCAGGGATCCCAGACCTTCGTCACCGAGTTCGGCCGCATCGATGCGGACCCCGGCCACGTCGTCGTCATCCCGCGCGGCGTCCGCTTCCGCGTCGAGGTGACCGGGCCGGTGCGCGGCTATGTCTGCGAGACCTATGGCGCGCCCTTCCGCCTGCCGGATCTCGGCCCCATCGGCTCCAACGGACTGGCCAATCCGCGCGATTTCGAGACGCCCGTCGCCGCCTTCGAGGATGTCGATCGCCCGACCGAATGTATCCAGAAGTTCGCCGGGCGTCTGTGGACCACGACCTTCGCCCACAGCCCGCTCGATGTCGTCGCCTGGCACGGCAACAACGCGTCGTATCGCTGGGACACCGCGCGGTTCAACACCATCAACACGGTCAGCTTCGACCACCCCGACCCGTCGATCTTCACCGTCCTGACCAGCCCGTCGGACACGCCCGGCACCGCCAATTGCGACTTCGTCATCTTCCCGCCGCGCTGGATGGTGGCCGAGGACACCTTCCGCCCGCCGTGGTTCCACCGGAACGTCATGAGCGAGTTCATGGGCCTGGTGACCGGGGCCTATGACGCCAAGGAAGGCGGCTTCGCCCCCGGCGGTGCCTCGCTGCACAACGCCATGAGCGGCCACGGCCCCGATCAGGCCAGCTATGACAAGGCGGTCGCCGCCGAGCTCAAGCCGCACAGGCTGGAAAACACCCTGGCCTTCATGTTCGAGACGCGGCTTCCGATCCGCACCACGGAATGGGCGCAAACGACCCCGACGATGCAGCTCGACTACGACGACGTCTGGACCGGGTTCACCAAGGGCGACGTCTCGCACAAGGGATAACCATGCGCCTTTTGATCGCCGCCCTCGCCCTGATGGCGTCGGCCTGTTCGCCGATGGCGGCCCAGGCCCCGGAGACGGCCACGCAGACCCGGACGGCGGAGCAGGTCTGCGCGGCCCGGGGCGGCGCGCTGATGCGGGTGGGCCGGTTGCAGACCGAGCAGTGCGTCATTCCCTTCGCGGACGGCGGCAAGGTCTGTCGCGACGGCGATGACTGCCGGGGCAATTGCTACACGGAGACGGCGGGCAACCAGCCTCCCGGTCCGGTGACCGGCCGCTGTGCCGTCAACGACCTGCCGTTCGGCTGCCGCACGCCGGTCGAGGACGGGCAGGCCGGCCCGACCCTCTGCGTCGATTAGCAGTCCGGGCAGTCCGGCATCACGTCGGTTTCGAGCTGCAGGGTCGTGTGGCCGATGGCGAAGCGGCTGCGCGCCAGGGTCTGGGCTTCCAGCAGCAGGGCGTGCGGATCCCTCCGGTCGTGAACCAGATGGGCCGTCAGCGCCGTCCGGGTGGTCGACATCCCCCAGATGTGCAGGTCGTGCACGGCCGTGACGCCCGGCAGCCCGGCCAGGGCCGACCGGACGGCCTCCACATCGACCGAGGCGGGGGCGGCGTCCATGGCCAGGCCGATGGAGTCCTTCAACAGGCCCCAGGTGCCCCACAGGATCACCGCCACGATGACGATGGACACCAGCGGATCCAGGATCGACCAGCCGGTCAGCAGGATGACCCCGCCCGTGATGACCACCCCGATCGACACCGCCGCATCCGACAGCATGTGCAGATAGGCCCCGCGCGCATTGAGGTCCGAATGCTGGTCCCGCATGAACAGCAATGCCGTGCCCAGATTGATGACGAAACCGATGCCCGCCACGATCATGACGACGCCCGACTGGACCGGCGCGGGCTCTGACAGTCGCTGCACCGCCTCGAAGGCGATGGCCCCGCAGGCGAAGATCAGCAGCAGGGCATTGGCCAGTGCCGCCAGGATGGTCGCCTTGCCGAAGCCATAGGTCAGCTGGCTACCCGCCGCGCGCCTCGCCAGCACCGCCGCCCCGCCTGCCATGGCCAGTCCCAGCACGTCCGACAGATTGTGCCCCGCGTCCGCCAGCAGCGCCGTGGAGCCGCTGAACAGCCCGGCCCCGAACTCGCACGCCACGAAGGCCAGGTTGATGATCAGCCCCACGCCATAGCGCCAGTCGCCCGTGTCGACCGGACCGTGCGCATGTCCATGTCCGCCGTGAGCGTGGCCGGCGTGCCCATGGCTGTGACCGCCGTGGTCGTGGTGATGGTGATGGTGCGCGTGGTCGTGGGCCATGGGGGATGGGTAGGCCCGGGAGCGGCGAGTGGCTAGTGGCGAGGGATCGCCCACGGTCCATTCTCTCAATACCGGACACCACGTGGCCGTGGACAATGCGCGCGGTTCAGGCTGAACCACTCGCCACTCGTCACTGCCTAGTGCTGATGCGTCACGACAAGAAGTCCGATCGCGATCAGGGCGACACCCAGGATGGCCCCCTCATAGCGCGCCCACCGCTCCAGCCTCAGCACCGAAGCGCCCGCGCGGGCCAGGGTCGTGAAGGTTGCCATGCCCAGGATCGTCCCGACGGCGAAGACGACCGTCAGCAGCGCCAGCGCCATCGCGCCCTCCTGGGCCGAGGACATGTAGATCGGCAGCAGGACCTCCCCCGGCGACAGGGCCATGACCGCCACCAGTCCCCAGAAGGCGGCCGAATGCGAAACCGTCGGCTCGGCCAGATCCAGCGGCGGCCCGCCCGCCGTCGCCGGTCTGCGGACCACCGACTTGATCAGATAGAAGCCGCCGAAGCCGAACAGCAGCACCGCCGATAGATGCGACAGCAGACCTGCGACCACCTCGTCCAGCGCCATGCCGGCCGCGACGATCAGACTGCCCACCACGACTGTCGTGGCGATATGGGCCAGCCCCGCCGCCGTGACCGCCAGAAGGCTCCGCGTCAGGCTCCAGCGCTGGGCCCGGCCGACCAGCACGAACGGCAGCCAGTGCGTCGGCAGGGCCGCATGCAGAAAGGCCGCCGCGAACCCGCCGCCGAGAAGCGACCACAGGACCGGCTGTTCAAAGGCGGGCGGGGACATCGACCGCCCTATAGCCTGTTACTTTGTAACGGTCGAGGAGTAATCCTCACCCGGAGCGTAGCGAACGGGGGAGGGGGACCGCCCCCGGGTCTCGGCTTCGCCGAGCCCGAGGACAGGCTTTGCGATTGCGTCGTGGTGGAGGGGGCGGCCCCGGACTCGGTGTCCGCTTCGGCCTCCTCCACCGCTTCGCGTTCCCCCTCCCCCGCAAAGTGGCGGGGGAGGATCAGGCGTACAGACTGGCCCGGTCCAGCGGCAGGCCACTGGGGCCGGGACGGCGCTTCTGGGCGACGGTCTGGTAGACCAGCACCGATCCGCGCTCGAAGCCCTTCTTGAACAGGGCGAAATAGATCAACCACAGCCGGGTGCGGGCCTCGCCGACAAGGGCATAGGCCTCCTCGCGCCGGGCATAGAGCCTGTCTTCCCAGTGCTTCAAGGTCAGTTCGAAATGCTCGCGCATGTCTTCGACATCCAGGGTCTCGAAGCCGAGCCGGCCCAGGTTGGTCACCGTCATGCCGATGGTGTCCAGCTCACCGCCCGGGAAGATGAAGCGAGTGATGACCTTGGTCGTGTCGGTCGGCCGGATCGGACCCTTGCCGCCACGCCGCACCGACGCCTGGTGGAAATACAGGCCGCCGGGCTTCAGCAGCCGATGCATTTCCAGGAAGTGGCGTTCGTGGTTGGCGAAGCCGACGTGTTCGAACATCTCGACCTGGCTGATGGCGTCGTATTGGCCCTCGACGTTGCGATAGTCCTTCAGCTCCAGGGTGATCCTGTCCGACAGCCCCTCGCGCTCGACCTTGGCCCGGCCGAAATCCAGTTGCGCCTGCGACAGGGTCACGCCGTGAACGGTGACCCCGTAATGTTTCGCGGCCCAGCAGGACAGACCGGCCCAGCCGCAGCCGACATCGAGCAGGCGTTGCCCGGGCTGGAGTCGCAGCTTCCTGCAGATACGGTGCAGCTTCTCTTCCTGGGCCGCCTCCAGCGTCGCGTCGTGGCGCGTGAAACAGGCGCTGGAGTAGACCATCTCCGGGTCCAGGAAGAGCGCATAGAAGTCGTTGCCGACGTCATAGTGGAACTGGATGAAGTCCTGGTCGCTGCGCCCGGCCTTTGTGGCCCCGATGCCGTCGTTGCCGGTCGTGTCCCAGGCCGGAAGCTGCGTCGACCCGGCGTCTGATCCCCCCAACAGGAAGGGCAGGGCCTCCTTCGCCATCAGGACCTTGTCGAGCCGTGAGGCCAGATGGATGGCGCGGCCATGGTCCCAGCGGTCCGCGGCATCCAGCGGACTGCCCCCTTCGACCCGCAGGTCGCCGGTGGCGAACATCTCGAACAGCGTCATCAGGCCGGGCTTCAGCAGCAGGCGACGCACCGCCGAGGGGCGGGCGACCACGATCTGGATGTCGTCGCGGGCCTTCGGTCCCAGCGGCAGGACCTCGCCGGTCCACAGCCGCAGCGACAGGTCGGCCTGAAGATGTTCGGCCACATGGGCGACGATCCGGCGGGCGGCGGTCGCGCGGCGGTCGGTTGCGCCGCCGGCTTCAGTCTGGGTCATCGAGGGCCTCTGGCTGGAAGGTCGTTCCGTCTTTGCACGGCCGGTCGGATCAGGGCTAGATCAGCGGCGCAAATCAGCACCTGACGGCATTTCCGGTGCGTTTCGCGTTGACTCGCAGGGCACCATCCGTATATGTCGCCGCTCTTCGCCCGCGGGGTCTCCCGGCGGGCGCATTCTTTTTTGCGTTAGCCAAGGCTTCAAGATGTACGCGGTGATCAAGACCGGCGGCAAGCAGTACCGGGTCCAACCGGGCGACACGATCGTCGTTGAAAAGCTCGACGGCGCGGCCGGCGATGTCCTCAGCCTGGGCTCGGTCCTGATGCTGGGCGGCGACAAGGGCGTGACCCTGGGCGCTCCCCTGATCGAAGGCGCGACCGTCGCCGCCACCCTGATCGAGACCCGCAAGGGTGAGAAGGTCAAGATCTTCAAGAAGACCCGCCGCCAAGGCTATCGCCGTACCAACGGCCACCGCCAGATGGAATCGGTCCTGCGCATCACCGGCATCGATGGTGCCGGCGAGACCGCAAAGTGGGACGGCAAGGTCGACCTGATGACCAAGGCCGAGATCAACCTGCGTGCCCGTGGCCTGGCGCCCCGTGTGGAAGCCGCCGCTCCGGTGGAAGCCGAAGCGCCCGTCGCCGCCGCCAGGCCTGCGAAGGCTCCGGCCAAGAAGGCCGCGCCCAAGACCGAAACCGCCGCTTCGACCGACGAAGCCTAAGCAGGACCCGCGCTCAGTCAGGCCGAACGGCCCCTGGCGCAACAAGGAAGCAGGAGCGCCCAGATGGCTCACAAGAAATCCGGTGGTTCGTCGCGTAACGGTCGCGACTCTCACTCCAAGCGCCTCGGCGTGAAGAAGTACGGCAGCGAGAACGTGCTGGCCGGCAACATCCTGGTGCGTCAGCGCGGCACGACCTTCCACCCCGGCGACAACGTCGGCATGGGCCGTGACCACACCCTGTTCGCGCTCGAGCACGGCGCGGTGAAATTCACCAAGAAAGCCAACGGCCGCTGTTACGTGTCGATCCTTCCGGCGAACGACGACGCCTCCCTTGCTCGGAATGGGGCGATCGCCGCCGAGTAGCGCGAAACCGGATTTCGGATCGCGCTGCTTCCTCGAAAAAGCAGCCGATCCGGACCAGGGAAACATTTCCGCGGGGAGTCTGGATCACCAGGCTCCCCGTTTGCGTTCCCCGCCTCGATGTCCGCCCGAGCCCTCCAAGGCGGTGGACCGAAGACAAGGCTGGAAACATGTGCGTCATCGAAACCTCTCCGGTCATCGAGACCCGGCGCCTGCTGCTGCGCGCGCCCGCGCCCCGGGACGTGTCCGTCATCGCGCAATTGGCCAATGACGAGGCCATCACCCGCAACACATTGCGGATGCCCTATCCCTATGGCCATCGGGAAGCCGAGGCGTTCGTGACCGATGTCGCGGCCCAGAACCCGGCAAAGGCCAACACCTTTCTGATCGAGCACGAGGATCTGGGACCCGTCGGGGTCATCGGCCTGTTCGAGGACGCCGACCTGGCCCCCGAGATCGGCTACTGGATCGGTCGGCCCTTCTGGGGCCGGGGCTTCGCTACCGAGGCCCTGGAAGGTGCCCTGGTCTGGGCCGGCCAACGCTGGCGCAGGCGGGCCCTGATGTCCGGCCATTTCGCCGACAACCCGGCCTCGGGTCGCGTGCTGGAAAAGGCGGGCTTCCTCTATACCGGCGAGGTGCGGCGCCAGTTCAGCAAGGCGCGGGGCGCGCCGGTCGACACCCGCCGGATGGTCTGGTTGGCCTAACCGCCGGCCAGGCCCGGTCCAAAGGCCAGGACGGCGGCGGCGACGCCCCCGACGACGGCGGCTGCCGCTCCGGCCACGAAGGCGAAGGCGGTACGGGTCTGGCGGCGACGCATGCCGCCGGCCCGAACGCTGCGGATGAAGACGAAGGGCGATCGGTTGAACGCTTCCGAACCGACGATGTTGTGCTGGGACATGAACGCGCTCCCTGAACTGAGATCGGCCCGGAACGGGCCTTCAGCAGGTAAGGCGATCCCGCTGTGTCTGAAAGATGGCGAACGCGGGTTACCCACTGTCTCGTGATCGGCCGGGAGGCCCTGCGTCACCCGCAGAACACCAGACGGCCCGAATAGGCGCGGTAGTAGCCGGTGCCGGGATCGTAGGAGCGGTAGCGGGCGGCGCACCAGGACGACCGGCCGCGATCGCCATCGGCAGCATACTGGCCGTATCTGCCGACCTGGCCGCCGTAACCGCTGCCGGGGTAGACCTGATCCGGGCGGCCGTATGCTCCGTAGTACTGAGTGCCCTGGCTGTAGGGCTGGTAGACATGGCCACCGCCCTGCCCATGGCCGTAGGACCTGTAGCGTCGATGGCCATATTCCGAACCATGGGCCTGGCTGCCGTAGCGCCGCTGGTCGCGCCAGGACGCTCCACAGTCGTCCCGCCCCCGATCCCAGTAGGCGTCACAGCGGTAATCGCCCGGCCGATCGGCCTGACCGTTGAAGTCCTCTCCATACCGGCCGTCGCTCGAATAGGTCCGGACCGGATCGGGATAGGACCCGCTCTGCGCCGAGGCGGGGCCTGCGACCGTCAGGGCAAGGGCGGCGAGGGCGAAGGCTTTCATCGAAGGGACGCCTCGGGCTGTGGCGGGACCGTCCCGCGCGGATGGGGGCAAGCCTTACAGGGTGACGTTGGCGGTGGTGCCGGCGCGGGTGACAACATGACGCATCAGGATGATCCGGTCCGCTCCGGCGCTGACCGGGGTGATCAGGAACCAGCCGCCCTCGGGCAGGTCGTCGAACCGGAACTGGCCGTTGCTGCAGGTCTGGGACCGGACGTAGGAGCGGTAGTCGGCGGTGGGGTCGGGCACGGTGCGGGCGCGGACCACCGCCTCGGGCACGGCGGCCTGTTCGGTCGAGCCATACAGGGTCTGGAACCGCTGGCGGGTGTAGGGGGTGTCCGGCGTCAGGCCGACCGAGCCGGTGCAGGCAAAGCTCTGGCCGTCGCGCTCGAAGGCCACGCGCCCCTCGATGGCGGCGTCCCCGGTCCGGGCGGACGGCGCGAAGTCGGCGGTGTTGAAGGCGGCGGGGGGACCATAGCCGCCTCCGGCCGTTCCCATCGTCGGGGCGCAGGCTCCCAGACCGGCGGCGACGGCCGCAAAGGCGACGAGGGTACGAATGGACATCGGCAGGCTCCCTTTCAGACACGCGGAATCGCCCGTCAGGCGACCACCACAAGACCCCTAACGCAGGCATAAGGTCAAGGTTGCGAGACCTGACGACGGGCGCCACAACGGCCCCATGAGCGTCACCTTCGAAGACATCCAGGCCGCGCAGTCGCGCATCGCCGGCCAGGTCGACCGCACCCCCGTCCGCCACTCCCGCCGCCTGTCGCAGGCCACGGGGGCCGAGGTGTGGGTCAAGTTCGACAACCTGCATTTCACCGGCTCCTTCAAGGAGCGCGGCGCGCTGAATCGCCTCCTGTCCCTGACCCCCGAAGAGCGGCGGCGCGGCGTAGTGGCGGCCAGCGCGGGCAACCATGCCCAGGCCCTGGCCTATCACGGCGGCCGCCTGGGCATCCCCGTCACCATCGTCATGCCCGAGGGCACCCCCTTCACCAAGGTCGACGGCACCCGTGGCCACGGTGCCCATGTGGTCATCCACGGCCTGGACTTCACCGCCTCCACCACCGAGGCGCACCGGCTGAGGGACACCGAGGGTTTCGTCTTCATCTCCGCCTTCGACGATGCGGGCATTGTGGCGGGGCAGGGGGTCTGCGGCCTGGAGTTCCTCGAGGACGCCCCCGATCTGGACGCCCTGGTCATCCCCATCGGCGGCGGGGGCCTGATCGCGGGCTGTGCCGTCGCGGCCAGGGCGATGAAGCCCGACATCCGCATCTTCGGCGTCGAGGCGGCCATGTATCCCTCCTTCAGCGCCCGGCGGGCCGGCCTGCCACCCGTCTGCGGCGGGGCGACGATCGCCGAGGGCATCGCCATCAAGGCCGTCGGCGACATCCCCTTCGCCCTGGCCGACCCCCTGGTCGAGGACGTCGTGGTCTGCGCCGAGGAGGATTTCGAGCGCGCCGTCTCGATGTTCGCCACGCTCGAAAAGACCGTCGCGGAGGGGGCCGGGGCCGGGGGTCTGGCCGCCCTGCTGGCCCAACCGGAGCGGTTCCGGGGGATGAAGGTCGGCCTGGTTCTCTGTGGCGGCAACATCGATGCCCGGATGCTGGCCGTGGTCCTGAACCGCGAGATGGTCCGCGAGCGCCGCCTGATCGTCTATCGCATCCTGTCCGACGACCGGCCGGGCATCCTGTCGGCCATGGCAAGGGTCATCGGCGACGTCGGCGGCAACATCATCGACGTCGTCCACAACCGTCTGGCGCTGGACGTGCCGGCCAAGGGGGCGGAGTTCGACATCATGGTCGAAACGCGCGATAGCGCCCACGCCGACGAGATCGGACAGGCTTTGAGGGACCAGGGTTATGCGCTTCGGATGGGTTAGGCCTTTCGTTCTGGTCGCGGTCCTGGCCGTGTCCGCCTGCAGCCGGGGCGACGCCGCGCCGGGGGCCGATGCGGAGGCGAATATGAAGGCCGCCGAGTTCTTCCTGACCTCCAACGCCCGCGCCGAGGGCATCCGCACCACGGCCAGCGGCCTGCAGTACCGGGTCCTGAACAGCGGCCCGTCCGGCGCCGTCAGCCCCGACCGCAACGACCTGGTCCGCGTGGACTATGAGGGGGCGCTGACGGACGGCACGGTGTTCGACTCCTCCTTCGCCCGGGGCATCCCCTATGCCACCCACGTCGATGCGGTGGTGCCCGGCTGGACCGAGGCGCTGCAGATGATGAAGGCCGGCGACGAGTGGATGCTCTACCTCCCGCCCGACCTCGGCTATGGCGACCAGGGCCAGGGCGACATCCCGCCCAACTCGGTGCTGGTGTTCCGCGTCAAGCTGCTGGACGTCGCCCCCGTCCCGGGCGGCGGACGGGGTGTCGGGCTGGCGACGGGATAGTTCGGCCCGCCGTCACCGCGTCACGGATCACCGGAAAAAATTTCGTCCGCACCGTGCAGACCGTGCAGACCGTCCAGTTGGGGCGGGCCGAGGCGGGCGGAGAGGGCTTCGGACAGCACGGCGCTGGAGGCGACGTAGGCATCGGCCTCGCGCTGGTTCAGGATGCGGCGCTCGGCCTGTTTGGCCTCCCAGATATTGGTGAAGCGTTCGGGCTCGGCGGCCAGGGCCACCTCCGCAGCGGCCCTGGCGGCGGCTTCGGCCTGGCGCCGGGCCTCGACCATTTCGGCGAGACGGCGATGGGTCCGGATCCAGCGCCCCGCCTCGACGGCCCGGTCGGCGGCGATGGCGCGCCGCACGCGCAACAGGGCCCGCTCGACCAGGACGTCGAGGGAGACCTCGTCCAGGGTGTCGTCGATCAGGGCGTCCCGGCCGTCGTCCTCGACCGCATATTCGACGAGGGGGCGCACCGCGCCCGCCTGATCGGCGCGCCGCCAGCCCTGTTCCCGTGCCCGCGCCCGGATCGTGCGCTCGGCCATGCCGAACCTCGCCGAGATCGAGGCCGCGCTCTCTCCGTCCAGATAGGCGTCGCGCGCGGCCGCCCAGTGGGTCTCGGAGACGAAGCGGTGGCCGCTGCGGGGCCCCGATCGCGTGGAAATGGGGGCAGGCGCGCCCTCAGGCTGGGGCAGCAGGCCGAAGGGGTCATAGGGCGGCGGGTTGAAATCGTCTTCGTCGTCCGACCAGGCCACGGCGTGCCTCCCGAGGTGAAACTGCGGGCGGCAGGATCGCACAGCCGGATATGCGGGCGCGTTCGAGGGGGTGGTTTTACGGAGGGGTGTTGAAAAGGTGGGGGGTATTGGGCCGAGCGCGGACAATTGGCGGTGGTTGGGCGGACATCCGTTGCCTTCTCCCCTTGCGGGAGAAGGTGGCCGAGCGGAGCGAGGTCGGATGAGGGGTGACTCCCAATCTACCCGATGAGCATCTGCCCTGACCATCTCGATTGCGTCTTCGTACCCCTCATCCGCCCCTCCGGGGCACCTTCTCCCGCAAGGGGAGAAGGAGAGTCGGTGAAACTCAGCCCTTGCCGTGACGCACGGCGTGATCGCGCACCGCCTGGAACAGCAGGGCCGGGTTCTTCAGCACCGCCTCGTTGTTGAACCGCAAAACCGTCCACCCGTTCGCCGTCAGCCACGCGTCGCGCACAGCATCGGTCTCGGCCCGCAAGACATGGACCCCGCCGTCCAGCTCGACGATCAGACGGATTGATGGACAGGCGAAGTCGGCGATGTAGGGACCCAGCGGTAGCTGCCTTCGAAACTTCAGCCCTTCCAGTCGTCGGTCGCGCAGAAACGTCCAGAAAACCGCTTCCGGCAAGGTCGGATCACTCCTGCCTCGGCGGGCGCTGGCTCGGGTGCGATCGGATGGCTTGAGCATGGGTTGAGTCTAATCGGCAGACGGCGGTGTTTCACCCCTCATCCGCCCCTCCGGGGCACCTTCTCCCGCAAGGGGAGAAGGACCGTGCGTTGAGGTCGTCGGCGACACGCTGAAGTATGCGGATTGCATACCGGACCATAAATGATACGATGAATTTGCAGTCCTCGGCATTGGGCCGAGGGGAATAAAGCTGGGAATGGATCCGCTATGCAAAGTAGTGTCAACCTGCACGCAGGAGATGTGCATGCACACGGTCCGATTCTACGAAACCCCGTCCGGCCGTCCCGTCATCCTGGAGTGGCTGCGATCCTTCGATAAGCCGGATCGCGCGATTCTCGGCTTTGACCTCAAGCGGGTCCAGTTCGGGTTTCCGATGGGGCTGCCCCTCTGCCGCTCATTGGGCGGCGGGCTTTGGGAGGTCCGGTCGAGCCTTGGCGGCAACCGCGAGGTGCGGATGATCTTCTTCCACGACGCGGAGCATCAGGCGCTCGTCGTGGTCCACGGCTTTATCAAGAAGTCGCAGAAGACGCCGCACGCCGATATCGATATCGCATCCCGGCGAATGAAGGAGCGCGGCCTTTAGAAGGTGTGCTCATGACAGACATGAAGTTCCGCGACCCGTCCCACTTCTCCACCCTCGACGACTTCCTCGACGAGGAGGGCATCCGCGAGGAGGTAACGCTGCGCGCGGTCAAGAGCGTGATCGCCCTCCAGCTCCAGCAGGCGATGGCCGACCAGAAGATCACCCGCGCGGCCATGGCCGCGCAGATGGACACCAGCCGGGCGCAACTGAACCGCGTCCTCGACCCGAACGCCTCCAATGTCACCCTGGACACCCTGAGCCGCGCGGCGCGGGTGCTGGGGCATTCGTTGAAGGTGGAGTTGGTTTAAGGCGAGCCGCCTCGTCCCCCCTTCGTCATCCTCCGGCGAAGCGCAGCGGAGACCGGGGGACGCAGCGGCGCCGCAGCGAAGCGCAGGCGATCTTTCAGCAGCAGCGTCCGCGACAGGTTGGCGGCTACGCCCCGCCCTTCGGGTCCGGGTCTTCCCCCGGCTTGCGCCGGGGTCCGCCCGGAATGACGAAGGAGAAGAGCCGGGACAGAAGGCATGGGCGGCGACCCAACCCTCGCTCAGGACGCGGGCGTTCCGGGTCGGCCCCTTGAAGACCGCCGCCTCTTCGGCGAAGCCAAGATTGCTCCAGGGGGCGTCGTCTTGGGCCATTCAGCTTACTTGACCTAGTGCGAGCAACCTCGGACTGTATCCGAAAATCACAAGAGAAGTTGGGGCGCTTTTGGACACGCAGGATGGCGAGAGCCTCGGTCTTACGCAGACACTCACCGGCCGGCTGCGCAATTTCCCCCTGGCACCATCGCCAGATAATTCCCTCTGGGCAGTATACGAGTCCATCTCGAACAGCCTGCACGCTATTCGTGATCGGGAGTCCGGCGGCCGGGATCGTATCGACGTCCGAGTGAACCGTGACAGCGCGGGTGACGTCGAAGGCTTTATCATTACCGACACTGGCGTCGGGCTGACCACGGACAACTTCGCTTCATTCCGGAGGATTGACAGCACTTACAAAGCAGTCCGAGGAGGAAAAGGAGTCGGACGCCTTACCTGGCTGAAAACGTTTGGTCGTGCACGTGTGTCATCGACCTTTAGCGACGGGACTTCCTTCCAGGTAAGGAACTTTGATTTCATCGAGGATGACTCGATGCCGATCAAACATCACACGCTGGTCCCGTCCTCAGGCCCGTCAGGCACGATCGTAGAGCTTAACGAGATGAAGCCTGCGTACAAACGTGAGTGTCCAAAGCGGTCTGAAACGATAGTGCGATCCATCGTCCGACACTTTCTGAAGGACGTTATTTCTAAAGAAGGGCCCGACATATTTGTCGACGATGGCGGCATCCATGATCTGAAAAAAGTGTTCGAAAGCTCGATTGTCCGTCGCCATGAGTCGACATTTACGGCGAAGATTGGCGACGCAGAGCACTCATTCTCAATCACGCATCTAGTGACTTCGAAGGCGTTCGCCGATCACGAGGCTAAAGAAAATGTCGTCTATTTGCTTGCGCACGGGCGGGTCGTGGGACGACGCCCCGTTGGGGGCCTGATCGGGCTCAAGAAGCTGCAAGGTGGCAAGACTTATGTCGGGATGGTTGAGGGCGACTTCCTAGACGATACCGTCACACAAGAGCGTACAATGCTCGCCGCCGACTCCACGTTGGTCGATATAATCGTGCGAGAGGCAGCAGAAGACGCAGCTCAGTTTCTTCGCGAAGACACCCAGCCAGTCCGCGATCGGCAGCTAACAATGGTCAAACAGATAAAGCGAGAGTATCCAAGATTTATGGGGACTTTGTCGGATGAGCAAAGTTTCGTTGACAATAAATTACAGCTTTCAGTGCGAGATCAAGAATCCGTATTCAGAGCGGTGTCGTTGGATTGGTATAGATCAAAAAGGAAGATCGACAGATCTATCCGGACAGGCCTTAGCAATCCAAAGAACGAGCAGGAGTTCAAGGCCGCATTAGCCGAAGCAAACAAATCCATAGCGATAGAGTCAAAAGCGATTCTCGCTGACTATGTCACAGAGCGAAAAGTTGTTATTGAATTTCTGACGAAGCTAGTAGCGCGGGTTCGCGCCTCGCCAGACGATGATTATGAGACTGAGGCCAAGGTCCACGACTTGATACTGCCAAGGAAATCGAATTCCTCAAACATCAAACTTGAAACTCACAATCTTTGGATAATTGACGAAAGGCTTCCATACTATTATTATTTTAATTCAGATATCCCTCTGAAGGATCAGATTATAGATTCGAATGATTTGAGGCGTCCAGATATAACATTATCTGATGTAGCGTCGTCATTCCAGCAACGAGGATCAAACGAGCCGTTCATTGTCGTTGAATTTAAAAGACCCGGAAGAGATAACTATAACTCGAAAGACGATCCGGTTAAGCAGTGCCTAGAGTATGTCGCGGAAATGCGGGATGGAAAAAAGCTCGCTAGCGCCGACGGCTCATGGAACAGCTCCGTCCAAGATAATACGCTCTTCTATTGTTACATAATCGCAGACATAACCCCGACGCTTCGGAAGCTTGTTGAGTTCCACGATATGAAGAAAACTCCTGATGGACGGGGGTATTTCCGTTATCATGATGGTCTGAGAGCATGGTGCGAGGTCATACCTTTCGACAAGCTGATCGAGAATAACCGGGTTAGGCACAACGCCTTCTTCGAGAAGCTTGGGATAACTTAGCCCCTACAACCGCCCCTTCCTGAACGCCTCCGCCTTCTCCGTCGTCGCCTCGGCGCGCCACGTCTTTGGAGCCGCCTTGTCCACCGCTTCCCCCGCCCCGGTCATGATCTCGTTGGCGAACGCCAGGGCGAGGCGTTTCTGCGTCCTGGTCTGGCGGCGCCCTGCGGGCTTCGTCGCCCTCGGCTTCGCTTCGGGTCGTCGCGGAGGCGGGTGGTCCGTCAGATCAGCTGTGCGGGGATGTCCATCCGGTCGTCGAGGACGCGGACGACGATCAGCCGATCCCCGTCCCGCGTGAAGACGATCAGGTGGCGGGGACGTGCGACCCGGTCCGGGCGAGGCAGGTCGCGGCCGCTGGACCGGAGATGCCAGGCCGAAAGCTGATCGGTCAGCGCGCGGACGCCGGCACGGCCGGGGTCGTCGGCGATGTCCTCAAGGGCGCAGTCGATCAACCGGGCGTAACGCGCGCGGGCGGCGGGGCCGAAGGTCTTGCGGCTTTGGCGCAAGGCGGCGGCGATGTCTTCCCGCGCCACCGGCGTAAGGAAGATGCGGGTCACGCCGCGCGGTCGGCGAACCCGGCTTCGACCTCGGCCGCGATCTCGTCGAGGAAGGCCCGGATGTCGGTGACCTCGATGACGTCGCCGCGCTCGATCTCGTCGAGCCCCACCTGGACCAGGGCATTGAAGCGTTCCACGCGGAAGGAGTCGGCCTCGGCGCGGGGCATCATCCGCAGGATGGCTTCATGGATCAGGGTGTCCGTGTCGGGATATTCCCCCGCAGCGACCTGATCCTGGACGAACTGGTCGAGCGCGGGCGGCAGGGTGACTTTGAGCACGGCCATGGGAGGAGGATAGCACAGATGGCGGCGGTGCGGAATGTCGGCCCCTCTCCCGGCGGGAGAGGGCTTGAGGCCCGCAGAGCGGAGCGATGC
This sequence comes from Brevundimonas sp. AJA228-03, assembly GCF_017795885.1. Taxonomy (NCBI): domain Bacteria; kingdom Pseudomonadati; phylum Pseudomonadota; class Alphaproteobacteria; order Caulobacterales; family Caulobacteraceae; genus Brevundimonas; species Brevundimonas sp. AJA228-03. Next base: position 2,872,989 of record NZ_CP059297.1, on the reverse strand, counting down.
GTCTCGGCCGAAAGGGTGAGGGGTCGTTGCATGAGGGTTGGCGGGGTGCCCCTCACCCTTTCGCGCAAGTCCGATCGCCTTCGGCTCCCGGGCGCTCAAGCCCTCTCCCGCCGGGAGAGGGAAAGGCTCAGAGCCGCCCCTTCCTGAACGCCTCCGCCTTCTCCGCCGCCGCCTCGGCGCGCCATTTCTTCGGGGCGGACTTGTCGACCTGTTCGCCCGCCCCGGTCATGATCTCGTTGGCGAACTCGAGGTCGAGGAGTTTCAGCTTCTTGATCTCGTCGCGCAGGCGGCCGGCTTCCTCGAACTCGAGGTTGGAGGCGGCTTCGCGCATCTTGCCTTCGAGGTCTTTCAGCGTGGTCTGGAAGTTGTTGCCGATGAAGGGGCGGGTGTCTTCCCTGACGCCCGTGGTCGGGATCAGGACACGGTCCTTCTCATAGGGGCTGTCGAGGATTTCCTTGATGTCGCGCTTGACGCTCTCGGGCGTGATGCCGTGTTCGAGGTTGTAGGCGGTCTGGCGCTCGCGCCTGCGGTTCGTCTCGGCCATGGCGCGTTCCATCGAGCCGGTGACGCGGTCGGCATAGAGGATGACGCGGCCGTCGACGTTGCGGGCCGCGCGGCCGATGGTCTGGATCAGGGAGGTCTCGGAACGCAGGAAGCCCTCCTTGTCCGCATCGAGGATGGCGACCAGGCCGCATTCGGGGATGTCGAGCCCCTCGCGCAGCAGATTGATGCCGATCAGGACGTCGAAGGTGCCCAGGCGCAGGTCGCGGATGATCTCGATCCGCTCCATGGTGTCGACGTCACTGTGCATGTAGCGGACGCGGACGCCCTGTTCGTGCATGTATTCGGTCAGGTCCTCGGCCATCTTCTTGGTCAGGACGGTGACCAGGGAGCGGTAGCCGGCGCGGGCGACAGCCTTCACCTCGTCGATGACATCGTCGACCTGGTTGCGGGTGGCACCGCTGACGGGGCGGATCTCCACCGGGGGGTCGATCAGGCCGGTGGGGCGGATGACCTGTTCGACGAAGACGCCGCCGGTCTGTTCCATCTCCCACGGGCCGGGGGTGGCAGAGACGTGCACCGTCTGGGGCCGCATGGCCTCCCATTCGTCGAACTTGAGCGGGCGGTTGTCGATGCAGGAGGGCAGGCGGAAGCCGTACTCCGCCAATGTGGACTTGCGGCGATAGTCGCCCCGGAACATGCCGTTGATCTGGCCGATGGTGACGTGGCTCTCGTCCACGAACAGCAGGGCGTTGTCGGGGATGTATTCGAAGAAGGTGGGCGGGGGCTCGCCGGGGGCGCGGCCGGTCAGCCAGCGGGAATAGTTCTCGATCCCGGCGCAGGAGCCGGTGGCCTCCATCATCTCCAGATCGAAGCGCACGCGCTGCTCAAGGCGTTGCGCCTCCAGCAGCTTGCCGTTCTCGATCATCCAGTCGAGCGTCTCCTTCAGCTCGGCCTTGATGCCGCCGAGCGCCTGGTTGAGCGTCGGGCGCGGGGTGACATAGTGGCTGGCGGCATAGACGGTGACCTCCTTCAGATCGGCGGTCTTCCTGCCGGTCAGGGGGTCGAACTCGGCGATCGCCTCGATCTCGTCGCCGAACAGGCTGACGCGCCAGGCGCGGTCGTCGAGGTGGACGGGGAAGATCTCGACCGTGTCGCCGCGCTTTCGGAACATCCCCCGCTCGAAGGCGACGTCGTTGCGCTTGTACTGCAGGGCGATCAGGTCGGCCCGCAGCTTGGACTCGTCGATCTGGTCCCCGACCTTCAGGTCGAAGGTCATGGCCGTATAGGTCTCCACCGACCCGATGCCGTAGATGCAGGAGACCGAGGCCACGACGATGACATCGTCCCGCTCCAGAATCGACCGCGTCGCCGAGTGCCGCATCCGGTCGATCTGCTCGTTTATGCTTGAGTCCTTCTCGATATAGGTGTCGGTTCGGGGGACATAGGCTTCCGGCTGGTAGTAATCGTAGTAGCTTACAAAGTATTCGACCGCATTGTCCGGAAAGAATGCTTTGAACTCAGAGTATAGTTGCGCAGCCAATGTCTTGTTTGGCGCGAGGATCAGGGCCGGGCGCTGGGTGGCCTCGATGACCTTGGCCATGGTGAAGGTCTTGCCCGAGCCGGTGACGCCCAGCAGGACCTGGTCGCGGTCGCCCTGGGCCGCCTGGGACACCAGTTCGGCGATGGCGGCGGGCTGGTCTCCGGCGGGGGTGTAGGTGGTCTCCAGCCGGAAGCGGTGCTTCTGGCGGCCGGTCAGGGACTTGGCCGGGCGGTCGGGGCGGTGCGGGGTCCACTCGCCCGCATTGACCGGCGGCTCCTCCGGCGTCAGGCGCGGTCCTCCGGTCAAGCCGGAGGATGACGAGGTCACCGGGGCGAACATCGGCAGGTTCGCCGTAGCCCGTCCTCCGGTCGGGCCGGAGGATGACGGGATATCGCCGTCGCGGATGAAGGCCGACGGAGCCTCGGCCACGCCCCTGTTCGGAACGTGGACCGGCTTCCTGGTGACGGGGGCCGAGCCCTTGGGGGTCGAGGAACGGTTCATGAACGCAACCTAGTGCGCCCGGGACGATGTCGCCAGTCAATGCGCGGTCGCGGCGGCGGAGCCGGGAGGCTGTGTCGCTGACCTCAGCCCGGCGCGGGGTCGTGGCGGGCGGCGTCGGCATCGATGCGGATGTTGGCGACATGGCGCAGCGACAGGCCGTCGTCCCGCCCCGTGAAGACCAGGGTCATGCGGTTGGTCTCGGCCACGATCCGGTCCCCCGACGGCGTGGTGTAGTCGCCGAGCGCCCAGCGGGCGACGCAGATCCGGACGTCCGGCGCGATCTCGACGATGCTGTCCACCCCCAGCAGGGTGTTCGGGACATCGTGGAACATGATGGAAAAGAACACCTCATGCGCATGGATCACGGCGGGCAGGCCGCGCCAGTGCATGCCGACCACATTGACCCAGTGCAGGTCGGGCGCGGCGCGGGTGTACATGGCGGGAACGTCATTGGCGTTCCAGGCGGCGGCGTGCTGATCCAGCCAGGTGTGGATATCGGCGTGGCTGTCGGTGGAGGGCTGGGCGAGGGCGGTCATGGCGGTGCCTGCGAGAGGAAGGGAAACAAGGCCGAGGACGGCGTGGCGGCGGTGGAGGGGGCGGCGGTGCATGGGGTCGATCTCCGTCTGGACGGGCCCGCAGTCAGCCACGCCGGACCCCCGACCGATAGGACGGATCGGTCATGCCCGGACGACCGGAAGCGGCGAGGCGAACCCGCCGGGCGCGGTCCCGGCAAAGGCGTGGAAGTCGCGCTGGAGATGGGACTGGTCGAAATAGCCGTGGTCCTGGGCCAGGGCGGTCCAGGGGCGCGACGGGTCCCGGTCCCGGTCCGCCAGCATGGCGTCGAAGCGGACGATGCGGGCATAGAGTTTCGGCGCGACCCCGACCTGGGCGGTGAAGCGGCGGTGGAACTGGCGGTCGCCCAGGCCGGCGCGTTCCGCCAGGGCGTCGATCCGTACCGCCCCCCGCATCCGGCGCAGGACATCCGCCGCCTGGTCGACCGCGTCGCGCGGGCGTGCGGCCTCCAGTCGCCGCGACAGCCAGGCCTCGGCCGCGGCGACACGCCCCTCGAAGCCCGCCGCCGACTGCACCGCGGCGCGCAGGTCGGCCAGGGCCGCCCCGCCGACCTGATCCGCCGCATGGGCGGCATCCGCCATCTCGTCCATCGGCAATCCCAGAAGCCGGTTGAGGCCCCCCGCCTGGAACTGGATGTTGAAGCTGCAGATCTCGCCGCGCATCAGAAGGTCCGTATGCCGCCGGGTCTGGGGCCCCACGATCACGGCGTCCGGCACCGCCGCGAACCCCGAGCCCACATCGGCCCAGTAGGGGGTGGCGGCATAGATCTCGATGAAGGCATTCGGCCGCCCGGTCAGCGGCAGCACCACCCCCGGCCCGGACAGACGACCGGTCCGCTCCTGATAGCCGCGCACGACCCCGCGAAGGCGGGCGGCGGCGGGCTGGCGACGATAGACGAGCATGGCCTCAGCCTAGCCGAAGGACGCCGCCCCGATCTACCGGCCCGGTCCCGCCGCACCCGGTCCCCTGCGCAGGGGGCGGAGAGAGGGCGGTTGTGGCGAGGGGTGTCAGATCGCGGCGTCCAGCCGCGCGGCCTGGGCTGCGATCAGGCCACTCCAGTGTTCGGCCTCGTCGGCGGGCAGGACGGCCAGCAGCTTGGGCACGGTCCGGTCCATGCGCGCGGCCTTCATGTCCGGGTCCCACGGCCAGCGCGTGGCGGCGGTCAGGGTGGCCAGGGTCTTGCGCAGGGTGTTCACCGCGATGGCGTGGGGCACGACATAGGCGGCGGGTCCCCCGGCCAAGCCGGGGGATGACGAAGGGGTGCCGAAGAGGTCGGGTTGCAACTCAGTCCTTGCCGTCGCGGCCGTCGGGTTCCTTGGCGACGCCTTTGAAAGGGCCTTCGCTGGACTTGCGCTCCATGAACTGGCCCGTGCGCTCGTCGCGCTTCTGCCAGTCGCCGTTGGGTTGCTGAAACTGGGTGCGGCCGGTGACAGCCCCGCGGCGAAAGTCGTTACCCGTGTTCTTGGCCATCACAGCCTCCGTTGGAACAGATCGGGAACGTACACCGATTCTCGCCCTTGTCATCCGCACCCGTGCGCGGGCCACGACCTCAACGGCGCGCGACAGGGCGACCGCGCCGTCCAGCCTGGCATCGGCGAGATAGGCGGCAATGGCTTCCTCGGTGTCGAGGTAGTCCGCCGGATCGAAAGGCAGGGTTTTGAGGGGCATCATGATTCTCGTTCGAGCGCCTTGGCCCTGGCGATGTCTCGCGATTGAGAACTCCTGTCTCCGCCGCACAATAGCACAATCACTGTTTCTCCGGGAGAAGGAAAACGGTAAAGTTGTGCGATGAGAAAGATCGCGCAGGCTCGGGCGTTGCGACAATCCTCCGGCCTCGCCGAGGACCGGATGTGGGCCAGGCTGCGCGGGGGCCGGGTCGATGGACACAAATTCCGGCGGCAGCACCCGATCGGCCGTTTCATCGCCGACTTCGCCTGCGAGCCACTGAGGCTGGTGATCGAGCTGGATGGCGGCGTGCACGGGCTGGAGGCGGTGGCGGAACGTGACCGGGCGCGTCAGGCGGAGATCGAGGCCATCGGCTGGACCGTGATCCGGTTCGACAATGCCGTGGCGCTGGCGGAGCCGGGCCGGATCGACGAGGCGGTGCGGGAGCATGCGAGGACGTTAGGGCTGTGATCCCTCTCCCGGCGGGAGAGGGCTTGAGGCTCGCAGAGCGCAGCGATGCGTGCAGCCGAAAGGGTGAGGGGTCGGTGCGTGGCGGTTGGCGGGTGCCCCTCACCCTTTCGCACAAGACTGATCGCTACGCTCTCAGGTGCTCAAGCCCTCTCCCGCCGGGAGAGGGAGTTCCCGCGCCCCCGCCGGCAGCGCCGCCATGGCGTCGGTGATCGCCACTGTCTCCACACTGACCGTCACCACACGCGCCAGCAGGTCCACCACCGTCTCCTTGTAGTCGGCGAAGCGATAGGTGTTGAACTTCGCCCGGATGGTCGGGTCCGTGGGCGTCTTTTGCTTGTGCTGGTCCAGCACCCAGTCGATGGCCGAGCGGTTGCCGAGGCGATAGCGCCAGGCGGACAGGGGCACGCCCGACAGCTGGGTGTCCGCGTCCAGCACGATGATGCCTTTGTCGGGATCGGACTTCAGCTTGACCACCGGGGTGGTGTCGGGCGCGCGTTTCGGGTCGGGGGTGTCGGTGCGGGTCAGGGCGGCGGGGGCGGCGGTCTCATAGCCGATGTGCAGGTCCAGCAGGGCCTGACCCCAGTCGCGCCACCGCTTGAAATCGGGATACAGCGGAATGCGCGGGAACTCGCGCTTCAGGTTCAGGGCATAGGTCTCGCGGTACACCGGGTCGTGCAGCACGGCATAGACATAAGCGAAGATGTCGTCTTTGGAGATCGCGGCGGCCTTGCCGTAGCGGTCGGTGAACTGTTTGAGCGCCCAGTCGGTGATGTTGTCGAGGCGGTCTTTGCCGACATAGCGGTAGCGTCCAACACCTTGGTATCCGTCGCTCGAAGCGCCGAAGTGGAGGTCCCACGGGCCATCTGTCGCCAGAGACATGAAGTCGGCCCGGAAAGCGGTATCGCTCCAAGTGATCGCTATGTTCGACAGGCCAGCGCCAAACATCGCAGGCTGTTGGTAAGTCCGGCCGTTGAAATGTGCATCGAAATACAGCCAGCGTTTGGCAAATGGCCGATAAGCAGCTCGAATTATCGATTTGGCCGAAAAGCTCTTCGCGATCCCAGCGGCGCGGTGGCGATCCAAATCAGCGTCCCACTTGATCGTCTCCCGATCATCGAATGCCGCGTTCTTGCGAGTGGCCTCGTAAATCTTGACCATCACAGCGGCTTTCGCAGCGAGAGCGTCCTTACCTATGTCATAGGTCCACTCGTCCCGCTGGGTCTTCAACCCATTCGACACAAGCCGGAATATCGCGTTGTGCTGCGCGGTCGTGCGAGCGACGGAGATGCTGGTATCGACAAGCGGAAGTAGCGTGTCCCAGTCGTTGTCGCTGAGGTTTAGCCAGTCATTCTTCCGATCCGGCTGGATTGTCTCAACCGACAGTTTTCCGATATCGCCAATCGCGGAGATGGCCGCCAGCTTGTCCTCCGCCGTCTCCATCTCCGGGCGCCGTGCATAGCGGATCACGGCCCCGCCCGACTTGCCCTTCTTCTTCACCAGAAAGACAATCGCCACGCCGGTCTGGATGCCGAACACGTTGTGCTTGGTGCCCGAAAGCTTGGGATTGTCGCGCACGTCGCCCCCCAGGTCGAAGACCCAGATTTCCGCGAACTCGCGGGCGATCACCTTGCGGAACCCGTCGTAGGCGGCCTTGGCGAAGGGCTTTCGCCCGATGATGAAGGCGATGACGCCTTCGTCCTTCACCCGGTCCGAAGCCCAGCGGATGAAGCGGGTGTACATGTCATAGACGCTGTTCTTGTTCTGGGCCGTGCCCTCCTTGATGTAGGTCGCGCCGATCCGCTGATCGACCCGCGCATAGGGCCGATTGGCGTTGTTCTGATTGTAGTTTTCCTGCCAGGCGTTGTAGGGCGGATTGCCGATCACGACGCTGATCTTGCGGCTGTTCTGGCGCTTCACCCGGTCGGCGTTCTCGTCCGACATGCCGCCCAGCAGGTCGTACTGGTGCCCGGAATAGATGCCGAGCGCCGCGACGTTATCCAGCGTGTCGACGAAGCACAGGCCCGGGAACTCGGCATAGCCGCCGGTGATGGCGTTGTAGGTCGCCTCGATATTCAGGTTGGCGACGTAGTAGGGCAGGATCGCCACCTCGTTGGCGTGCAACTCCTCGGCGTATTTGTGCTTCAGCTTTTCGGGCTGGCCGCTGAAATGCTCCAGCAGTTCGACGATGAAGGTGCCGGTGCCCGTGGCGGGGTCGAGGATCTCGACATCCCGGTCGATAAGATTCTTCTTGAAATGCTTCTCGCACAGCCAGTCGGCGCTCTCGACCATAAAGCGGACGATCTCGTTGGGGGTATAGACGACCCCCAGCCGGTCGGCGGCCTTGGCGTTATAGACCTTGTAGAACCCCTCGTAGATCGCCTTGAGGAACCCCTGCTTTTCGCTGTGTGACGTGATCAGGGCGGCGGCGGATTCGATGGCCGCGTAATAGGTCGAGAGCTTGGACAGGGTGCGGCGGCGCACATCGCCGGAGAAGAAGGTGTCCTCCAGCGCATACAGGGCCTGGGCGACGTTGTTCTTCCGGTGAAACTCGTCGTCGCCGAACACCTTGGCGAAGATGTTCTCGGTCAGAATGTGCTGGATCAGCATTTCCCGAACGTCGTCAGCCGTGACCGACGGATTGATGGTCTCTTTCGCCTGTTTCAGAAAGGCGGCGGCGGCGCTCTGAAACGCCGGGACGTTGGCCTGGGCCGCGTCGATCTGTTCGCGCAGGATGTCGAGGACGGGGGGCAGGTCGACCTTGAACTGGGCCACGGCCTTCTTGAAATTGGTCGTCTCCTCGCGCTCGTAGCCGAAGAAGATGTCCAGCAGCTTGCCCAGTTCCGGGCCGTCGGTGACGGCGCAGTCCATGACGAATTTGCCGTGCTGCCACAGGACCGCGCGGTGGGTGTCCTCGAAGATGATGTTGGTCTTGGGATAGCCGCGCCGGAACTTCTTTTCGATCTCGACGTCGAGGTCGTCGTCCTCGTCCTTGGCCTCCCAATAGCCGATGGGGAACCGCTCCAGCATGATCGCGCCGTCGACGCGGTTGTTGACCTTGGCGGTCGTGGTGAAGGCGTGCTGGGTAATGAGCGTGTAGCCAAACGGCTTGGCCCAGGCCTTGAGCAGGTCCTTGAACGCCTCTGAGGTGACGCCCTCGGTGGTGCCACCAATGCGGCGGTAGTTCGCCAGATCCTTCAGATAGGCGTTGATCAGTTGCTGGCTCATGCGGTCCCCTGCGCCGGGAGACTTTCGCCCGGTTCGCGGGAGACGTGCAACGCAAAAACCCTCTCCCGGCGGGAGAGGGTTTGAGCCCCCGATCAGGTCGGGGGAAGCGATGTGTCTTGAGCCGAAAGGGTGAGGGAGGGGTGCGAAAGGGTGACGGGGTGCCCCTCACCCTTTCGCGTGGCCGATCGCTTCGCTCCCGGACGCTCAAGCCCTCTCCCGACGGGAGAGGGAAGTCTTTAGCGCCGCACCCGCGCCTGGACCTCCAGCTCGCCGAGGCGGCGGTCGAGGTAGGCGCGGTCGTCTTGCGACGGCTGGGTGCGGCTGTAGGCGGCTTCGAGGTGGGTGAGGTCGTCGAACGGGACGCGGACGGCGTCCTGCTGGCCGCGCGGCAGGGTGTAGAGGGCGCGCTCGATGGCGGTCAGGCGATCGCGGGGGCTCTGGCTGTAGCCGCCGCCGTTGTTGCCGGTGGTGTAGCCGGTGTCGCCGACGCGGGCGTCCAGGGCGTCGAGGCGGGTCTCTATATCGGCGCGCTCGCGGGCGGTCAGGCCGTCCCGCTGATCGCCGGCCTCGACCTGGACCAGAGAATAGTAGTCGGCGCGCAGCCGGGTGGCCTCGGTGCGGGTCAGGCGGCGGGCGCCGACGGCGGCGTCGACGCGGGCCTCGAACGCGCGGCGGCCGTCTGCGACCGACCGATAGCCGCCGACGTCGTCGCCATAGCCGCCGTCCTCCACCGCCAGGGTCAGGGCGTTGTAGCGGGTGGTCAGGTCCTGACGCTCCTGCGTCGTGAAGCGGCCGTCGCGGGCATAGGAGGCCTCCCGCTGGACCAGGGCGTCATAGTCGGCGCGGATGCGGTCGCCGCTGTACGCCGCGATGGCACCGGAGCGAATCTGGGCGTCCAGCTGGCTGTCGAAGGTGGCCTGCTGCGACGCCAGCGGACGCCGGCCCCGGCTCCATTCCGCATCGGCGGTGCCGGAGGTCTGGCCGCCCAGAAGCTGCTGCAGAATCTGGCCGAAGACCTGCTGGCCGGTCGAGGGCTGGCCGTATGGCGACGGGGTCTGGTTGTACGGGGTCTGGTAGTAGGGCGTCTGGGCCGTGGCGACCGAAGCGGTGGCGAGCGCGAGGGTTCCGGCCGCGAGGGCGGTGAAGGTCTTCAGCGATGTCATGGGGATCTTTCCGGGGTCTGGCCCTGTTCGGATGAGAGAACGGCGTCGGCTGGTTATGGTTGCTTCGGGGCCCGGTTCGCCGTGCTAGGGTCAGGGCATGACCGACGAAGCGAACGACCCGGTAACGCCCGCCGAGACCCCGGCCCGCAAGGCCTTGCGGCTGAAGCAGGCGCGGCTGGAGGCACGGCCCAAACCGCCCCGGGGCGGGAAGTTCCAGAAGGATCAGGCGGCGGGCGTCAATCCGGGCGCCAACCGTCCGTGGACGCACAAGTAGGCGATGCCTCCTCCCCCGTCGGGGGAGGGGGACCGCCGAGCGCTTGCTCGGGGGTGGAGGGGCCAGCCACAGTTCGCCTGTTCGCGGCGAGCCCCCTCCGTCACGGCGCGAAGAGGCGCCGCGCTACCTCCCCCGCCGGGGGAGGATTGCCGCCTACCAGCGCGGCGAACTATGGGCCGGGCCGAGGAAGATGGCGTTGATCAGCAGGGGCTTCAGGCCCTCCAGATAGCCGCGCACGGTCGGGTCCTGGGTGAAGGCGACCAGCTGGCCGCTGCCCAGGCTCTCGCTCATGACGAAGGGCTTGAAGGCCAGCTGGCGGCGGTTCTGCTCCCAGATCTGGCCGGACTGGACCAGGTCGTCCGGGCCCGAGAAGCGCACGACATTGGTGCCCTGGCCCCGGGTCAGGGGGCTGTAGATGTCGCCGCCCTGGACCAGGACATTGACGCTGGACGCCATGCCGACCGAGAGCCAGTGTTCGGGATCGACCTCGGCCCTGAGCAGGGCCCCCGCGACGCTGTCGGGTGGGCCGCCGCCGGCCAGGATCAGGGCATGGTAGTCTGAGGCATCGGCGATGACGGTGGCGTCGGCCTCGTCGTCCGCGGCCTCCTCGCCCGCCGCGTCCTGACGGCGCGAAGCCAGCATCTTTGAGTCCTCCGCGGTCAGCAGTCGGGTGGCGCGGCCGAGCGAGATCAGGGTCCCGCCACGCTCGACCCACGCCCGCAGGGCGGTGACGCCGTCCTCGCCCAGGGTGTCGGCATAGCCGCCGCCGGACGGCAGGATCAGGACCTGGAAGGCCGACAGATCGGCCGAGGACAGGTTGGCGGTGCGGATGGCGGTGACCGGATAGCCGAACTCGCGCTCGACGATATAGCGGGCCGCCCCGGCGGCGGAGGGGTCGGTGGGATCGTCCCAGGCCAGGGCGACGCGGGGCGCGCGGACCAGCACGGCGTCGGACGAGCCGAAGCCGGGGCCGTCGGAGACCCAGCTGTCGGCCACCCCGGTGATGCGGGCGCCCGTGGTGGCGGCCAGGGTGGTCAGGGTCTCTGTCAGATCGGCGGGGTTGCCGGCGCGGGGGATGACCATCGTGCCCGACGGCCATCGGCGACCGTCCTTGGTGAAGCCGTGCTCCATGGAGCGGAGCGTTATGCCCTGCCGGACGGCGGCGACCATCAGCTTCAGGCCCGCCGAGCCCGGCTCGACCAGATAGCCGAAGGCTGCGGAAGGCCCGGCGATGGCGGCGGGGCGGACGAGGTCGCGACCGGCCGGGGTGGTGGCGATCGACGGTGCCGATGCGCAGCGGGCCGAGGGCACATTGAACATCAGCGGCAGGGACCAGGCGGTGACGTCATAGATCTGGTCGCCCAGGCCGCGCGCGCGCCGCCGCTCCTGTTCGGCCAGAAAGTCGGCGGAGAGCGGCACGTCCTTCGACAGCAGCACCTCGGCCATGCGGCGCCGCGGCTGGCCGAGGTTTACGACATAGGAACCGGCGGCATAGGACTGGCCGCAGGCGGTGAAGGCGGCACCGGCCTGGCCGACCTCCAGACCCGAACGGGTCAGCAGGCCCGCCAGCCGATCCACGGTGCCCGGATCGGACGGATTGGCCGACAGGATGAAGGCCCCGCGCCCGCCCTCGACCCCGTCGCGGCCGAAGGCATAGGCGTTGTTCAGCAGCCGGTCGTGGTTGGCGCTGGCGGCCTCGATCGTCGACAGGCTCGCGATCAGGTGATGCCGGACGGTGTCGCGATAGGTCAGGATCTCGCCGGACGAGCGACGGGCGGCCAGGCCCCGCGCGGAGCCCTGTTCATAGGTCATGGAGACCACGCCCAGATAGGCGGGCCAGCCGTCGCCATAGCCGGGGTAGAAGGCGTCGTAGACCTGACGGTTGAAGTAATCGACGCCGGCCGCATCGAAGCGCCGGGCGGTGTTGCGGCCGATCAGTTCGCGGCTTTCCAGCGTCGCCGGAAAGATCAGCGGGTTCAGGGGCTGGGCCTCGGGCGGGAAGAAGAAGCTGGCGTCGGTGCCCATCTCGTGGCTATCGACCATGACCTGGGGCTGCCAGTCCAGGACCAGGGCGGCGTGGCCCTGCGTCTCCGGCTGGGTCTGGATGAACCAGTCGCGGTTCAGGTCGAACAGGTCGTGATTGTAGCGCCCGCCGGGCCAGGGCTGATCGCGTTCGGCCGACAGGGCGTCGGGGTTCGGCGTGGTGCCGAAGCCGCCGTAGAAGCTGTTCAGGAAGCGGTCGCGGCCGTCCGGGTTCTGGGTCGGAACGACGACGACGACGGTGTTGGCCAGCCAGGCCTGGACGGCCGGATCGCGGCTGGCCAGCAGGTGGTGGGCAGCAGCCATGGCGGCATCGGCGGGGCTGATCTCGTCGCCATGGACCGAATAGGCCATCCAGACCAGGACGGGCTGGTCTGCGATCAGGCCTTGTGCCTGGGCCGGAGAGGTGACGCGCGGATCGGCCAGGGCGCGGGCATTGGCCTTGATCTGGTCAAGGCGGGCGATGTTCCGGGCCGAGCCGACGGCGGCCCACCACAGGGGGCGGCCCTCGTGCGTGCGGCCATACTCGCCGATGACCATCCGGTCGGGCGACCCGGCGGCCAGGGCCTCGAAATAGCGGCGGACATCCGACGGGCGGGTGATCCAGTCGCCGCTGTCATAGCCGAGGACGGCACGCACCGTCGGGACGGCCGGGTCGAAGGTCGTGCCCGCGATCAGGGGCGAGGCGGCGACAGGGGCAGGGACCCGGACGGGGGTCTGGGCCAGGGCGGGGCCGCCGAGGGCGACGAGAAGCGCGAGGCATGACCCTGCGAGGCGGCGGAAGGCGGTCGGCATGGATGGATCCCCGTAACTGTCGTCACCCTAGCCGGGTCGGCGAAAAAGGAAACCGGGGCTTGACCGGATGTAACCCATAGGTGATATGTAACCCCAAGGTGACATGTAGAGCTCGGAGAGATGGACGTGGCTGAAAGCAGCTTCAAAAAGGCGGATGAGGCGTTCGCAAGGAAGTCGCGATGGCTGATCGCGCTGATGGGGCTGGGCATTGTGGCGGCCGTGACCGGCTTCATCGGCGGCAGTGACAAGGATGGGGACGTCGCAACCAACTTCGGCATCTTGGCGGGCGTGGGAATAGCGTTGGTGCTGGGCGGTGCCGTCATGCTGTGGATCCACATTGCGGCCAGGGCCATCGGGGACGATCCGGGCGGGTCCATCAAGCGCGAGCGCCTGCAGACCCAGCGGTCGCGACAGCTCTGGGTGTTTCCGGTTTTGGCGTTCTTCTTCCTGATCCAGGCCATTCCGGCGGCCGGGAACATCATCCGGCGAACGGGAGACACGGGTGATTACCTGCACATGGTGCTGCCCGTGCTTTACGCCTGGATGGCGACCGCGATCGTGATGGGGTGGGACGGGCAGACCCGCAAGGAAAGGAAGTTTCTGGAGGACGAACTGACCCGGGTGCTGCGCGCGCGGGCCATGTCGTGGGCCTTTATCGCCCTGATGGCTGGCGTGACGGCGTCTCTGGGGCTGGGGTTGTGGCGACAGGACCTGGGGATCGCGTCTCTGCCGCTGGTTCTGTCGGCCGCCGGGGCGACCGCCGCCATCCGCTTCGTCTGGCTGGACCGCGAGGCGGGGCAGAACGATGGCTGATCTGCGATCCACTCTCCAGAAGGCAAGCGGCCTCCTTATCGGCCTTGGTGTTTGTCTGCTGGTCGTGGGCGTGACCTTGCGCGACGCCTATGGCGATCCTCTGGATCACGGCCTGGCACCCGGTATCGACGGTCGATGGACGAACGTCGCGATCGGAACCGGTTTTGCGATGCTGGTGATCGCGGGATTGATGCTGCTGTTCACCTATCAGAGCGCGGCGGCAAGGCGGCGGGCCATGGATCCGCGCCGGGCCGAAGGGGCCCAGCGTCTCAGGGTGTGGACCCTGCTGATCTATTCGCTCGTTCTGGTCGTGTTTTCCGTACCGTCGTCGTTGGAGATCGGGCGCTTGATGATCGGGGCGAGCCCGCCGCATGACGGACGGGCGCTCGGCGTGGTGCTGACCTACGTGTGGCTGGTGCCCCTCGTCCTGATGGGTTGGGATTATCGATCGCGGATCAACCGCCGCTGGCTGAACGATGAGCTTTCGCGGAACATGCGGGCGCAGTCGCTCATGCTGGCCTTCTTTGTGCTTCTGGCCGGGGTCACGGCGGCGCTTGCACTCACAATGGTCCAACCCGCCTGGGGACTCATGGCCCTGCCGCCTGCCCTGGGTCTAGCGGTGGCATCGGCGGCATTGCGCTTCGCGTGGCTGGACCGCGAGGCGGGCAAGGATGGGTGATCCGCGTCTGGGGTCGCGGCTGAAGGAAATCCGGACCGAAGCCGGACTGACCCAGGCCGAGCTGGCCGACCGCGCAGGCGTGTCGCGCAAGACCATCAACACGGTGGAGAACGGCGTCTTCGTGCCCTCGACCCTGCTGGCCCTGTCGCTGGCCAGGGCGCTGGGGACGACTGTGGAGAGGCTGTTCTACCTGGTGGAGTGAGGGGTTCCTTCAGTCATTCCGGAATGTCTGAGCCAGGCGGCCAGACCGGGCGAGCCTCAGGACGCGATCCTTCAGGCGTCGATACAGGGCATCGGGCAGAAGGCCGTAGGCATAGGTGCCAGAGCCGCGTCGGATCGGTCGCAGATCGACGCCGGGCCAGACGAAGCGATTGAGATCGGCGGCCACGATCCACGAACGGTCTCCGTCGAGGCCGAGACGGGCCTTGGTGGCGGCCGGAATCTCGACGGCGCTGTCGGGGTAGCGAGGCGGAGCGTGGGTGACGGGTGCGACCGTGACGATGGTCTGCCCGTCGCGATCCTCGACCGAAAGCACGATCACGCAGGGCCGGTCCTTTCGGCCTTCCTGTCGGCCACGCAGGGCCTCGTCACGCCAGAGGTAGGCATAGCAGACGACGAGGCCGGGGACGGGCCGGGGAAGCACCAAGCCTTAGTCCAGCTCGACATCGAAAGCGCGCGCCTCGGCGGGAGCCTCCGAGGCTGCCAATGCCGCCAGGGATGCTTCGTCCAGTTCCCACGGATAGAGTGGCTGGCGATCATTGGCCTTGAGCCTGCGATATTCAGCAGCGGACAACAGCACCAACCGCTCGCGACCATGGCTGGTGATCGAGACGGGTTCAGTGAGGGCGGCTTCGCTGATGCGGCCATAGGCTTTCAGGAAATCGCCGGATGAGATGGTGATGGCCATTCCGACAGTTTGACGAATTTCTCGAGTTTTTCAACTTTGGCATTGTTGCGGGTATCGCCGTCGAGCGCTTGACTCCCTCACACAGTATGCGGCATACACTGTGTGTCACACACTATGTGACGTGAAGGACCAAGCGCGTGACCGTCGACGCCGACCTGTTTGAATCGATGCGGCTGGAGCTGCGGCGCGGGTCGCTGGTGCTGGCGGTGCTCGCCTGTCTCCGGACCGAGCGGTACGGCTATACGCTGCGTCAGGCCCTGGCTGCCGACGGGCTGGAGATGGAGGAATCGACCCTCTATCCGCTGCTGCGCCGGCTGGAGAGCCAGGGCCTGCTGAACAGCGAATGGCGCGAGGAGGAGAAGCGGAAGAAGCGCTTCTATGTGCTGTCGCCCCTGGGCGTGCAGCTGCTGGCCCGTCTGGGCGACGAGTGGCGGGCGATCAGCGTCTCGCTCGACAAGATTCTCTGACATTTCGGATTTGAGGGGAGCGTCATGAACGCCAGGACCGAAGACATGATCGATCGCTATCTGGAGGCCGTCGCGGCCCAGCTGCCGGTCGAGGAACGCGACGACATCATCGCCGAGCTGAGGGACCTGATCCTGAGCCGCGTCGAGGCGCGCGAGGCGGAGAAGGCGCGGCCGCTGACCGATGACGAGCGCGAGGCGATCCTGAAGGAGATCGGCCATCCGCTGGTGGTGGCCGCGCGGTACCGGAAGGGGCCGGACAGTCTGATCGGGCCGGAGCTGTTTCCCTACTGGCTGTACGGCGCCAAGGCGGGGCTGCTGATCCTCGGGGCCGTGTTCGCGCTCGGTCTGCTGATCCGGCTGATCGGCGGGTCCGCGAACTTCGGCCAGGACATCGCCCAGGCCTTCCACGGCTTCTTCGGTGCGGCCCTGACGCTGATCGGGGCGCTGACACTCGCGGGGGCCGTGATGGAGCATTACGCCATCCGGCCGAAATGGTTGACCGACTGGCGGGTCAAGGATCTGGGCGCGTTCGGCCTGTCGGACCCCTCGACCTGGGGCATGGCGGCCAAGTCTGCGGGCGAGCGGATGCAGGCGCGCAGCGATGGGCGCCGGTCCACGGTTCCGTTCGGCGTGCATCTGGGCGGCGGCGGCAACGACGTCGGCAATGCGGCCTTCACCTTCATCGCCATGGGGATGTTCGCCCTGTGGTGGCTCGGGATCGTGCATTTCCCCGGGACGGCAGGCGTCATCTCCATCGACGGAGAGAATGCGACGCTGAGCCCGGCGACGATCTGGGCGACCCTGTTCGTGCCGATCCTCGTCTATGCCTTGGCGCGGATGGGGGTGGCGCTGTTCACAATCATCCGGCCGCCGGCGGTCCGGATGCGGGCGGGGCTGAACATCCTGATGGCGGCGTTCGGGTTGTGGCTGATCTGGATGATCTTTCAGGCGAGCGACTGGTTCACCCTTTCCGTCGGGGCCGACAGCGCCCGGATCGCGGGCGACATGACCATGCTGGACCTCGACCGGCTGCGGACGATCGGCGACGGGCCACGCGACCTGGCCGGCATCGCCTCGACCCTGTCCCTGGGCATGACCTGGTGGCTGGCCATCATGGGGCTGAGCCTGGTGTGGAAGGTGGCGAAGAACGTGGGACGACTGTTCCAGTCCTCACCCGAGTAGCGGAGCGGAACGGGGGAGGGCGCAACCCCGGACGCGGTGCCGGCTCCCGCCCCCTCCACCCCCCTTCGGGCGGTCCCCCTCCCCCGCGAAGGGCGGGGGAGGATAAGTCCGAAAACCGCGAGACATCGGCGGTGTCCCGGGTCATCTTCGCGGCATGGAAATGCGCACCGAACCGCTCGATCAGGAGGCCTGCTACCGCGCGGCCCTGACGCGGGATGCCCGGTTCGACGGGCGGTTCTTCGGCTGCGTGAAGACGACGGGCATCTATTGTCGGCCGGTCTGTCCGGCGCGGACCCCGAACCGGGAGAACATGATCTTCGTCGTCACGGCGGCGGCGGCGGAGGAGGCGGGGTTCCGGGCCTGTCTGCGCTGCCGGCCGGAGACGGCTCCTGACATGGGGGCCTGGCGCGGCACCTCCAACACCGTCAGCCGGGCGCTGAGCCTGATCGAACAGGGGGCTCTGGATGAGGACGATGTGGATGCCCTGGCCGGGCGGCTGGGGGTCGGGGAGCGGCAGCTGAGGCGGCTGTTCCGCCAGCATCTGGGCGCCGCGCCGGTCAGCGTGGCCCAGACGCGGCGTGTGCTGCTGGCCAAGGCCCTGATCCAGGAGAGCGATCTGTCGATGGCGCAGGTGGCGCTGGCGTCCGGCTTCGGATCGGTGCGGCGGTTCAACGAGACGTTTCAGGCGCTGTACGGGCGGCCACCGTCGGCGCTGCGGCGGGGCAAGGACCGGGTGTCGGACGGAGGCGTGAAGCTGAGCCTCAGCTATCGTCCGCCCTATGACTGGGACGCGATGTTTGAGGCGCTGATGGCACGGGCCCCGGATCAGGTCCGGGATGACAGGCCGGCAAGCCGGGTCTGGTCGCGTGAGCTGGATGCGGCGATCGACGGGGCGACGGGGCGGGTGACGGCGACGCCCGGCCCGCCGGGGCGGCTGGAGGTGCGCGTGGAGGCCTCGGACCTGAAGGCCCTGCCCGGTGTGCTGGCGCGGGTGCGGCGGGTGTTCGACCTGTCGGCGGACCCCGAGGCGATCACACGCGACCTGTCGACCGATCCGGTGCTGAGGCCCCTGGTCGAGGCGCGGCCGGGGCTGCGCTTGCCGGGCGACTGGGTGGATGCGGGCGAGGATGCGCCGTCGGACCGACTGAGCGATGCGACGCTCGTGGCACGGGCAGAGCAATGGCGACCCTGGCGGGCCTATGGGGCGCTGTATCTCGGCCTGGCCGGGATCACGGGCGCGGACCTGATGGAGAGAGACGATGAAAAACGCGCAGCCTGAGACCCTGACCCTGGACCGGATCGCGACGCCGGTGGGCGAGGTGCTGCTGGTCACCGATGCGGACGGTGCCGTGCGGGCGCTTGACTTCGTCGACTTTGAGCCCCGGATGATGCGGCTGCTGGGACGGCACGCGCCCGGCGCGACGCTGCAGATGGGCCGCGCGCCGGAGACGGTGCGGGGGGCGGTCGAGGCCTATTTCGCGGGCGATGCGACGGCGCTGGACGGGCTGACGGTCCGGACGGCGGGGACGGCGTTCCAGACGGCGGTCTGGGCCGCACTGCGCGCCATCCCGGCGGGCGAGACCCGCAGCTATGGCCAGCTGGCGGCGGCGGTGGGGTCGCCGAAGGCGGTGCGGGCGGCCGGGCTGGCGAACGGACAGAATCCGGTCGCGGTGATCGTGCCGTGCCACCGGGTGATCGGGGCCAACGGGACGCTGACAGGCTATGCGGGCGGGCTGGAGCGCAAGCGGTGGCTGCTGGCGCATGAGGGGGTGGTGTTGTGACCTTCGTCATCCTCCGGCGAGCGTAGCGAGACCGGGGGACCCAGCGGCGCCGAAGGCGATTTGTTCAAGCAGGCCGTTGATACGGAGTCCGCGGCAGGTTCGCGCTCGCGCGCGCCTCCCCCGGTCCGATCTTCGATCGGCCGGAGGATGACAATGTGTCCCCCGGTCTGCGCCGCGAAGGCGCGGCTTGCCGGAGGATGACGATCCTCGAAATCTACACCGCCTCCAGGAACAGTTTCGTCGCCGGGTTGTCGGTCTCGTCGACATAGGGATAGCCCAGCTCGGCCAGGGCGGTGGTCAGGGCGGGCTGTTCGGCGGGCGGGACGGAAATGCCTGCCAGCACCCGGCCGACGTCGTCGCCGTGGTTGCGGTAGTGGAACAGGGTCAGGGCCCAGGCGGGTTTAAGACTGTTCAGGAAGCGCAGGAAGGCCCCCGGGCGCTCGGGGAATTCGAAGCGCAGGATCCGTTCGTGCGGCAGGCCGGTGGCGCGGCCGCCGACCATGTGGCGGACATGCAGCTTGGCGGTCTCGTTGTCGCTCATGTCCTCGACAGCGTAATCGCCGGACCGCAGCGTTGAGATGAGATCGTCCTTCTCGTGCGGACCCTGCTTCAGGGCGACCCCGACGAAGATGTGGGCGCGACCTTCGCCCGACCAGCGGTAGTTGAACTCGGTCACCGAGCGGCCGTCGAGCGCGGACAGGAAGCGGCTGTAGACGGCGCGGTCGTCGGCCATGGCCACGGCCAGCAGGGCCTCGGTGCCCTCGCCGATCTCGGCGCGTTCGGCGATGTGGCGCAGGCGATCGAAATTGACGTTGGCCCCGGAGTTGACCGCGATCAGGGCACCCCCGTCGGCATCCGGATGGGCGGCGGCCCAGGCCTTAAGGCCTGCCAGTGCGAGCGCCCCCGACGGCTCGGCCACGGCGCGGCTGTCGTCGAAGATGTCCTTGATGGCGGCGCAGATGGCGTCGTTGTCGACGGTGACGATGTCGTCCAGCAGGTCCCTGCACAGGCGGAAGGTCTCGGTTCCCGCCTGACGCACGGCCACACCGTCGCAGAACAGGCCGACCTGGTTCAGGGTCACGACCTCGCCCGCTGCGATGGCGGCCTGCATGCAGGCGGCGTCGACGGGCTCTACGCCGATGACCTTCGTTCCGGGCCGGAGGAATTTGACGATGGCCGCGACCCCGGCGGCCAGACCCCCGCCGCCGACGGGCACGAAGATGGCTTCGATCGGCCCGGAGTGCTGACGCATGATCTCCAGCCCCACCGTGCCCTGGCCTGCGATCACATCGGGGTCGTCGAAAGGGTGGATGAAGACCGCGCCGTCGTCTGCGGCCATGCGGCTGGCCTCGGCGAAGGCCTCGTCGAAGGCGTCGCCATGCAGGATGACGTCGCCACCCAGGGCGCGCACGGCCGCGACCTTGATGGGCGGGGTGGTGACCGGCATGACGATGGTGGCGGTCGCGCCCCGCTTCCGGGCGGCGAAGGCGACGCCCTGGGCATGGTTGCCGGCCGAGGCGCAGATGACGCCGCGCGCCAGCTCCGGGCCGGACAGACCGGCGATCTTGTTGTAGGCCCCGCGGATCTTGAACGAGAAGATCGGCTGCAGGTCCTCGCGCTTCTGCAGCACGGCGCGTCCAAGCCGTCGGGTCAGGCCGGGCAGGGGGTCGAGCGGTGTCTGGATCGCCACGTCATAGACGCGGGCGGTCAGGATCCGGCGGAGGGTTTCTTGCATGGGAGGACGATCAGGCAGGGGTTCCGTGGAGGAACTATCTCGCCCACGGCGCATTTGCGAACGGATTTCCCTCACATGACCGAATTTCGTCCGGACGACTGTGGGTCAGGGCGCGCCCGATCGGTCGTTCACCCGCCCTTGCACCCGTCCGTCATCGGCCTATATTGCTCGCAGTTATGCTAACTTTGAGCATAAGGGTCGGGAGGCCGCATTGGTCGTCAGTCTGCAGCTGGATCGCAAGATCGCCGAGGAGACCGCGCCGGTCTGGGCCAAGGTCAAGGACTTCGTCACGCCGATGGAGTGGCCGGATCAGGCGCGACTGATCTCCGAGATCAACGCCCTGAAGCGCGAACGCGACGCGGTCATCCTGGCGCACAACTATATGACGCCCGAGATCTTCCACGGGGTCGGCGACTATGTCGGCGACAGCCTGGGCCTGGCCAAGGAGGCGGCGAAGTCCAGTGCGAAGGTGATCGTGCAGGCGGGCGTGCACTTCATGGCCGAGACGTCCAAGATCCTGAGTCCCGACAAGACCGTGCTGATCCCCGACCTGAAGGCCGGCTGCTCGCTGGCCGAGGCGATCACGGGGGCGGACGTGCGTCTGATCAAGCAACGCTATCCCGGCATTCCGGTCGTCACCTATGTGAACACCACGGCCGACGTGAAAGCCGAGACCGACATCTGCTGCACATCCGCCAACGCCGTTCAGGTGGTGGAATGGGCAGCGAAACAATGGGGCGTCGACAAGGTCATCCTGATCCCTGACGAGTTCCTGGCGCGCAATGTCGCCGCCCAGACGACGGTCGGCATCATCGCCTGGAAGGGTCGCTGCATCGTCCACGAGCGGTTCCGCGCCGCCGACATCGAGGAGATGCGTCAGGCGTATCCCGGTGCCGAGATCCTGGCCCACCCGGAATGCCCGGAGGACGTGCTGGCGGCTGCGGACTTCGCCGGATCGACGGCAGCGATGACCGACTACATCACCACGAGAAAGCCGCGTCAGGTGGTGCTGATCACTGAATGCTCGATGGCGGCCAACATCAAGGGCGACGTGCCCGAGGTCCAGTTCATCGGGCCGTGCAACCTGTGCCCCTATATGAAGCGGATCACCCTGACGAATATCCGCGACTGCCTGCGGGACATGCGCTTCGAGGTGACGGTGCCGCAGGAACTGATCGCGCCCGCCGCCCTGGCCGTGCAGCGGATGATCGACCTGCCGCCGCCGTCGGTGCCGGCGCGCTATGACATGGTCAAGGCCCGGCACCATGTGTCGGTGGAGCTGATATGAGCGAGATCGGTCCCTGGGGTGCGCGCGACGGGCGCGCGGCAACACCGGGTGTCAGCGCCGAAACGGCCGTGCCCGCCTCCAGCCCCGGTGCACCGCCGATCGACAAGGGACAGAGCCTGCCCTGGGCGATCGGATCGACCCTGCTGCTGGGCGGGTTCATCTGGTTGACCACAGGCAGCTGGGTCGTCGCAGTGGCGGCGATCTTCGGCCTGTTCGTGCACGAGTACGGACACGTTCTGGCGATGAACCGGCTGGGGATGGGACCGGCGAAGATCTACATCATCCCCTTCCTCGGCGGGCTGGCGCGGGGGCAGCGGAACCCCGACAGCGAATGGCACGGGGTGCTGGTGGCGCTGGCGGGGCCGGCGTTCGGCCTGCTGGCGATCCTGCCGGTGGTGGGCGTGTGGCTCGCGACCGGCGACGATGCCTGGATGCTGGGGGCCTTCTTCATCGCCATGATCAATCTGGTGAACCTGGCCCCCGCGCCGCCGCTAGATGGATCGAAGGCGCTCGGCCCCGTGCTGGCCCGGATCGATCCGATGGTCGAGAAGGCGGCGCTGATTGCGATAGGCGGTCTGGCGGTCTGGTGGGGCGTGTCCACCGGGCGCTGGATCCTGGCCATCTTTCTGGGCCTTGCCGTGTTCGGGTCGCTGCAGCGTGGCGCGTGGCGGCCGGGCGAGACAAAGCTGACCTGGCCCGAGGCGGCGAGGTCCCTGGGCCTGTTCCTGCTGACCGGGGCGGCCTGTCTGGGCGCGGCGATCGGCGTGCTGCTGCCGATCGCGGACGGCTCTCCGGGCGAGGCTCTGTCCATCGCCGCCCGCTTCATCGGTTTCGACCAATGAGCCGGATCGTGCACGATGGACCGCTGATCATCGGCGGCGGGCTGGCCGGCCTGTCGGCCGCGCTGGCGGCCGCGCCGCGACCCGTTCTGGTCATCAGTCCGGCCCCCCTGCTGGAAGCCGCCTCGAGCGCCTGGGCGCAGGGCGGCGTGGCGGCGGCCCTGTCGAGGGACGACGCACCTGCGCTGCATCTGAAGGACACCGAGGCGGCCGGGGCCGGTCTGGTCGACCACCATGCGGCCGAGGTCCTGACGGACGAGGGCCGTTCGACGGTCGAATGGCTGGCGTCTCTGGGCGCACCGTTCGACCGGGACGCGGCGGGCGAGTTCTCCGTCAGCCTGGAGGCGGCCCATTCGAAGGCGCGGGTGGCGCGGGTCGGCGGCGACGGCGCCGGGCGGGCGATCCTGTCGGCCCTGGTCGACTCGGTCCGGGCGGCGACGCACATCACGGTGTGGGAGGACGCGCGTCTGAGGTCGCTGATCCAGGACCAGACCGGCCGGGTGCGCGGCGCGGTGATCGAGCATCCGGGCGGGACCCTGGTCGAGGTGCTGGCCCCGGCCGTGGTGCTGGCGACCGGCGGCGCTGGCGGGCTGTTCGGGGCGACGACGACCCCGACCGCGCTGAAGGGCGAGGGCATGGCCCTGGCCTGGGCGGCGGGGGCCGAAATCCTCGATCCGGAGTTCGTGCAGTTCCACCCCACGGCCATCGATGTCGGCCTGGACCCCATGCCGCTGGCGACCGAGGCGCTGCGGGGCGAGGGCGCGCGGCTGATCGACGGGGAGGGACGTTTCCTGCTGGGCGAGGCACCGGATGCGGATCTGAAGGCGCGCGACATCGTGGCCCGTGCGGTCCACGCAGCGCGGACGGCCGGGCGCGGGGCCTTGCTGGATGCGACCCGGGCGATCGGCGCGCATTTTCCGACCGAATTTCCGGCCGTGTTCGCCGCCTGTATGAAGGCCGGGCTGGACCCACGCACGACACCGATCCCGGTGGCGGCGGCGGCTCACTATCACATGGGCGGAATCGGCGCGGACCCGGACGGACGTACCAGCCTGCCGGGCCTGTTCGCGGTCGGGGAATGTGCGGCAACAGGGGTCCATGGTGCCAACCGTCTGGCGTCCAACTCCCTGCTTGAGGCTGCCGCGTTCGGGCGCCGGACGGGGCGGCTGGCGGCGACCATGATGGCCGGGACCGGGCCGGTTGTCGTCGGGGTGGTGATCGACGACCTGCCGGCCGAGGCGATGCTGGAACTCCGCGCGGGCATGAGCGCCAACTGCGGCGTGGTCCGCAACGGCGACGGCCTGCGGCGTCAGATCGCGCTCATCGACCGGCTGGAGGCGACCTGCGGGGCGGCACCGGCCCTGGTCGCGGCCCGACTGATCGTAGAGGCGGCCCTGGCCCGGCACGAGAGCCGGGGCGGGCATTATCGCATCGACTACCCGGACACGGCGTCGGTGGCGCGGCACACCCGCTTGTGTCGGGCAGAGATCGAGGCGATGGCGGCGGAATGATCCCGTCGCTTCCCGATATCCTGATCCTGCCGATCGTGCGCGCCGCACTGGCCGAAGACCTGGGCCGGGCCGGCGATGTGACGGCGGCGGCCTGTATCCCGGACGGCGCGCGGATGCGGGCGGTCTTTGCGGCGAGGAAGCCAGGCGTGCTGGCGGGCATCGATTGCGTGCGGCTGACCGTGCTGGAGATCGACCCGGATGCGTCCGTCGACCTGCGGATGCAGGACGGGGACGCGTTCGAGGCAGGGGCCGTGCTGGCCGAGGTCGAGGCGGACGCGCGGGCCTTTCTGTCGGCGGAGCGCACGGCGCTGAACCTGCTGGGACGGCTGTGCGGGATCGCCACTCTGACGCGGGCCTATGTGGAGGCGGTGGCCGGTACAGGGGCGCGGATCGCGGACACGCGCAAGACCACGCCCGGCCTGCGCGCGCTGGAGAAACACGCGGTGCGCTGTGGCGGGGGCATCAATCACCGCTTCGGCCTGGATGACGCCATCCTCATCAAGGACAACCACATCGCCGTCTGCGGCGGCGTGGAGGCGGCGATCACGGCCGCGCGCGCGCATGTCGGCCACCTGATGAAGATCGAGGTCGAGGTGGACGGGCTGGATCAGCTGGACGTCGCCCTCGGGATGGTCGCCGGGGGTCGGGGGCCGGACGTCATCATGCTGGACAATTTCGACCTGGCGATGCTGGCCGAGGCGGAGCGGCGGAGGCGAGGTGGCGGACACCGGGTGGTGCTGGAGGCGTCCGGCGGTGTGAATCTGTCGACCGTGCGGGGCATTGCCAAGACGGGCGTGGACGTGATCTCGGTGGGCGCGCTCACCCATTCGGCATCGGTACTGGATATCGGTCTGGACGCGGTCTGACATCGGTCCGGGGTCGTGCGATGGCACGTTCCGGACCGGCAGGCGCGCGACCGATCAGGCCTTCGGCGTGGTGGCGGGCTGGACCTGGGCCGGTGTCGTGGCCGGGGCGGTCGGTGCCTGAACCGGGGGCGATGCAGGCTGGATCGCCGGGGCCTGAGTGGCCGGGGCCGATGTCGTGCCGGACGCCAGGTTTTCCTGAGCCACGAGGGCCGTATAGGCGATCGCCTCGCCCGCCTGACGCAGGCTGGTCGAGGGGTCGATGCCGGCATAGACGGTGTGTTGCATCTCGCCGCCGCTCGATGGCCGCGTCTGATAGGCGAAGGCGCTGGTGGTGCCCGAGCGACCGCCGAAGCGGTAGAAGACGTGATTGCCGACCTGGCCGACACGCATCAGCGAGTTCCGCCACGACGGCGAGACGCCTGTGGTGTGAAAATGGGTCGCATTGCCGACGCCGGCATAGACCGAGCCGGACAGGGCCGCCGAGGCGATCGAGCGCGCCCGGTTCCAGGCAACGCGGTTGACGGTGCCGCGCATCGAGCCGTCGCAGGTGAAGCTGAACTGGCAGCCGACCCGACGGCCGGCTCCCTGGAAGACGACGCCGCAGATGCTGTTCGGGAAGGCCGCATGGCGCGCGCGGTTCAGCACGACCTGGGCCACGGCGCGCATTCCGTCGGCACCCTCGCCGCGCGCCTCATAGTAGGCCGCCTGGGTCAGGCATTCGAGGTCACGGCTGTCATCGAGGGCGTTGCCGAGGTGGAAGGGCCGCGGGGCGTCCGACAGGCTGGCGCGTCGCAGACCGGCATCCATACGCTGCGGACGAAGCTGCTCCAGGCGGGCGGTCAGCAGTTCGGCCTGGCGGTCACGCTGGGCGGAGCCGGCCACGGTGTACGGATCGTGACGACGGGCAATGGCCAGGGCGCTGGCGTCCAGACCTCCGGCGGCAGCGGCCAGGGCTTCCTCGGTGAAGCCGGCGGAAGTCGCCCCCTCGAGCCGTTCGGCCTGGGCACGCACGGTCGTCGCCTTCGCGACGGTGCCGCCCAGATAGGCACAGCCGATTCCCAGCCCCAGGACGCCGCCGAACATCGCTGCCGCCGTCATGGGCCGAATCCGGGCCACACGATCGGCGCGCGAGATCGCACGCGTCTGCGAGGGATGGATCAAAGGCGTCGTCCTATTCAACAGGGCGGGAAGCTGCCCCTTGGTCGTCTGCAGAACCGGGCGAAATGGTGTGTCGCGGTCCGGTTTGCGAATCGAGGCTCGGTGAACGCCAAGCCATCGAAGAAATCGCCTTAAGCCATCCGTTTATGGCACCAATGTGTTTGATTCGCAACTCCGTACTGCAGCGCAGCATCCGACGACCAGTTTTCGACCAGGGTGAGGTGAATCGGCACCACCTTATGAACAGGCCAATGGTTTTCGTATTCAAATCTGTATCCTGATGCACAGAGCCTTCGTGGAGCGATTAACGGAATTGAAAAAACCACTCTGGTGGCCGCCCTTTATTGTATTCGATGCCTTTCGCTCGCTCATGCGAACTGGAGCCCGGTCCGGGGCGTGGAACCTGTGCCGTGATCCGGCGTTTCGAGCCCGTCATTCCCGGAAGGACCCAGACCATGCACCGCGCCATCCTTGCCTCCATGGCCCTGTTCGCCCTGCCGCTCGCCGCCTGTGGCCAGACGATCGAACAGCGCGCGGCCACGGGTGCCGTGGCCGGAGCCGTTGTGGCAGGACCCGTGGGCGCGGCGGTCGGTGGCGCGGCCGGAACCGCCGTCGGTCAGGCCAGCAGGCCGGACTGATCTGGCTCCGTCGCGTGCCGACCGCCACTGGATCATCGCAGGCGGCTTCCCATATGCGTCGGCCTGCCTGCGACACCGGCGCGACGGTCGCCCAGGAACCGCGCCGAAAGCGGTTCCATAAATGGCTGCGCGCTTGATTTTTGCCGCCGTTTCGGGTTTGCCGACCGCCGGATGCCGTGACGCATCCTGATCGCGTCGTCCGGCTGATCCGGACGGGCGACCCAAACCCTCGAAGGACGACCGACCGCCCGCATGAGAGATCTGAAACAGACCGGCTTCAACGACCGCATCACGGCCCAGCAGGAGGCCAAGAAGGCGCTGCTGGCCAAGTTCAAGCCCAAGCCGACCGTGACCGACCCCGAGTTCGACCGTCTGGCCGAAAAGCGCGCGGCGGAAAAAGAAGCCCTGCGCCTGCAGCACGAGGCCGCAAAGGCCGAGGAACGCCGCATCAGGCAGGAGCGTGAAGAAGCCCGTCTGGCTGCCATGCGCGAGACCGAGGAGGCCAAAGAGGCCGAGAAGCGCGCCGCTCGCAAGGAGCGCAAGCAACTCACCAAGGAAGAGCAGAAGGCCGCACGCGACGCCCGCTACGCCGCCCGCAAGGCGCGTCGCTAGAACATGATCGCTTGAGGCAGAACCGCGAAGCGGTTCGACCTCAGCCGATCCGGCTCCAGGCCGGCCTCGCGCCTCTACCCCTTCTCCCCCTCCCCCCGCCCGGCCGGGCAGACGCGGCGCGAGCCGGTCTGGCGGAAGGGGGACAGGCGAAGCTTTGATTCGTGGTCGGCCGGGCCGGGCGTGCCGTCGGGGTGCAGGCCGCGGTAGTAGAGCTTCTGCCACTGGTCGGCCGGGGTCTTGGGCTGGGTCCGCTTGACCCAGTCCTGGAAGTCCAGCCGCGCCTGTCGCCAGGCGTCGAACGAGGCCAGCAGCTCGGGGTCGTCCTCCATCGGGCGCAGTTCGGGCTTCAGCCGTTCCAGCACGCCGCGCGGCGTGGGGAAGAAGAAGCAGAAGGGCTCGTTCTCCTCGAACCGGATCCAGACGTCGGGCCGGGTGAAGCGCCAGTTCATGGTGAAGGTGTAGGGCGACCAGTCGGTCTCGATCACGCCCCCCATGGGGGCGATGCCGTCCTTCATGGCGTTGGGCGGGCCGCCGACCCACAGGTTCCAGCCCTCCGACGTGCGGAAGATGCCGTCGACGTGAAACGTCAACGTGCCGCTGCCGAACAGGGCGTTCGGGGCCCTGGACTTGTCCGCCCCCGGATCCAGCACGATCTCGACCGCCCCGGCATGGTCGCCGCCGTGCCAGCGGGCGGAAAAGCCGCAAGGGTTCAGCACCTCCCAGCCATGGGTGTTGGCGACGGCCAGGGGCAGGCAGCGATAGGCGAAGCTCTCGGGCGTCGCGGTCATCCAGTCGCGGCGCGGTGAGGCGGGCGCGATGCGCGGGGCCCAGCCGTCGCGCACATGGCAGATCAGTTCGGTCTCGGCCGACCGGAGGGGCGCGTCGGGGCGGCGCGCCGGGGCCGATCCCTTCAGCCGTTTCCTCATCTTCTGCCCCCGTCGTTGTGGTCTGGGACTTATGGCATGGGGCAGGCGGGGTCGTAAGGGCGACCGCCTGGCGATCAGATGCCCGAGGCCGCCTCGGGGTCGGCGGTGGCATCGCGGCCCTCCACGATCCGCGCCGCCGCCAAGTCCGCCGTGACGTTGCCGACCGTGCGGAAGATGTCGGGCACGACCTCGACCGCCAGCAACAGGGGCAGGACCTGCAGCGGGATGCCCATGGCCAGACAGATGGGGCCGATGGAGGCGAAGAAGCTGACCTGTCCGGGCAGGCCGACGGTGCCGACGCTGATGGCGAGGGCCGCCACGCTGCCGGCCAGCAGGACCTGCGGTGACAGGGCGACGCCGAACAATTTGGCGCAATAGATGGCGACGGCAAGGTTGGCGACGGTCGAGGTGATGCGGAACACCGCCACCGCCAGCGGCAGGACCAGACCCGCCGTCGGGGCCGAGACCCCCAGCCGCGTCGTCGCCCGCTCCACCATCACCGGCAGACAGGCCAGGGACGACTGGGTGGAAAATGCCACCACCTGGGCCGGGGCGACGGCCGAGGCGAACCGCGACAGGCTGATCCGGCCGAACACGACGGCGATCCCATAGGTCAGCAGGATCAGGCCGATCAGGCTGAGCACGACCAGGGCGATATAGTGACCCAGCACGCCCGCGGCCCCGAGCCCGGCGCGCAACCCCACGCCCATGGCCAGGGCGAACACGCCCAGCGGCGCGACGGCCAGCACCCACTGGACGATGACGATCATGGTCTGGGCCACGGCCTCGAAGAACAGGGCCACGGGCTGGCGCAGGCGCTCGGGCAGTTTCGTCGTGGCGAAGCCGAACGCGATGGCGAAGACGACGATGGCCAGGATGGCGTCGTCGGCGGCCGCCCGGATCGGATTGGACGGGGTGAGGCCCGTCAGGAAGGCCTCGAACCCGCCGCCGGTGACGTTACCCGCGACCTCGCTCGCGGCCTCGGGTGGCGCTCCGGCGATCAGGGCCCGGGCCCCCGCCGGGTCGATCGGCCACAGCATATGCAGCCCCAGTGATGAGGCGACCGCCCAGACCGTGGCGACGACCAGCAGGGCCGCGAACACCAGCACCGCCTTCAAGGCCAGCCGCCCCGAGGCCGCCGCATCGGCGATAGAGGCGATGCCGGTGACCAGCAGGCTGAAGACCAGCGGGATGATGGTCATCCTGAGTGCATTGAGCCATAGCTGACCCAGGGCATCGACGACGGCGATGGTCCCCGTCCCGCCCGGAATGCCATACGCCTGCGCCGCCGCCCCCGCGGCCACGCCCCCGACCAGGGCGATCAGCACCCACAGGCTGAGGGAGGTCAGGACGGAGTGGGTGCGCGATGGGGTCATGAGGAGACGCTAGTGCCTTCGCCGGTCTGTGGGGAGAGGGTTGCAACCATACGATCCGCCGCCCGGTCCAGCGCCCCGTCGGACACCTCCGCCATCTCCACCCGGCCCAGCACCGGCCGGTCCCGCCGCGCCGCCATCCGGCGATAGGCGGGGTCGTAGTGATCGGCGATGAGGGCGGCGGCCAGGGCCTCGACCTGGCCCTCGCGCGCCAGGGTTTTCCAGCCCGCCACCGTCTCTTTCGAATGGTGCGGCGGCAGGCGGGTCAGGGCGGTCTCCAACGCCGACGGGTCGGCCGCGATGTCGGCATAGACCCGGGCGGAGAAGGCGGCGCGGGCGGCCACGGGAGCGGACAGTTCGACCACCGACGCCCGGCCCATGGCGGCCCACAGGGCGGGCGGCACGGTGCGGGCCCCGATGCGGCTGCTTTCGGCCTCGACGACCAGCGGGCGGCCCGGGTCCAGCCCTTCGAGCGCCACGAACAGCCGGCTCTCGAACAGCTTCTGCGACGG
Organism: Brevundimonas sp. AJA228-03; assembly: GCF_017795885.1. Classification (NCBI taxonomy): domain Bacteria; kingdom Pseudomonadati; phylum Pseudomonadota; class Alphaproteobacteria; order Caulobacterales; family Caulobacteraceae; genus Brevundimonas; species Brevundimonas sp. AJA228-03. The sequence goes on along the minus strand of NZ_CP059297.1, from coordinate 2,842,951 downwards.
CTGTGGTTGACCCTTCAACGCCCCGAACAGGGAGCCGCGATGCGCTGCCAGTCCCTCCAGATCGATGACCTGAACCCCGCGCTCCGCCAGCCGGGCCAGAAGCGCGGTCTTGCCCGAACCGGTCCCGCCATCCAGGAGCACGACCTGCCGGTCCGCGCCATCGCCATACAGCGCCGTCTGGACCGTGCGCCGCCAGGTCATGTAGCCGCCGTCCAGCACCGTGACCGGCCAGCCGATCTGGTCCATCACCGCCGCCATGGCCCCCGAGCGCTGTCCGCCGCGCCAGCAGTGGACCAAGGGGCGAAAGCTGCCGTCCCGGTCCTTCAGCGCACCGTCCAGATGGGCGGCGATGTTGCGCGCCACCTTCGCCGCCCCGATGCGCCGGGCGAGGAATTTGGACGACTGGACATAGAGGGTCCCGATCTCGGCCCGCTCGACGTCGTCCAGCACCGGCAGGTTGATGGCCCCCGGAATGTGATCCAGGGCGAACTCGGAGGGGCTGCGCACATCGAGGATGGCGTCGAAGCCGGCGCGGGCCGTCGGCGAAAGATCGATCGTGCGCCGGATCAAACGACCCGCACCCCGGTGCCCTCGACCGTCCGGCCGACGACCGCCGCCCGGTCGAAGCCGGCCGCACGGACCCGGGCGAGAACATCAGGGGCCGCGTCGGGGGCCACCGCGATCAGCAGGCCGCCGGAGGTCTGCGGGTCGGTCAGCAGGTCGCGCCGCCAGCCGTCGAACCCGCCCGGCAAGGCCACGCCCGCGCCGTAGCTGTCCCAGTTCCGCCCTGAGGCCCCGGTCCGCACGCCGTCACGCGCCAGGGCCTCGACCCCGTCCAGCAGAGGAACCGCGCCCGCCTCGATCTCGACCGCCCGTCCGGACCCCCGCGCCATCTCCAGCGCATGGCCCAGAAGACCGAAGCCGGTCACATCGGTCAGGGCGTGGACCGCATCGACCTCCGCCAGATCGGCCCCGACCGCGTTCAGCCGGGTCGTCGAGGCGAGCATTGTCGCATAGCCGGCCTGATCCAGCCGCCCCTGCTTCAGCGCCGCGCTGAGCACGCCCACGCCCAGTCCCTTGGTCAGGATCAGGACGTCGCCGACCTGTGCGCCCCGGTTGGTCCGCACCCGGTCGGGATGCACCAGCCCCAGGGCAACCAGCCCGTAGATCGGCTCGACGCTGTCGATCGAGTGGCCGCCCGCGACCGGGATCCCGGCGTCGGCGCAGACGCTGGCCCCGCCTGCGAGGATCTGTCCGATCGTCCCGGTCGACAGCACGTTCACCGGCATCCCGACCAGCGCCAGCGCCAGGATCGGTCGCCCGCCCATGGCATAGACGTCGGACAGGGCATTGGTCGCGGCGATCCGGCCGAAGTCGAACGGATCGTCCACCACCGGCATGAAGAAGTCCGTGGTCGCCACCAGCGCCTGGGTGTCGTTCAGCCGCCAGACCGCCGCGTCGTCGGAGGTCTCGGTGCCGACCATCAGGCTGGTGAAGGCCGCCGCCTGTGGCATTCCGGCCAGGATGTCGCGCAGGACGCCGGGCGACAGCTTGCAGCCGCATCCCCCGCCGTGGGCGAGACTGGTCAGGCGCGGTTCGGGCGTGGTCATGCGCCATGGTGTGGGCGAAACCGCGCAGGGTTTCAACGCCGGTGAGCCGGGGGCGCGTCCGGTGCTGGCGGACAGGCTGACGCCGGGCTTGCGCTCCGTGGCGTCAACTCCGCTAATGTGACGCGTCGTCAGCGGAGCCGTACCATGATCGTCGTCCATCACCTGAACAACTCCCGATCGCAGCGCGTGCTGTGGCTGCTGGAAGAGATGGGCCTGCCCTATGAGGTGAAGCGCTACGAGCGCGACGCAAAGACCATGCTGGCCCCGCCCGAGCTGCGCGCCATCCACCCGCTGGGCAAGTCGCCGGTGATCCAGGACGGCGATATCGTGGTCGCCGAGACCGGGGCCATCGTCGAATATCTGCTGGAGGCCTATCCCGGGCGGGGGCTGAAACCCCAGCCGGGCACGCCGGAAGGGCGCCGCTTCACCTACTGGCTGCACTATGCCGAGGGGTCTGCCATGACGCCCCTGCTGCTGAAACTGATCTTCGGCCAGCTGCCGACCCGGTCGCCGGGTCTGGTCAGGCCACTGGTCAAGGCGATCTCGAACAAGGCCCAGACCGGCTTCATCGACCCCCAGATCGCCAGCCACACGGCCTACTGGGAGGCCGAACTGGCCAAATCCGCCTGGTTCGCGGGCGAGAGCTTCAGCGCTGCCGACATCATGATGAGCTTCCCGCTGGAGGCCGGGGCCAGTCGCGCGCCCTATGGCAAGGACAAGCCCCGGCTCAAGGCCTTCCTGACCGCCATCCACGCACGCCCGGCCTATCAGCGCGCGCTCGAACGCGGCGGACCCTACGCCTACGCCTGACGGTCGCCGGGTCGGCAACCATGGCGGCGGGCGGGCGTTAAGCGGCCCATGCGCCTGCGAATGAACCACATCTGTGCGGTCCTGGCCGCCGCCGTCGCCCTGTTCCTGGCCTTCATCGCCATGGGCATCGCGGCGATGTCCGGTCTCGCAGCCCTGCTCGCCGCGGCCCTGGTGGCCTGGATCGTCTACCGCGCGGCGCGCAACGCCCTGACCCGCGACCGGGTGAGCCGGGTTGCCGCCGAAGGTGCGCCCCGGGCGGTGCCTCCACTCGCCACCTGACCCCACCTTGAGTTTTCGGTTGGTCTGCCCTAGTTTCTTCGGCCGGTCGCGCGCGCCCAGCGACCCAGTGCTTTCGCCAGAGTTTCTCTTCAGTCCCCTCTCCGGTTTACCGGGCGACAACCCAGAAAAATCACGACCACATGGAAAAAGTGCCGATGACGGCCGAGGGATACCGCTCCCTCGACGATCAGCTTAAGCAATTGAAGTCGGTGGAACGGCCCAGCGTGATCGCCGCCATTTCCGAGGCGCGCGAACACGGCGACCTGTCGGAAAACGCCGAATATCACGCTGCGAAAGAGCGTCAGGGCTGGATCGAGGGATCGATCGCCGAGATCGAGGACAAGATCAGCCGCGCCCAGGTCATCGACGTCTCCAGGCTGAGCGGCGACCAGGTCAAGTTCGGCGCGACCGTCACCGTGGTCGACGAGGACACCGAGGAAGAGGGCCGTTACCAGATCGTCGGCGAACATGAGGCCGACGTGAAGAAGGGCAAGATCTCGATCTCGTCGCCCATCGCGCGCGCCATGATCTCCAAGTCGGTCGGCGACACGGTCGAGGTGAACACCCCCGGCGGCGTGAAGGCCTACGAAATCCTCAAGGTCGAGTGGAAATAGGCTCCGGCCCGCTTCGCATCCAGGTCGTCTCCGACGGCCGGGTCGGCATGGAAAATCAGGCGCTCGGCCTGGCCGAGGCCGTCGCGCGCCTGAAGCCTGCAGAGATCAACGTGAAACGCGTCCGCTGGCGGCGGGCGTTCGACTGGCTGCCGGTCGGCCTCAAGTCGCCCGGGATGCTGGACCCGGCCGGTGACGCGCCTTTCCCGGCCGATGGCCAGCCCTGGCCGGATCTTTGGATCGCCACCGGCCGCGCGACCCTGCCCCTGTCGCTGGCGGCCCGTCGCCTCGGCGATGGCCACACCTTCGTCGTCCAGACCCAGGACCCGCGCATCGACCCGGCCGGATTCGACCTGATCGTGGCCCCGGCCCACGACGGCCTGACCGCTCCGAATGTCGTCTCCATCACCGGTTCGCCACACCGGATCACGCCCGGGGCCCTGGCTGCCGCAGCGCCCGCCTTCGCCGACCGGCTGGATGCCCTGTCCCGGCCGCGCGTGGCGGTCCTGATCGGTGGACGTTCGAAGGCCTTCGACCTGACCGAGGACCACGCCCTGGCCCTGGCCGACCGGATCGAGGCGGCAGTGCGCGCCGTCGGCGGCACCCTGTTGCTGACCTTCTCGCGACGCACCCCGGCTCTGGCGCGCGCGGCGATCACGACGCGGCTGTCCGATCTGCCCGGCTGGATCTGGGACGGCACCGGACCCAATCCGATGTTCGCTTTTCTGGAGACGGCCGATCACATCCTGGTCACCGAGGACAGCGCCAATATGGCCGCCGAGGCCGCCTCGACCGGCAAGCCCGTCCACATCCTGCCCATGATCGCGCGGAAGGCCCCCGGCAAGTTCGCCCGACTGCACGCCGACCTTGCCGAACGCGGCGCGGCGCGACCCTTCGACGGCGTGCTTGAGACCTGGACCTATCAACCGCTGGCCGAGACCGACCGGGCGGCGCGGGTCATTCTGAAGCGGATGGGCCGCCTCTAGTCGCCGCCGCCGCCGCCGCCGTCTCCGCCACCACTGTCCCCACCGCCGTCCGAGCCACTGTCGTTGTCGCCGTGGCCGCGGCCGTGCCCGTGCCCGTGCCCGTGCCCGTGCCCGTCGCTCCCCGTGCCCATGATCAGGGGAAAGATCGCAGCGTCTCCGCCATCGTCACTGCGGCGTGTCGCGCTTCGCTTGCCACCCCGCGCATCCATCGCCACGCCCACGACGATCCCCAGGGTGAACCCGATGATCAGGCCGATCAGGATGCTGCCGACAGCATAGCCGATGCCGGCCCCGACCGCCGCGCCCAGGGCGATGAAGATCCCGATGTAACTGCGACCCTGCATGCGACGATCCTTATCCACACCTGCGGGCATCGCGCCCGGCGGAATCAGCGACTAGATAGCACCCATGAGCCATCCAGAAACCACCCGTGTCGCCATCATCGGTTCCGGCCCCGCCGGATGGACCGCCGCCATCTATGCGGCGCGGGCCAGCCTGAACCCCGTCGTCATCGCCGGCATCCAGCCGGGCGGTCAGCTGACCATCACGACCGACGTGGAGAACTACCCGGGCTTCGCCGAGGTCATCCAGGGCCCCTGGCTGATGGAGCAGATGAAGGCCCAGGCCCTGCACGTCGGGACCGAGATCATCGAGGACATCGTGGTGTCCTGCGACCTGTCGCAGCGCCCCTTCCGGCTGAAGCTGGACAGCGGCACCGAAATCCTGGCCGAGACGGTCATCATCTCCACCGGCGCCCAGGCCAAGTGGCTGGGTCTGGAATCCGAAGCGAAATACCAGGGCTTCGGCGTCAGCGCCTGCGCCACCTGCGACGGCTTCTTCTATCGCGGCAAGGAGGTCGTGGTCGTCGGCGGCGGCAATACAGCCGTAGAGGAGGCGCTGTTCCTGACCAACTTCGCCGCCCGGGTGACCGTGGTGCACCGCAAGGACGAGTTCCGCGCCGAGAAAATCCTGCAGGACCGGCTGTTCGCCAACCCGAAGGTCGAGGTGGTCTGGGACCACCAGGTCGACGAGATCCTGGGCCACAACGACGGGGTCGCCTCCAACGTCACCGGCGTACGACTGAAGAATGCCAGGACCGGCGAGACGCACGAGCGGTCCTGCGACGGGGTCTTCATCGCCATCGGTCACGCGCCGTCATCGGAACTGTTCCTGGGTCAGCTTGAGACCAAGCAGGGTGGCTATCTGGTCGTGAAGCCGGGCACCACCTCGACGAATGTCGAGGGCTGCTACGCCGCCGGCGACGTCACCGACGACGTCTATCGCCAGGCCGTCACCGCAGCCGGCATGGGCTGTATGGCCGCGCTGGAGGCCGTCCGCTTCCTCGCCGAGGAAGACCACGCCCGCGCCCACCATCCGATCTCCCACCATGAGGCCGAAAAGATCGGGGCCTGGTAGCCTCCCGATGCCGTCGGTCGATCTCCCTGAACGCTGCAGCTCCGGCGGGGCGTATTCGATGCGCCGACCCTGACGCCAGCGTGAATGGCCCGGCCTTCCCATGCGTGAACCCGGACCGGGTCGCAGGCGTGGTGGTTCAGCCGACGGGCCTGCCGACTTCCTCGACGTCCATCCGGGTTACGCCGACGGGCGGTGGTGCCGGCGGTGCCGACGCGATGGCCGGAGCCTCGAAAGCCGCCAGGCGCGCGTTGATGGCGGCGATCTCTTCGGCCGTGGCGGGTCGGCGACCGCCCAGACTGGCCACGCCGACGACCCGGGTATGGCCGTTGATCTCGACGGTTCGCAGGCTGGCACCGCCATTGGCCAGCACAGCCGCATCTGCGGCGTCGAGATCGCCCCCGGCCAGCAGCGTCGGCGGCGCGACGAAGCGGGGGCGAGAGAAGCGCGCCTCGTCGATCACCGGCTCACGCCCGGCATAACGCTGCTTGAAGGCCGCAGTCTCTCCGTAGATGCCCTTCCAGCGATAGAAGATGTGCGCGCCGATCTGCGTGATCTTGGCCAGGGTCGGCGACCACCAGGGATGGACATAGTCGGCGTGATAGTGGGTCGCGGTGCCGACCTTTTCAGCCACATGCCCGGCCAGGGCCCGCTCCGCCACCGAACGGGCCCGGTTCCAGGCCCAGCTGACAGGGGCCTGTGCGAGCGCGCCGTCACAGGTGAAGCTGAACTGGCAGCCCGTCGTCCGCTCGGCGCCCTCGAACACCACGCCGCAGATGGTGTCGGGATAGTTGGGATCGCGCACGCGGTTCAGGATGACCTGCGCCACGGCCGCCTGCCCCTCGGTGCTTTCCAGCGCCGCCTCGTAATAGACGCCCTGCGTCAGGCAGCGCAGCGCGCGCTGGCGGTCCGCCTCGCTCGCGGTATGGAACACGAACGGCCTGGCTTCGCGCAGAGCACCCCTGTCGGCCGGCATGGCCGCATTCAGGCGCTGAGCCTGAAGCCCGTTGGTGCCCAGCTCCAGCGACGGCTTGCCCGCCAGCGTCAGGCTTTCCCAACCGGGCGTCAGTCCCAGCAGCGCCGGGTGGCGGTCATTGGGATCGAAACGGATGGCCAGGGCCAGCTGCGCCCGGTCCATCCGCGATGACAGCGCCGCCAGACCGCGCGCGGACAGATCGCCTTCGGTGACCCGCGCCACGGCCTCGGCCGTCCGGTCCGCATCGGAACGCGCGGTCGATCCCGCCGCCATGGCCACACCGAGCGCCGCCAGAGCCGCCGGCAGCGCCGCCGCATAACGACGGGCGCGGGTCGTCACCCGCTTCCAGTCGATCGGCGAGGCGAATGATGGCGTCATGACGCTTTCGGGCTGAGGCGCGAAGGCCGCGAAGTCGGGGCGTTACCCGGTCTTCGCGGCGGTTTTCGGGCCGTCGACTACGGTTCGGTCAGCCTGTCCCGATGCCGTGAATCAGGCAAGAGCGCCGGGACAAGGACACCACGGATCATGCGTGAAACGTCGCGCCGGATCATCCGAACATCCAGAGATTGAACGCCCGAAGCTTCGGTCGACCGTCAGTGCGCGAAATCCTGGATCGGCCGCACGTCCAGCGTATCCGCCTGGATCGCTTCGATCCCCTGCGCCGCCGCCAGGGCTCCCGCGGTCGTCGTATAATAGGGAATCTTCATCATCAGGGCGGTGCGGCGAAGGCTGAAGCTGTCCTGCAGCGACTGCTTGCCCTCGGTGGTGTTGATGACCAGCTGGACGTCGCCGTTCTTCATCACGTCGACGATGTTGGGTCGGCCCTCCAGCACCTTCTTCACATAGCCGACGGGCAGGCCCTGCTGGACCAGCCAGGCATGTGTGCCGCCGGTGGCGATGACCTCGAACCCCTGTTTCAGCAGCAGGGTGACGGCCTCGGTCACATAGGGTTTGTCGGCGTCCTTGACGCTGACGAAGGCGCACCCCGAGGTCGGCAGGGTGGTGCCGCCGCCGATCTGGGACTTGGCGAAGGCGCGGGCGAAGGCGGGGGCCATGCCGGTCTCGCCGGGACGTTTGAAGTCGAGGCCCATGACCTCGCCGGTCGAGCGCATCTCGGGGCCCAGGATGGTGTCGACCCCGGCGAAACGGGCGAACGGGAAGACCGCCTCCTTGACCGCGATATGGTCATAGGGGACGTCCTTCAGGCCGAAGGAGGCGAGAGGAACGCCCGCCATGACCTTGGCGGCGATGGCAGCGACCGGCTGGCCTATGGTCTTGGCCACAAAGGGCGCCGTGCGGGACGCGCGCGGATTCACCTCCAGCACGAAGATGCGGGGCGCATCGCTGTGCGGCTCCTCGATGGCGAACTGGACGTTCATCAGGCCGCGCACCTTCAGGGCCCGGGCCATGGCCTCGGTCTGGCGCTTCAGCTCGGTGACGATCGCGCCCGACAGGGAGAAGGGCGGCATCGAACAGGCGCTGTCGCCCGAGTGGACCCCGGCCTCCTCGATGTGCTCCAGCACCCCGGCCACGAACACCGTCTCGTCGTCGCACAGGGCGTCGACGTCCACCTCGGTGGCGCGGTTCAGATAGTGGTCGATCAGGACCGGGTCATCGCCCGAGACCCGCATCGCCTCGCCGACATAGCGGTCCAGCTGCTCGCGGTCGTGGACGATCATCATGCCGCGTCCGCCCAGCACATAGGACGGGCGCAGGACGACGGGATAGCCGACCTCGTCCGCCTTGTCGGCGGCCTCCTGGGCGCTGCGGGCGAGGCCGTTGGGCGGCTGCATCAGACCGATGTCGTTCAGCATGACCTGGAACCGCTCGCGGTCCTCGGCCAGGTCGATGGAGTCGAGCGACGTGCCCAGGATCGGAATGCCGTCCTCGTGCAGGGCATGGGCCAGCTTCAGCGGGGTCTGGCCGCCGAACTGGACGACGACGCCGATCAGCTCGCCCTTCGACCGCTCGACCTCGATCAGCTCCAGCACGTCCTCGGCCGTCAGCGGCTCGAAATACAGCCGGTCGGAGGTGTCGTAGTCGGTGGAGACGGTCTCCGGGTTGCAGTTGACCATGATCGACTCGACGCCGATGTCGGCGAAGGCGAAGGCCGCGTGGCAGCAGCAGTAATCGAACTCGATCCCTTGCCCGATCCGGTTCGGTCCCCCGCCCAGAATGATCGCCTTCTTTCTGTCGGTGGGCTCGGATTCGCACTGCGCGATCTGGCCCAGGGCGCCGGTCTCGTAGGTCGAATACATGTAGGCGGTGGCCGATTTGAACTCGGCCGCGCAGGTGTCGATCCGCTTGAACACGGGGCGCACCGACAAGGCGCGACGGGCGTGGCGGACCTCGCGTTCGGTCGCACCGGTCAGCTGGGCCAGGCGGGCGTCGGAGAAGCCCTTGGCCTTCAGCGTGCGGAAATCGTTCGGGTCCGTGGGCAGGCCCTGGACGCGGACATGGCCTTCGGTCCGTACGATGTCGGCGATCTGGCGCAGGAACCAGGGCTCATAGGAACAGGCGGCATGAACTTCCTCGACCGACAGGCCGTGGCGGAAGGCCTGGGCGATGACGCGGATCCGGTCGGGCGTCGGCTGTCCGAGCGCGCGCACGACGGCGGCGCGGGCGCTGGCGTCGTCCTCCGCATCGACCGTGCCCTCGATCTCGATCTCGTCGAAACCCGACAGGCCCGTCTCCAGCCCGCGCAGGGCCTTCTGCATCGATTCCTGGAAGGTCCGGCCTATGGCCATGACCTCGCCGACCGACTTCATCGAGGTCGACAGGGTGGCCTCGGCACCGGGGTATTTCTCGAAGGCGAAGCGGGGGATCTTGGTGACGACATAGTCGATCGACGGCTCGAAGCTGGCCGGGGTGACCATGGTGATGTCGTTGGTCAGTTCGTCCAGCGTATAGCCGACCGCCAGACGCGCCGCGACCTTGGCGATGGGGAAGCCTGTGGCCTTGGACGCGAGGGCCGAGGACCGCGACACGCGCGGGTTCATCTCGATCACCACCATCCGGCCGTCGGCGGGATTGATGGCCCATTGGACGTTGGACCCACCCGTCTCGACGCCGATCTCGCGCAGGACGTTGATGGAGCCCGTCCGCATCCGCTGATATTCCTTGTCGGTCAGCGTCAGGGCGGGGGCGACGGTGATGGAGTCGCCCGTGTGGACGCCCATCGGGTCGATGTTCTCGATGGAGCAGATGATGATGCAGTTGTCCGCCTTGTCGCGGACGACCTCCATCTCATACTCCTTCCAGCCCAGCACGCTCTCCTCGATCAGCACCTCGGTGGTCGGCGACAGGTCGAGACCGCGCAGGACGATCTCCTCGAACTCCTCGCGGTTGTAGGCGATGCCGCCGCCGGTGCCGGCCAGGGTGAAGCTGGGGCGGACGATGGCGGGCAGGCCGACGAACGCCAGCCCCTCCAGCGCCTCTTCCATATTGTGGGCGGCCTTGGACCTGGGCGATTCCAGGCCCAGCTTGTCCATGGCGTCGCGGAATTTCTGGCGGTCCTCGGCCTTGTCGATGACCTCGGCCCGGGCCCCGATCATCTCGACGCCGTACTTCTCCAGCGCGCCCGACGCGTCCAGCGCCAGCGCCGTGTTCAGCGCCGTCTGCCCGCCCATGGTCGGCAAGAGGGCGTCAGGGCGTTCCCGGGCGATGATCCGCTCGACGAACTCGGGCGTGATCGGCTCGATATAGGTCGCATCCGCCATGTCCGGATCGGTCATGATCGTGGCCGGATTGGAGTTGACCAGGATGACCCTGTACCCCTCGGCCTTCAGCGCCTTGCACGCCTGCACGCCCGAGTAATCGAACTCGCAGGCCTGACCGATGACAATCGGCCCGGCCCCGATGATCAGGATGGATTTGATGTCTGTGCGTTTGGGCATCTCAAATCAGGTCATCAAAGCCGACGTCAACGCGGGCTTTTAGGTCATTCAGGAATGAGTTCAGGAAGTATGCATCAGGCGCGCTCTTTTTTGCCCTAACCTCCTGTCGGAATGCGTATTTTTCACCATCGATCTTGAAGAGGATCAGTCCGATACCGACCATTTCGCAGAGGGTATCGATACGATCCAGATCGTCTTTTCGAGACTTGGTCGTCTCGGCCTCGGGGACAACCAGATAGGAACGATGCGTGAACAGTTGGTACGCGACCGCTTGACCGAACGCTTCAACCAGATTTGCCCCAGCGTCCTTGATTTCAGCGGCGACATACTCCGGCTGAAACTTGTAGAACTGGGATGCTAAGGGCTTAAAAACGCCAAAGACATCTGGGTTTCCCCATTTTCCGTTGAATCGAAACGCTCCTGAGACGATAGCGTTATTGCAGAGCTCCTCTTGAAGTAAAAACTGCCGCAGAGGTTCATATATCTTGGCTTCTTCGTATTGACGGGGAGCTGCCTCCTTCGCCTCTGCGACCTCAACAGCCTCATCGATTGAAGCCAGTGACACCCAGCCTCGCCCAGGGTCGGAAACGTCGTCGTTGTTGGCTTTTAGCCAAGAGATTGTCGACTGGATGCTCGATGAGTTTGCATCGGGGTACTTTTTGGAGATCCATTCAACGACCTCCTTGTTCTTGGCTGGCCGCTTGAGTGAGTTGAGAGCTGCCATCACCATTTCGACGTTGGTCATCTGTTTCGGCTCCTAGTTCGTCACGACCGCGCACTCCCAGCCGTCGTAGTCGAGCTGGAAGGCCGCGGCCCAGGATTGCATCATGGCGGAGACCGGCGAGAAGGACGCCTCGTCCACCGCCATGGTCGTTTCGAGAATGGTGGTGTCGTCCTGGCCCCGGGTGAGGAAGCCGGCGCGGCGTGCGACCTCGTTCAGGTCGTCGTGGTCGCCCTCGCCATGGAAGTAGAACAGGGTGTGGCGCGGTGTGATGCCGCTGTCGCCATGCTCCGCCAGCGAGGCGCGCACCATGGCATCGCGTTCGTCGTGGGGGATGGCGTCGTCGTCCAGGGCGGTCTCTCGCTCGCGCACGAACGACCGGCGCAGCGAGGTTCGCGGCCGGGAGCGTTCGGGTTGTCGGTTAAGCGGCCGGTTTAGAGAGAGCGTGGCAGGCGTGCAAGGTGCCGGGCGACAGACATGAAAAAGGGGCGGCCCCTTTCGGGACCGCCCCCTCTCGTTTCGATCGAATGCGGATCAATAGGTCGTGGCGAACCGCAGGAAGAAGTAGCGACCCACGCCCGAAACCGGCGTCGTCACCGAGGCGATGAAGGGCTCTTCGTTCGTCACATTGTTGACGCCGAAGGTGACCGCATAGTCGTCGGCCTGCCAGCGCACCGACAGGTCGTGGATCCAGGTCTCGTCGGCGAAGGCGAACACGAAGTTGGACGCGTTCTCGATCTCGACGCCCGGCAGGGCCTGCTCGCCCAGATACTGGTGACCGGTGTTGATCGTGAAGTCGCCGATGGACCAGCGGATGCCGGCGTTCAGGGCCAGTTCCGGATTGTTCAGCTGAAGCTCGACCGGGTTGGCCTGGGTCGGGTTGGTGGCGAAGGGATAGTCATTGCGGTCTTCCACATGGGTACCGCCGACCGACACCGACATGTCCCCCCAGGCCGGGCGGCCCAGGTCTGCGAAGTCGAAGGCGTAGCTGACGTTGAAGTCGATCCCCGACGCTTCCAGGCCGGCGAAGTTCAGCTGGGTCGTGGTGATCGAGTTGAAACCGAGGAAGGTCGGCGAGGCCCGGTTCCGGTTCCGCGTGAACTGGCTGCAGAAGATGTTGCTGAGGTTCGGTCCGTCGTAGCAGCTGTCGACGATGTCCTGGGTCGTCACCGCCTGGATCGCGTTGGTGATCTCGATATTGTAGTAGTCGACTGTCACCGCCAGGCCCGGAATGAAGCGGGGCTGGAGGACGACACCGTAGGTGAAGCTGTCGGATTCCTCTTCCTGCAGGTTCGGGTTGCCCCCGGTGCGGCCCGCGAACTGGCTGGTCAGGGGGTCGGTGAAGCCGACGGGAATGCCGTCGGCCCGGCAGTTGGCCAGACGGTTGGCCGGGTTGTTGCCCAGGCCGATGTTGTTCTGGTCGCAGGGATCGACCGGGCGAGCGTTGAACGAGGTGATCGGCGAGAACAGCTCTGAGATATTGGGCGCGCGCACCGTCTTGGCCTGGCCACCGCGGAAGCGGATGTCGCTGATGGGGGCCCAGACGGCGTCGTACTTGTAGGTGGTGGTCGAGCCGACGGTCGAATATTCACCCGTGCGGACGGCCCCGGTCAAAGTCAGTTCGTCGAAGAACGGCCTGTCTGCCAGCAGCGGCACACGCAGTTCGGCGAAGATTTCCTGAACGTCGTACTCGCCGCTGACGTCCGCCGTGATCCGGCTTTCGAAGTTGTAGCCCTTGTTGACGTAATTGTCGCCGTCGAAGTCGCTCTTCTCCTTGCGGTACTCGCCGCCCAGGACGAACCCGATCGGGCCGCCCGGCAGCGAGAACAGTGGCTCGGAATCGCCGGTCAGGACGCCGGTGACGACCGTCTGTTCGATCGTGAACACATCCACGCCCGTGTAGGCGATGAAGTCCAGGGCCGCCTTGCTGGCCTGATTGAGGCCGAACAGGTTCAGCGGGCGACAGGCGGATCCGGCACCGGGGGTGAAGGTGTTGAAGGGGATGGTCCCGCCGGGGTTGGGGCCCAGCTGACCCTTGCTGGGCAAGGCGGTGGGGTTCAGCGTCGAACGGCAGACGATCTCGCCATTCGGTGCGCGTACAGCGTCGATGGCCGAGAAGTAGCGGTCTTCCAGTCGCACGGCGCTGCGCGACTCGCCTTCGGTCCGGCCGTAGTTGAGCGACAGGTCGTAGGACAGGTTCCAGCCCAGATCGCCGCGAGCCCCGATGACCGCGCGGTAGGTCGTGCGTTCGTCGTCGATCGCGGGATCGAACAGGTCGATGTTGTCGCGGCCCAGCAGAACCTTGGCGACACTGGCAATCGAGGGATCGGCCGCGATCTCGGCATTCATGATTGCGCGGATGCTTGCCGGAATGAAGGGGTTGTCGAGCCGGATCGGAATCGAGTCGTCGAAGGTGTTGTAAGGGTTGTAGCTGGTCGCGGTGGTGCGGACGGCCTTCAGTTCTGCATAGGGGTGGAAGGCCTCGCTGACCTCGTAGTTCAGGAAGACGTTGGCCGAAATCTGGACCTCGTCCGGGACCAGGGACTGGCCGTTGAAGGTCTGGCCTGCGCCGTCGCCACCGGACTGGTTGATGCCGCCGGCATAGATGCCGTCGACGAACGGCCGCACCTGACCGGTGACCGGGTCGACCACATAACAGCCATAGCCTTCGCGGCCCGCGCGGCTTTCCTGACAGTCGTTGATGCCGTCGCGGTCCAGATCCTGGAAGGTTGAAAGGAAGCGCGCCGGGGCCGAGTAGCCGCTGCCGTCGGTGTCAAAGCCGATCAGGCCGCTGGTGCTCGACACGTCGAAGGTCGGACGATTGATGAAGGTCCGCGCCTTGGCGGCCCGGGCGCGGGCGATCAGAGCGGGAGAGGTTCCGGCGAAACGCGGATTGCCGCCGGACAGGATGGTCCGGCCCAGGACGCGCGTCTGTCCCGGCGGGATGGGATCGCCCGCCTGGAAGAACAGGTCGGGGTTGGGATAGTCGTCGGCCAGGAAGTTGTCGCGCGTGAAGTCGCGGTCGCCATAGAAGACGGCCTGGCGATCATAGCCTTCCACCGATACGGTGATATTGCCGCGGTCGCCCTCACCGAAATTGGTGCCGAACAGGAAAGAACCATAGAGTTCGTTGCCGTCGCCCTCGCCGGACATGCCGGCCTGCATGGTGAATTCCGAGCCCTCGAAATCGTCCTTGATGATGAAGTTGACGACCCCGGTGACGGCGTCGGAACCGTAGACGGCGGAGGCACCACCGGTCAGCACGTCGACGCGGTCGATCAAACCGGAGGGGATCGAGGCGATGTCCACGGCGGACGAACCGGGAACGCCCGCCACATGTCGGCGGCCATTCACAAGCACCAGGGTGCGGTTGCCACCGAGGCCACGCAGGTTCAGCGTCGCCTGGTTTCCGTTGGCCTGGGCCGAGCTGGTGGAGCTGAGCAGGGCGGGCAGGGTGTCGAGCAGATCCGAGATCGCGACGGTGCCCTTTGCGGCGATGGCCTCGGCGGTCACAACCTGAACCGGCTGCGGGGCCTGGAGGACCGAGCCCGAAGACAGGCGCGAGCCGGTGACCACGATCTCTTCGACCTGGTCTGCCTGGTCGGAGGCCTGGGGCGCAGTCGACTGGGCCAGGGCAGGCCCGGCCAAGATGAAGGTCGCCGCCGACCCCATCAGCCAATGCTTCGCCATACGCATGAATCGTTCCCCTGAGGTTGAATTGAGCTTCAGAAGGGCATGGTTCTTGCGGCAATGCGAAATGCGCAAGCCGCGATTTGCGGCGCAACGATTATGTCCAGATCGTGTCACGCTTTTGACACGCTCAAGTTCGTCACGGCCGGGAAGCTCCCGGAGCCTGCAGCACACGGAGGGCTTCTGGCTTGCCGGGGCCCGGTGCACCGCAGCACCGGATGACGAAGGGAAGGGCGGCCCCTGCGCAAGGCCGCTCTCTTCTATGCCCGGTCGGCGATCCAGGCGGGCAGGGCGGTGATAGCGTGCAGAGCCCCGTAGCGGGCATGGCCGTTGGGCGGGTCGGCCAGTTCGTGCGCCCAGGTGACGTGATAGGGAATGTGCACAGCGAAGGCCCCGGCCTGCAGCGCGGGCAGGATGTCGGACTTCATCGAGTTGCCGACCATCACCGCCTCGTCCGCGCCGGTGCCATGGCGGGCGAAGACGCGGTCATAGGTGCCGCGGTCCTTCTCCGAGACGATCTCGACGGCGGCAAACAGCTCGCCGAGGCCCGAGGCCGCCAGTTTGCGCTCCTGGTCCAGCAGATCGCCCTTGGTGATCAGCACCAGACGATAGGTTTCGGCCAGCAGCGCCACGGTCTCGTCGACGCCGGGCAGGGTCTCGACCGGATGGGCGATCATCTCGCGCCCGGCGGCCAGGATCTCGCGCACGACCGAGGCGGGGGCGTCGCCTTCGCACAGCTCCATGGCCGTCTCGATCATCGACAGGGTGAAGCCCTTGATGCCGTAGCCGTAGAGCCGAAGGTTGCGTCGCTCGACCTCGGCCAGCCAGGCTTCGGTCGTATCCGTATCGGCATAGGCACCCAGCAGATCGAGGAACCGCGCCTGGGTCAGCCGAAAGATCGTCTCGTTGTGCCAGAGGGTGTCGTCGGCATCGAGACCGATCGTGGTGATGGGCATGGGGAGGGCTCCGGCCGGGACGGGTGATCTGGCGCGCGCCCGATGCGGGGTCAACCGGTCGCGTTGCGCCCCGTGCCAGAGACCTGCATGGCCTTCGCATGGACCCGAGCGACAGGAAGACATCGGCCGTGGTGATCGGAGCCTCCGGCGGGATCGGGGGTGCCGTCGCCGATGCCCTCGAGGCCGGCGGCGCGTTCGGTGTCGTGCATCGCTTCGCGCGGTCGACGCCGGGTGAGGCCCATATCGACCTGGAGGACGAAGGCTCCATCGCCGCCGCCGTTGCGCGGGTGGCGCAGGGGCCCGTTCCCACCCTGGTCTTCGTCGCCACCGGCGTGCTGCATCACGGGCAGGAACCGGAGCGGTCCTACAAGGCCATGACGGCCGAGCACCTGTTGCGCGATTACCGCGTCAACACCGTCGGTCCTGCGCTGATCGCCAGGCATTTCGTCCCGCTGATGCCGCGCGACCGGCGGGCAGTCTTCGCGGCCCTGTCGGCGCGGGTCGGCTCGATCGGGGATAACCGTCTGGGGGGCTGGCACAGCTATCGGGCGTCCAAGGCGGCGCTGAACATGATCCTGACCAATCTCGCCATCGAACTGGGGCGGTCGCATCCGCAAGCCATCGTGGCGGGTCTTCATCCCGGCACGGTCGACACCGGGTTGAGCGCGCCCTTCCAGCGCGGGGTAAGGCCGGAAAAGCTCTTCACGCCCGCAGCATCGGCCGCGCGGCTGCTGAAAGTGCTGGATGGTCTGACGCCCGCCGACACCGGTGGCGTTTTCGCATGGGACGGCATGCGAATTCCGGCATAGCGTTTTCGCCATGAGCCAGACCGAAACGATTCCGCTGGCGGCCCGGCATGGCGGCCGCAAGCTCGGCTGGGGCCTGGCTGCGCTGGTGGTGGCCGGCAACATGATCGGCTCGGGCGTCTATCTGGCCCCCGTGGCCCTGGCCGCAACCGGGTCGTCCAGCCTGATCGGCTGGCTGATCTGCGGGGCGGGAGCCATGGTGCTGGCGGCGGTGTTCGCGGGGTTGGGCCGGTTCCAGCCGGACGCGGACGGGCTGACCGACTTCACGCGCCGGGGTCTGGGGCGGTTCGTGGGGTATCAGACCGCCATCGCCTACTGGGGTGTCTGCCTGACCGGCAATGTGGCGGTTGCCCTGGCGGGAACCGGCTATCTGGCCTTCTTCCTGCCGTCGCTGGCTGAGCCCGTTCCGGCGATGCTGTGCAACCTCGCCCTGATCGGGATCACGACGGCGGCCTATGCGGCTGGAGCGCGCGTGGCGGCGCGACTGGGGGCGGTCACACTGGTGATCGGGCTGTTGCCGCTCGTGCTGGCCATGGGGGCCGGGGTCGTGGCCTTCAGCGGGACGACGTTCGCGACGTCCTGGTCGCCACAGGGCCTGCCGCTGGCCCAAAGCGTGCCGGCGTCCCTCGTGGTGATCTTCTGGTCCTTCCTCGGGCTGGAGAGCGCCGCAGCCCTGTCACGGCTGGTGCGGAACCCGGCCAAGGACGTCGGCCGCGCCAGCGTCGCGGGCGTAGCATTGGCGCTGGTCGTCTATGTCGCCGCCAGCGTGGCGGTTTTCGGCGTCATACCGGCCGGACAGCTGGCCAGTTCGACCAGCCCGTTCGCCGATCTGGCGGCGCGCGTGTTCGGGGCCTCGGTCGCCGGGTTCGTAGCGGCCTGCGCCGTCATCAAGGCGCTTGGCACTATTGCCGGCTGGACCATTCTGGGCGGCGAGACAGCGAGGAGCGCCGGCGAGGCCGGCTATCTGCCGCGCTGGTTCGGATCCGCCGCGACACCGGGGCGGTTGCCGCTGGCCAATCCCC
Source organism: Brevundimonas sp. AJA228-03 (assembly GCF_017795885.1). Lineage (NCBI taxonomy): Bacteria > Pseudomonadati > Pseudomonadota > Alphaproteobacteria > Caulobacterales > Caulobacteraceae > Brevundimonas > Brevundimonas sp. AJA228-03. The sequence goes on along the minus strand of NZ_CP059297.1, from coordinate 2,825,175 downwards.
TGATCAACGGGGCGATCATGGCCGGCCTGATCGTCATGACCTCCCAGCCGACGCTGGCCGGACAGTTTGCCCTGTTGATCGGGGCCTGCACGGTTCTGACCATCTGCCTGTATGCCCTGTGTTGCATCAGCCTGTTCCGAGCCAGCCGCGCACCGGGCTGGAGAGCCCTGGCCATCGTCGGGCTGGTGTTTTCGGTGGGAGCCGTGGTGGCGGCGGCACCGGGGAACATCGTGCCGGCCATCGTCCTGTTCCTCGTAGCGTCGATCGGATGGCTTTGGGCGCGCAAGGCTCCCGAACGGCGCGTTGACCCGGTCAGGCCATCTGTTTAGTGACGCAGCCGTTTGTTCGCCGGGATTCGGTGTAAGGGAACGGCCATGACCACTCCGCTTCTGCCCGGCTGTACCGGCGTTCTGGCCCTGGCCGACGGCACTGTCTTTCAGGGCATCGGCGTCGGCGCGACCGGTTCGGCGCTCGGCGAGGTCGTCTTCAACACCGCGATGACCGGGTATCAGGAAATCCTGACCGACCCCAGCTACATGAGCCAGATCCTGGCCTTCACCTTCCCCCACATCGGCAATACCGGGACGAACGGGGAGGACATCGAGCAGATGGGTGGCGGGTCGGACACCTCGGCGCGCGGCGCGATCTTCCGCGACCTGCCGACCGATCCGGCCAATTGGCGCTCGGACGCCACCCTGGACGTCTGGATGAAGCGCCGCGGCGTCGTGGGTCTGTCGGGCATCGACACCCGCGCCCTGACCCGGCGCATCCGCGACCACGGCGCGCCCCATGCGGTGATCGCCCACGATCCGGAAGGCCGCTTCGATCTGGAGGCGCTGGTCGAGCAGGCACGGGCCTGGACCGGTCTGGTCGGCCTCGATCTGGCCAGGCCTGCCTCGACGCTGCAGGCGTTCGAGTGGGACGAAGGCCTGTGGGAATGGCCGGAAGGGCATCCGAAGACGACCGGCAGGAAGTCGGTCGTGGTTCTGGACTATGGGGTGAAGCGCAACATCCTGCGGGCCCTGGCCTCGACCGGCGCGAAGATCACGGTGGTCCCGGCGACGACGACGGCGGAAGAGGTCCTGGCGCGCCATCCGGACGGCATCGTCCTGTCGAACGGACCGGGCGATCCGGCGGCGACGGGTGCCTATGCCGTGCCGGAGATCCGCAAGCTGGTCGAAAGCGGCAAGCCGGTCTTCGGGATCTGCCTGGGCCACCAGATGCTGGCGCTCGCCCTGGGCGCCAGGACGGTGAAGATGGATCAGGGGCACCACGGGGCCAACCATCCGGTCAAGGATCTGACCACCGGCAAGGTCGAGATCGTGTCGATGAACCACGGCTTTACCGTGGACCGCGACAGCCTGCCCGAGGCGGTGGTGGAGACGCACGTTTCGCTGTTCGACGGCACCAACTGCGGTATCCAGCTGAAGGACCGGCCGGTGTTCAGCGTCCAGCACCACCCCGAGGCCTCGCCCGGGCCCACCGACAGCCTGTATCTGTTCGACAGGTTCCAGGCCCTGATGGACGCCTAGGTTGGCGTCCTCGCCCAGCGTCCGGTCGGACTATCTGCGCTGGCTGTCGCAGGCGCGGGGATCCGCGCGGGTCGAGGCGGTGTCGGGTTCGGGCACCGTCGATGTCGTGGCCGGCTATGCCACCGGCTATGACGCCCACCACATCGCGCCCTTCGTCCGCTCGCTGCGCAGCGTCTTCGACGGTGAGATCGCCCTGGCCGCCGATGCGCGACCCGACGTCGAGGCGCTGTTCGCCGAGCACGACGTGCGGTTCCTGGCGCAACCCCGTACACAGGGCTGGCAGCCCCATCCGGTCATGGCCCGGTTCGCGGCGGTGGATGCCCATCTGTCCGGGCGGGCCGATGTCCGCAACGTGCTGCTGACCGACGTGCGTGACGTGATCTTCCAGAAGGCCCCGTTCGAGCCCGCGCCGGAGGGGCTGGAGGTGTTCCTGGAAGGCGACCGGCTGGCCGACCACGCCTTCGACATGAAGTATCTGCGGGCCCTGGCCGGGGATGCGATCGCCGACGACCTGGCCCCGGCACCCGCGATCTGCGTCGGGACGGTTCTGGGGCCGCGCGCCGACATGGTGCGGTTCTGCCGTACGGTGCTGATGCTGGCGGCCGTGCCCCGCTCGGAGATGGGTGGAAGCTTCGGGGCCGATCAGGCCGCCTGCAACATCGCGATCCACATGGGTCTGGTGGAGGCCGAGGTGCGCGAGAACTACGGCCGGGTCGCCACCATCGGTCTGGCAGCCGCCGGGGGCTTCGCCTTTCGTGACGGGCAGGTGGTCAATCCCGACGGCACGATCAGCGCCATTGTTCACCAGCACGACCGCCACCCGATCCTGGCCGAGGCCGTGCGCGGGCGCTGGGCCGTCGGGCTGGAAGCGCGTGAGCGGGTGACCCCCAAGAGCCTGGCGTTTCGCCTTCAACGGCTCAGGCAGTCCCTCGCGCGGCGGCTGCCCGAGGCACGCTAGATCCGCTTCAGGGCAGGGGCGCGAAGCTGCATGCCTCGCGCAGGGCGCAGGCCTTCCTGACCGCCACCGGCGCGGCATGCAGCCAGTAGTCCGCATCCTCATGCCGGTCGGCCCGCTTTCGCTCCATGCCGCGCAGCCGCCGCTGGGCCGCATTCTCCAGAAGGCGTGCATGCAGGGCACGGGGGGGCAGGTGGTGGATGGCGGGGAACCGGGGACGGCGACGGCGTCGGGGCCGAGGGGTTCCACCGCCGGGCGGGCGATGGCGATGAACATGGTGGGCAAATCCGTGAGTGATCCGCCCGTCGCGCATCGCGTCCGGGGCGGCGAGGTCGCTCCCTTTCTGGGCGCGTTCGACAGGGTTAATCCACAAACCCTGTGGATTGTTCCTGATGTCTCACAGAAATATGCCCGAAATCAGATGGTTACGAACACGGATTTGCCTGTGTGGTTAACGAGAGGTTAATCGGCCAAGGTCTGCCATTCCGATCCATGCCTCGCCGCCCAGGCCCGCTGCGCTATCCACCGCCATGACGTCGCCATTGCTTCGCGTCGGGACGCAATGGCGTTAAGGATTGCGGGTGCGTTTCGATGACCGCTTCCTGGAAGAACTGAAGGCCCGCCTTCGCCCGTCCGACGTGATCGGCCGGTCGGTGAAGCTCAAGCGTCAGGGACGCGAGTGGGTAGGACTGAGCCCCTTCTCCAAGGAAAAGTCGCCGTCCTTCTTCGTCAACGACGACAAGGGGTTCTTCCACGACTTCTCCTCCGGCAAGCACGGCGACGTCATCAGCTTCCTGCAGGAGACCGAGCGGCTGAGCTTCCCCGAGGCGGTCGAGCGGCTGGCGGCCGAGGCGGGGATGCAACTGCCGGCCGAGGACCCGCAGGCCGCCGAACGCGAGGCGAGGAAGCAGGGCCTGTCGGACTGGATGGACCTGGCCCAGAAATGGTTCGCGGCCAACCTGCGCCGGTCGGTCGGCAAGGCGGCGCGGGACTATCTGGAGCGGCGCGGCCTGCCCGAAGATCAGTGGGACCGGTTCGGACTGGGCTATGCCCCGAACGACCGCGAGGGGCTGAAGGCGGCGCTGGTCCAGCGTGGGGCGAAGCCGGGCGACCTGGTCGAGATGGGCATGCTGATCGCGCCGGAGGGCGGGGGCGCGCCCTATGACCGGTTCCGCGACCGGCTGATGTTCCCGATCCTGGATGCGCGCGGGCGTCTCGTCAGCTTCGGTGGTCGGGCGATGAACCCAGACGACCGGGCCAAATATCTGAACGGGCCGGAGAGCCCGCTGTTTCACAAGGGGGCCACCCTCTATGGCCTGCCCGAGGCGCGGCGCATCCTGGGGGCGGAATCGAAATCGACCCAGAGCGTGATCGTGGTCGAGGGCTATATGGACGTCATCGCCTGCCAACGCGCGGGGCTGCCGGCCGTGGCGCCGATGGGCACGGCCCTGACCGAGGAGCAGATGGCCCTGCTGTGGCGGGTCTCGTCCGAGCCGATCCTGTGTTTCGACGGCGACGGGGCCGGGCAGAGGGCGGCCTATCGCGCCATCGAGCGGGCCTTGCCGCTGCTCAGGTCCGGCCGCTCGTTCCGGTTCGCCTTGCTGGAGGGCGGCCAGGACCCCGACGATATCCTGCGCGACAAGGGGGCACCGGCCCTGCGCCAGGCGATGACCGGGACGCGCCCCTTCGCCGAGGTGCTGTTCAGGCGCGAGGCCGAGGTCGAGCCGCTGGACACGCCGGAGCGCCGTGCGGGCCTGAAGGGACGGTTGCGCACGGCCGCCGCGGCCATCGCCGACAAGGATCTGGCCGAACAGTATCGCCGGGAACTTTTCGACCGGTTCGATGCCCTGTTCCCCTCGCGTGGGCAGGCGCCGCAGCGGGCCCAGCCGACGGGCGGCCGGTGGCGCCCCGGTCCGCCGCCCAGGCTGGGTCAGACGGCCGAAGGCGCCCAGGCCATGCAGGCGCTGAATCGCTCCATCGAGCCGGTCTCGGCGGCGCTGGCGCACGGGGCTATCGAGGATCCCGAACGGATGGACGATCACCTTGAGGCGATCGCGGCGCACGGGTTTGGCGATCCCGCCCTGGACGGTCTGGCGCAGGAGCTGGTGCGCCTGCGTTTCGGGGGTCAGACGCTTGACAGCGCGGCCCTGCGTCGCCATCTCGCGTCCTCCGGACACGACGCTTTAGTGCGCGAGGTCGAGAAGGCGGCGGCAAAGTCCGGCGCGCCTTTCCTGGCCGCGAATGCGCCCCTCGCCGAGGCAAGGGTCCGGTGGTCGCAAGGCTTCGATGCCCTGACCCGCGTGGCGGGTCTGGACGCGGCGCTGGCGTCAGCGAAATCGGGGGCGGATCACGCCTTCGATGCCTCGGCCTTCAGTCGCCTGAAGGCGGAGCGCGACGCGTTGCGACGGGCCATCAAGACCGGGACGATCTGGGACGACGCGGCGGTTTCGTAACGAACGGCGCGTCCAGGCGTTCTGTTTTGAAACGGATGTGGCATTTTTGCCAAGGGGCCTGATCCTCCCCTGTGGCTGGAGAAGAAGACGTAATGAGCGATACGCAGGAAGCGCCCGAGGCCACCACCGACGGGCCGCTGCTCGACCTCACCGATGCCGGGGTCAAGAAGTTCATCAAACAGGCCAAGGCGCGCGGCTATGTGACGATGGAGGAGCTGAACAAGGTCCTGCCGTCCGAAGAGGTCACGCCGGACGCGATCGAGGACACCCTGGCGATGTTGTCCGAAATGGGCGTCAACGTCGTGGAGGCCGAGGAAGACGCGGCGGAGTCCACCGGCGGCGAGCTGGCCGAGAAGGCCGAAACCTCGGTCACCGAGGGCGACGCCAAGCCGACCTATGACCGCACCGACGACCCCGTGCGAATGTATCTGCGCGAGATGGGCTCGGTCGAGCTGCTGAGCCGCGAGGGCGAGATCGCTATCGCCAAGCGGATCGAGGCCGGGCGCGACGCGATGATTTCGGGCCTTTGCGAAAGCGCCCTGACGTTCGAGGCCATCATGGTGTGGCGCGACGAGCTGGCGAACAACCGCATCCTGCTGCGCGAGGTCATCGACCTGGACGCCACCTATGGCGTGCTGAACCCGTCTTCGCTGCCGCACAACCAGCCCCAGCCGCCGATCCCGGGCCAGCCGATTCCGCCCAAGCCCGAGCCCGAGCCCGGCGCAGAGGCCGAGGCTGAAAAGCCCGAGGGCGACGACGAAGACGAGGATTTCGATGACGGCGGCGGGATGTCCATCTCGGCGCTGGAAGCCGAACTGCGCGAAGGGGTCATGGAGACCCTGGATGCGATCGCCGGCGACTTCGACGCATTCCGGAAGCTGCAGGAGAAGCTGGTCGAGAGCCGGCTGAAGGGCGAGGAGCTGAGCGCCAGGGACCGCAAGGCCTATGACACCCTGTCGGCCGCGATCTCCGGCCGCCTGAAGACGCTGAAGCTGAACAACAACCGCATCGAGGCCCTGGTCGAACAGCTGTATGCGATCAACAAGCGTCTGATCGGTCTGGAAGGCCGCCTGCTGCGCCTGGCCGACAGCTATGGCATCAGCCGCCCCGAGTTCCTGAAGGCCTATTTCACGGCCGAGCTGGACCCGACCTGGTCCACGCGCGTCAAGGACATGGGCGTGCGCTGGACCCGGTTCAGCGACAACGAGGCGACCCAGATCGCCACGATCCGCCATGACGTCGCCGCTGTCGCGGTCGAGGCCGGCCTGCCGATCGACGACTATCGCCGCATCGTCCAGACGGTGCAGAAGGGCGAGCGCGAGGCCCGTCAGGCCAAGAAGGAAATGGTCGAGGCCAATCTGCGCCTCGTGATCTCCATCGCCAAGAAATACACCAACCGCGGCCTGCAGTTCCTGGATCTGATCCAGGAGGGCAACATCGGCCTGATGAAGGCGGTCGACAAGTTCGAGTACCGCCGCGGCTACAAATTCAGCACCTATGCGACCTGGTGGATCCGGCAGGCGATCACCCGGTCCATCGCCGACCAGGCCCGGACCATCCGCATCCCCGTGCACATGATCGAGACGATCAACAAGATCGTGCGCACGAGCCGGCAGATGCTGCACGAGATTGGCCGCGAGCCGACCCCGGAAGAGCTGGCCGAAAAGCTGGCCATGCCGCTGGAGAAGGTGCGCAAGGTCCTGAAGATCGCCAAGGAACCCATCAGCCTGGAGACGCCCATCGGCGACGAGGAGGACAGCCACCTCGGCGACTTCATCGAGGACAAGAACGCCATCCTGCCCATCGATGCGGCCATCCAGTCGAACCTGCGGGAAACCACCACCCGCGTGCTGGCGTCGCTGACCCCGCGCGAGGAGCGGGTGCTGCGCATGCGCTTCGGCATCGGCATGAACACCGACCACACCCTGGAAGAGGTCGGTCAGCAGTTCAGCGTAACCCGCGAACGCATCCGTCAGATCGAGGCCAAGGCGCTGCGCAAGCTGAAACACCCCAGCCGGTCGCGCAAGCTGCGCAGCTTCCTGGATAGCTGACCGAGAGACAAGGGCCCGGGAGCGATCCCGGGCCTTTCGTCTATCGGCCGTCGAAGATCACCTCGAAGCCGCCCCACATCATGCGCTTGCCGTCGAAGGGCATGTCCACGTCCTTCCAGGCGGGGTCGGATTCCATGGTGGCGAAACAGGCGTCGGCCGTGGCCTTGTCGGGCCATTTCAGCCAGGAGAAGACGACCACCTCGTCCGGCTCCAGCTTCACCGCCAGGTCGAAGCCGGTCAGCTTGCCGGGGGGCACGTCGACGCCCCAGGTCTCGACCTGTTCGAGGCAGCCGTATTTCTGGAAGATCGGCCAGCTGGTCTGCGCCGAGGCGATGTAGCGGTCCCTGTTGTCCGCCTTCACGGGGGACAGGAAACCGGACACATAGGGCATGAGGGTGCTCCGTCGAAAGGAGGCTCAGGGTGCGACCGTCAGGCCAGCATGTCCAGCAAGGTTCCGGTCATGTCGTCGGCGGTGCGCAGGACGGCGACGTTGGCGGACAGGGCGGCCTTGGCCTGCATCCGTTCGACCGTCTCGGCGGCGAGGTCGTCCAGAGGCGCGGCGGCGGTGCGCGCCGCGCTCTGGTCGAACCGGGCCACGGCCGAGGCGATGCCGGCCGTGGCGACGGAGGCCGCGATCATTTGCTGATCCGCATTTTTTCGATGGCACCGGCGATGCGGTCGAAGGCGTCCCCGATGCCGGAGGCGCTGTTGACCGGGAAATAGTGGGCGTTATCGGTGGCGCAGCGCCGCAGCAGGGCCTGGGCCCTGGAATCGACCTGGACGGCGACGGTGTAGACCTCGATGCCCTTTGTCTTGATGTTTCCGCACATGTCCTCGGTGCCGGCGGTGGCGCTGTCGAACCGATCGTCCATCCTGGCGCGGCGGGCGGCATCGCTGCCCGAGGTTAAGCCCAGCCGGTTCTGCCAGATGTAGCCGTTGCCGTTGTAGGTGCTGTCGTTAGGGTTGGAGGCCGCGCTCATCACGTTCTCGCCGTCGGTCATGATGATGATGATCTTCTTCAGCTGCTCTGTGTCGTAGGCGCGGCCGTCACCGAAGGGGGCGTTGGGCGACAGGGTGTGCCAGCCCCACATCGTGCCGAGGGGGACATCGGTGTTGCCCCACGCGATCATGTCACTCACCCCCGCGCGCAGGGCGTTGAAGTCGTTCGTCAGCCGGATGATCGGCCCGAGCCTGCAGCCGGCGTTGGGACCGTAGGCGTTGGTCAGCGTATTGCGCGGGGTGTTCGAATAGCGGCTGGTATTGCGGACCCGGTCCCACCAGGCCTGGGCCCGTGCCGCCGTCGCCGCCGCCCCGGTGCCGAAGGGATTGTTGCCGGTGATGGCCGCGATGCCGTCATCCACATAGTCGTTGCCCTGGTAGCCATAGTTTCTCCACGTCGAGTCCCTGGGATAATCGTCCCTGTCCGGCTCGTCCGGGGCAAAGAAGGGCACGAACCAGCTGGCCTCGGTCCCCGCGACCGGAGGCGTGTCGCGGATGTCGTAGGGCGCACCGCGCGCCTCCACGCAGCCGCCCCAGGTGGTGTTCAGGCGACCGAACAGGGTGAACCGGCCCGTCGCATTGGCGTCGAACAGGCTGTATTTGTTGCCAGGGTCCGAATAGACGCCGCCGCCCGTGTGGTCCGTGGCATTCGTCATCCAGCTGGGCGGTGTGTTGGTGCCGCCCGCTGTGACCCGCACCGTCATGGAGAAGGGCACCAGCGCGATCTTGATCGCGTCCGGCTCGATCGAGCGAGCTTCGGCGGCCTCCAGCCGGTTGATCAGGTCGATGGCGGCGGCCTTGGTATTGGACAGTTTGGCCCCGGACATGGAGCCGGTGTTGTCGATCACCAGAGCGACCTCGAGCAGGCCTCCGCTGGCCCGAAGCACCTCGGAATGGGCGTTGACCGGCAGTTGGTCGTCGAAGAATTGGCCATAGGGCGGCAGGAAGATGTTGGCGACCATGGCCTTGACGCTGACCGTGGCGTCGGCCTCGATCACGCCGGTGGCCTCGTTCAGGCGGAATGTCGTTCTGGTCGTGTCGAGGATGATGTCATCGTAGGGGGCCAGATTGGCCTTCAGAGCGGCCAGGCCCACCTCATTGATGCGGGAGTCTTCGGTGGACTGCGAGCGGGCGGCGGCCAGGGTGGCGGCGTCGAGGGCGTCCTGGACGTTCACGCGCACGCTGGAAACACGGGCGATATCGACCCCGCCAAGGGTCATCAGCAGCATCGGCGGCAGGGCCAGGGCGAAGATCATGGCGACATTGCCGCGCCGGTCGCCAGCGACCCGGGCCCCGAAAGTCTTCAGCGCAGACGCTGTCCTCTTCACGATCCGCATGGCCCACTGTCTGGTCTGTCACGAGCGGGCCGCAGGGTCCGCCATCGACCTGACCTACCAAGGCGCCGTTAAGGGATCGGTGAAGGCAAGGGTTAACGGGCCGACGTCGAGCGAGGTTCGGTCAGGACGGTATAGCCTACCTCCAGCCCCTTGCGGACCCAGTCGCGGCCGGGCCACAGGAAGACGTTCTTGGCGGTCTGCTGGCTGATGGTGGAACCGCCCCACATCATGCGCTTGCCGTCGAAGGGCATGCCCACGTCCTTCCAGACGGGGTCGGTTTCCATGGTGGCGACGGAGGCCGCGATCACCGGCTGATCCGCAGGTCTGCGATGGCACCCGCGATGCTGTCGAAGGCATCCCCGATGCCGGAGGCGCTGTCGACCTCGAAATAGTGGCTGCTATTGGTGGCGCAGCGCCGCAGCAGGGCCTGGGCCGTGTCATCGACCTGGACAGCGATGGTGAAGACCTCGATGTTCGCGTTCTTCATGTTTCCGCACAGGTCCTCCGTGCCGGGGGTGGCGCTGTCAAGACGGTCGTCCATCCTGGCCCGGCGCGTCGACTCGCTGCCCGTGGTGATGCCCAGCCGGTTCTGCCAGATGTAGCCGTTGCCGCCGTAGCTGCCTTCATTGGGGCTGGAATACTCGGGCATATAGTTTTCGCCGTCGGTCATGATGATGATGATCTTCTTCAGCCCCGGGGTGTCGTAGGCGCGGCCGTCGCCGAAGGGGGCGTTGGGCGACAGGGTGTGCCAGCCCCACATCGCACCCAGGGGGACGTTGGTGTTGCCCCACGCGATCATGTCTCTCACCCCCGCGCGCAGGGCGTTGAAGTCGTCCGTCAGCCGGATGATCGGCTTGTGTCTGCAGCCGACGTTGGGACCGAAGTAGTTGCTCAGCGTACTGCGCGGGGTGTTCGAATAGCGGCTGGTATTGCGGACCCGGTCCCACCAGGCCTTGGCCCGGGCCGCCGTCGCCGCCGACCCGGAGCCGAACGGGTTGCTGCTGGTGATGCCCGCGATGCCGTCATCCATATAATCGTTGCCCTCGTAGTCATAATTTTTCCAGGTCGAGTCCTTGGGATAATCGCCCTTGTCCGGCTCGTCCGGGGCGAAGAAGGGCACGAACCAGCTGGCCGCGGTCCCCGCGACCGGAGACGTTTCGCGGATGTCGTAGGGCGCACCGCGCGTCTCCACGCAGCCGCTCCAGGTGGTGTTCAGGCGACTGAACAGGGTGAAACGGCCCGTCGCATTGGCGTCGAACAGGCTGTATTTGTTGGCAGGGTCCGAATAGACGCCGCCGCCCGTGTGGTCCGTGGCATCCGTCATCCAGCTGGGAGGTGTGTTGGTGCCGCCCTCTGTGACCCGCACCGTCATGGCGAAGGGCACCAGCGAGACCTTGATCGCGTCCTCCTCCGTCGCTTCAGCATCGGCGGCCTCCAGCCGGTTGATCAGGTCGATGGCGGCGGCCTTCGTATTGGTCAGTTTGGCCCCGTACATGGAGCCGGTGTTGTCGATCACCAGAGCGACCTCGAGCAGGCCTCCGCTGGCCCGAAGCACCTCGGAATGGGCGTTGACCGGCAGTTGGTCGTCGAAGAATTGGCCATAGGGCGGCAGGAAGATGTTGGCGACCATGGCCTTGACGCTGACCGTGGCGTCGGCCTCGATCACGCCGGTGGCCTCGTTCAGGCGGAATGTCGTATTGGTCGTGTCGAGGATGACGTCATCGTAGGGGGCCAGATTGGCCTTCAGAGCGGCCAGGCCCACCTCATTGATGCGGATTTTGTCGGTGGCCTGCGAGCGGGCGGCGGCCAGGGTGGCGGCGTCCAGGGCGTCCTGGACGTTCACGCGCACGCTGGAAACACGGGCGATATCGACCCCGCCAAGGGTCATCAGCAGCATCGGCGGCAGGGCCAGGGCGAAGATCATGGCGACATTGCCGCGCCGGTCGCCGGCGAACCGGGCCCCGAAAGTCTTCAGCGCAGACACTGTCCTCTTCACGATCCGCATGGCCCACCGTCTGGTCTGTCACGAGCGGGCCAAAGGGTCCGCCATCGACCTGACCTACCAAGGCACCGCTAAAGGATCGGTGAAGGCAAGGGTTAACGGGCCGAAATCGAGCGAGGTTCGGTCAGAGCACGCAGGCGGCCAGACCGTCGTTGCGGACCACCCGGGCCGAGGCCTGGATGCGCGCGGCCCGCCTGCGGACATAGGGGCCGGGCGTTCCGGCATTGTAGCGGCGTGGACTGGGCAGGATGGCGGCGATGCGGGCGGCCTCGCGCGGTGTCAGGTCGGCAGCCGACTTGCCGAACCAGTGGCGGGCGGCGGCCTCTGCGCCAAAGATGCCGGGGCCCATCTCGGCGACGTTCAGATAGACTTCCATGATGCGGCGTTTGCCCCAGCCCGTCTCGATCAGGACGGTATAGCCCGCCTCCAGCCCCTTGCGGACCCAGTCGCGGCCGGGCCACAGGAAGACGTTCTTGGCGGTCTGCTGGCTGATGGTGGAGCCGCCGCGCATCCTGCGACCGCTCTCGTTGTCCTTCATCGCCTGTTCGATGGCCTCCAGGTCGAAGCCCCTGTGGCTACAGAAACGTGCGTCCTCGGCCGCGATGGCGGAGGCGACCAGGTTGGGGGAGATGTCGCCAAGCGGCTTCCAGCGATAGTCCATCCCGTGTCCGGCCAGACCTTCCCGGATCATCAGAAGGGTAAGGGGCACCGGGGCGAACCGGTAGATCAGCACCCCGCCGAACGGCAGCAGGGCCAGGACCATGAGGGTGGTCAGGATGGGGCGGGCCTTGCGGCGCGGGCGCTCGGACGGGATCGGTGTGTCGCTCATTTCGGCAGGTTCACGTCCCACAAAAAGCCCCCGAGCCAGGCGCCGACCGCGACGACCAGGATCACCATCACGGCCAGGCACCCGAAGGCCATGCGCGGTGAGCCGCCTCGCCCTTTCCGGTTTCGCATCGGAACCCCCGTTCCGCCTGACGATAGGCGCGGGCGGCGCGGCCTGTCGAGGGTCAGTCGATGACGACGTCCGCCACCCCGGCGTTGCCGTCCTCGTCGGCCCAGGCGACGCGCGTGGTATCGGGGCTGAGGGCCAGGGCGACGATGGGCGCGCCCTTTTCGACCTTGACGAAATTCAGGCCCTGACCGGCCGGGTCGGCGACCCAGACGCGGCCGTCGGCGAGACCTGCCGCCAGCCGGCCGTGCGGGTTGGAGGCGGCGACCAGGCTGACGGTGGTGGCGTCGTCGAAGCCGATCTCCGACGCCTCGCGTCCCATCGGGCCGTTCGAGCCGGTGAAGGGCCACAGCACCGCCCCCTGCGCGCCCGAGGTGGCCAGCAGCGATCCCTTCGACAGGAAGGCCATGGCGCGAATTTTGGACGGATAGCCGCCCATGCGCATGTTCTTCGAATCCTTCAGCCGCCAGCCATGCAACTGCATGTCCTGCATGGTGGTGACGACGAAGGCCCCGTCCGGCGAGAAGGTCACGCCGGTGTGCGATCCGGCCCAGACCAGCTTCGTCGGCTTCTGGTCGGAGATACGGGCGAACCAGAGACAGGCTCCGCCATAGGTCGAGGTGGCGATGCGGCGGCCCCCGGGATCGAAGGCGACGCCGGACACGGTCCGCTCGTGCTGGAAATCGCGGCGGAATCCAGCGTCTGTGGCATCAATGACCGACAGCGTCCTGCCGGACGAGAAGGCGATCAGCTTCGTCTCTGGCGATGCGGCGATCGCATCGATCCAGCCGCCTGTGCCGGGACCTTGTGTGGTGGCCAGGACACCGGCCTCGCCCTTGCGGCTCCAGATCACCCGCCCGTCGTCGCCCCCGGTGACCAGACCCTCGCCCGAGGGGTGGACGGTGGCGCACAGGACCGCGCCGTCATGCACGGCATCGAACACGCCGTCCTCGAACCGGACCGAGCCGTCGCCCAGGGCGAAGACCGCGCCGGACCGGTCGAAATGCGCCGAGGTGACCTGGGCGTCGAAGGAGAAGGTGGTCATTTACGAGGACACTTTTTTGCGGCTTTCGAGCTCATGGCCGATGAACATAGCGCGGAACCAGCGGCGTTTCGGGTGACCCGTTGAAGAACGCCGGAAATCCGGATCAGGGTCATTTCGCCAAGGTGCCCGGCAGTCTCGCTGCCAAACCCGATTGAGTCAGCCGGCGGATCGCCTTGCGGTCGAACGAAACGAAGCTTTGGCCGCCGAGCGCCAGCCCTTCCGCCGCGATGATTGCATCGGTGAAGTCACCGCCTTCGTTCAGATGCGCCAGTCCGTGTTCGACCGTCGGTCTGTCCACGATCACCGACGGAATCGACAGGAACACTCCGATCGCCCGCCCTATTTCATCGCGACCGAAGCCGTATCGGCTTTTCAGGACCCATACCGCTTCGCACAGGGCGACCAGGGTCACCACCACCCGTTCCGCCGCGAGAACTTCGGTGCGCGCCGACCGGGTCTGGTCCGGATCGTCGCCGACGATCAGACGGACGAGGACGTTGGTGTCAATCGTGATCGTCAAGTTCGCCTGCCCACCCCCTGGCGATGGTCTCGTTCATCTCTTCGATCGACACGGGCGGCGTCCCGGGAAGAGGTTTCAGGATGCCGATGAGATCGTCCCAGGTTTTGGTTGCCGGCCTTACGGGAGGGATCACGAGGCCCCCGTCGGGCCGCACTTCGACGCGCAGCTTCTGTCCGGGTTTGGCACCCAGCCCGTCGCGCAGGGTCTTGTTGATCGTAATCTGACCCTTGGATGTCATCGTCAGTTCCATCACCGGAACGTAATGCAAAACTGCCTTACATTCAAGCCGCGCACCCCTCGAACCCCGCCTTCAACCCCGCCTCGTCGAGGTCGCGGCCGATGAAGACGGCGCGGCTCCAGCGGCGTTCGGCGGGGCCCCATTCGCGCTGGAGGTCGCCCTCCAGGATCATGTGGACGGCCTGGAAGACCAGGCGGCGGTCCTCGCCCTGGACGTCGATGATGCCCTTGGCGCGCAGGATGTTCTGGCCCTGCTGGCCCAGTAGCGTGTCCAGCCACTGGGTGAACTTCACCCCGTTCATGGGCCGGTCGAGGCTGAGGGAAATGCCGCGGATGTCGTCGCCGTGGCTGTGGCCGCGCGGGCCGTGGGCGGCATGGGCAGGGTCCGGATTCGCGTGGACTTCCTGTACTTCCTGTACTTCGTCATGGTGGTGGTCGTGGCCGTGATGGTCATGGCCGCAGTGTTCGTCGTGGACGTGGCCGGCCTCGCCGTGGGCCGGATTGGCGAACTCGGGGTGCAGGTCGAGGATGCGGTCCAGGTCGAAGCCATGCAGCCCCAGCACCTGGTCCAGCGGCACGTTCGCGCGTTCGGCGCGGGTGATCGGCGCGAGCGGGTTCAGGGCGCGCAGGCGGGCCTCGACGGCGGTCAGTTCAGCGGGCGTCGCCAGGTCGGTCTTGTTGAGGATGATGCGGTCGGCAAAGGCGACCTGTTCGCGGGCCTCCTTCGAGTCATCCAGGCGGGCCATGATGTGTCTGGCGTCGACCAGGGTGGTGACGCTGTCCAGTTTCGTCTTCGCCTTGACGTCCTCGTCGACGAAGAAGGTCTGGGCGACCGGGCCCGGATCGGCGAGACCCGTGGTCTCGACGATGATGGCGTCGAAGGCGGGGGCACCGGGCTTCTGGCGTTTCATCAGGCCGGCAACGACGCGGATCAGGTCGCCGCGCACCGTGCAGCAGACGCAGCCGTTGTTCATCTCGAACACATCCTCGTCGGCCCCGACGACCAGGTCGTTGTCGATGCCGATCTCGCCGAACTCATTGACGATGACGGCATAGCGCTTGCCGTGATCCTCGGTGAGGATGCGGTTCAGGAGGGTGGTCTTGCCCGCGCCGAGGTAGCCGGTGAGGACGGTGACGGGAATGCGTGTGTCGGTCATGGGCGCTAGATGGCGGCTGCGGCGGCGAAGGGGAAGAGGGCGACGCCATGACATATGTCCGGGCTTGCGTCCGGGCGGGCGATAGGCTCGTTAGGGTTCCATGACGCTGATCGAACTCGCCGGGCTGCTGGGCCTGAATCTGCTTCTCATCGTGGCGGTGATGCTGGGCCTGTGGACCCTGTCGTTGCGGCTGAAGGACGTCAGCTTCATCGACGGCGTCTGGCCGCTGGGCATGCTGTTCCTGGCCCTGATCACCTTTCCCCGGACGGACGGCGATCCGGTGCGCAAGGGCCTGCTGCTGTGGCTTTGCGCCGTCTGGGCGATCCGGCTGGGCTGGCACCTGCTTCACCGCTGGCGAGCGCACGGGGCCGACAAGCGCTACACCGAAATTCTGGAGGGACAGGCGGCGAAGGGCTGGAGCTTCGGCAAGACCGCCCTGCTGTTCGTCTTCCTGCCCCAGGCCTTTCTGGCCTGGCTGAACTCCCTGCCGACCCAGCTGGGCCAGATCGCGCCGGTTCCCCCTATCGGCTGGATCGGCTGGATCGGGGCGGTGATCGTGGTCGTCGGCATCGCCTTCGAGAGCATTGGCGACGCCCAGCTGGCGGCGTTTCGCAAGGACCCCGGGAACAAGGGCAAGGTGCTGGACAGCGGCCTGTGGCGCTATACGCGACACCCGAACTATTTCGGCGACGCCTGCGTCTGGTGGGGGCTGTGGCTGATCGCGGCAGAGACGGGCTGGATCGGGTTCGCCTCGATCCTTGGGCCGATCTTCCTGACCTTCACCCTGACCAAATGGTCGGGCATCGGCATCACCGAGAAATCGACGGCCCGGACCAAGCCGCAGTATGCCGACTACATCCGCCGGACCAGCGCCTTCATCCCGATGCCGCCGAAGAAGGACTGAGGCCTCCCTTCGTCATTCCGGGCGCGGTTATCCGGCCTCGTCGAACGCGACCCGTGCAGAGCCCAGCAGGGCGGCGTGCTTGTGGGTGATCACCCAGGTCGGGATGTCGGCCATATAGTCCCTGAACCGGCCCTTCCTCTCGAACCGCTGGCGGAAGGGGCTGGCCTTCAGGAAGGGCAGGATGCGCGGCGCAATCCCGCCGGCGATATAGACCCCGCCGCGGGCCCCGGTGGTCAGGGCGATGTCGCCAGCGACGGCCCCCAGAATGGCGCAGAACCGGGCGAGCGTCGCGCCGCAGGGGCTGTCGGGATCGGCCAGGGCCGTCCTTGTGATCTCGGCCGGATCCTCGATATGGGTCTCGCGTCCGTCGATCTCGGCCAGGGCCCGGTGCATGTTCAGCAGGCCGGGGCCGCAGATCAGCCGCTCGATCGAGACGCGGTCGTAGCGGCGGCGCAGGATGCGCAGGATCTCGTCCTCGACGGGATCGCCGGGGGGGAAACAGGCGTGGCCGCCTTCGGACGGCATGGCCATCTCGCCGCCATGGGCGTCGCGGATCAGGGCCGAGACACCGAAGCCGGTGCCGGGCCCGAGGACCGCGATGGTCGAATGGGGATCGCCGGCGTCGGGACCGCCCAGCTTTTCCAGATTTTCGGACGGAATGACCGGCGCGCCCCAGGCCAGGGCCTCGAAGTCGTTGATCAGCTTGACGGGGTTGAGGCCCAGCGTCGCCAGTTCCGTCTCCGACACCGCCCAGGGCGAGTTGGTCAGGTCGATGGCCCCGTCCTCGACCGGCCCGGCCACGGCGATGACCCCGCCGGACGGCCTCGTTCCGCAGCCGTCGATGAAGGCCTTCACCCCGGAAAGAAAGGTCGGATACTGCTCGGCCGGGAAGCTCTCGTGATGGTCCAGAACGATCTGGCCACCCTCCATCCGGGCCAGGGCGAAGCGGGCGTTGGTCCCGCCGACGTCGCCTACGAGGAGCGTCCTGCCGTCACTCATGCGTCCACTGCCCTGTTCTGTACATTCGCGTCCGCTACATCGCGGATCTCTGGTTGTTGGCTTGTCGGTTCGGGGACGAAACAGACCGAGGCCCCCTGTTCGGCGGAGGAAACCACCGACCGGAAGGCGCCGAACAGCTCGCGGCCATAGCCCCAGCTCTGGACGGCGGTCGGCCGGGCGCGGTCGCGCATCGACAGGTCGGCGGCGATGGCCAGGGTGCCGGCCTCGGCGTCCAGGCGGACGATGTCGCCGTCGTGGACATAGGCCAGCGGCCCGCCGTCCAGCGCCTCGGGTGTGACGTGGATGGCGGCAGGGGTCTTGCCGGAGGCTCCGGACATGCGGCCGTCGGTGACCAGGGCGATGGGCACGCCGCGGTCCTGGAGCACGCTCATCAAGGGCGACAGGGAATGCAGTTCGGGCATGCCGTTGGCCCTCGGGCCCTGGAAGCGCAGGACGATGACGCCGCCGGTGTCGAGCGCGCCGCGCTGGAAGGCGGCCAGGACGTCTTCCTGGGCGTCGAACACCCGGGCAGGCCCCTCGACGATGCGATGCTGCGGCTTGACCGCCGAGATCTTGATCACGGCCCTGCCGAGGTTGCCCTTCACCAGACGCAGGCCGCCCTCGGTGTCGAAGGGGTCGGAGGCGGGGCGCAGGATGTCGCGGTCCAGACTCTCGGCCACGCCGTCCTTCCAGACCAGCTGACCATCGACCATCGCCGGTTCCCGGAAATAGTGGTGGATGCCCCGGCCCATGATGGTGGTGACGTCGGAATGGATGTGACCGGCCTGGGCCAGTTCACGCGCCACGAAGGCCACGCCGCCGGCCGCCTGGAAGGCGTTCACATCGGCCGTGCCGTTCGGATAGATGCGCGCAAGCAGGGGGGTGACGGCCGACAGCTCGTCCATGTCGGTCCAGTCGATCAGCACCCCCGCCGCCCGCGCCATGGCGACCAGATGGATGGCGTGGTTGGTCGATCCGCCAGTCGCCAGCAGGGCCACGATCATGTTGACGACGGACTTCTCGTCCACGACGTCGGCCATGCGGCCTTCGCCGGACTGCGCCAGCTCGACGGCGCGCTTTGCCGCTGCCGCCGTCAGGGCATCGCGCAGGCCGGTCTCCGGATGGACGAAGGCGGTGGAGGGCATGTGCAGGCCGCCCAGCTCCATCATCATCTGGTTGGAATTCGCTGTGCCGTAGAAGGTGCAGGTCCCGGGCGAGTGGTAGGAGCCGATCTCGCTGGCCAGCAGCACGTCGCGGCCGACCTTGCCTTGCGCATATTCGGCGCGGACGCGGGCCTTTTCGGCATTGGGGATGCCGCTGGGCATGGGACCGGCGGGGGCGAAGACGACGGGCAGGTGGCCGAAGGCGAGCGCGCCCATGAACAGGCCGGGCACGATCTTGTCGCAGACTCCCAGCATCATGGCCGCGTCGAAGGCGTCGTGGGTCAGGGCGACCCCGACCGACATGGCGATGACGTCGCGGCTGAACAGCGACAACTCCATGCCGGGCCGACCTTGCGTGACCCCGTCGCACATGGCCGGGGTGCCGCCCGCGACCTGGGCGGTCGCGCCGACCTCGCGGGTCGCCTTGCGGATCACCTCGGGGAAGCGCTCGAACGGCTGATGGGCCGACAGCATGTCGTTGTAGGCGGTGACGATGCCGACATTGGGCGTCTTGCCCGTCATGGCGGTCAGCTTGTCGGCGATGGTCTGGCCCGCGAAGGCATGGGCCCAGTTGGCGCAGGACAGCTTGGCGCGGCCGACGCCGCTGTCGCGGGCAGCGTCCATGCGGCGGATATAGTCGGCGCGGGTCGCTTTTGAGCGTTCGACGATGCGGGCGGTGACGTCCGCGACCACGGGGTGCAGGGTCATCAGGCGGCCTCCGTCCAGACGACTTCGAGGGGAACCTTCGCCGCGATCATCGCCGCGACGGGTTGCGTGGCCGGGTCGCCGCCCGCCTCGCGCTCGAACACCGAACGCTTGGCGGACCCTTTCAGGGCCAGGACGACGCGACGCGCCGACATCAGATACGGCAGGTTGATCGACAGCCGCTCCAGGCTGGGGGCCGCACCGTCGCGGCCGTGCGGCACGCCATAGACGGCGGGCTTCAGGGTGGGGGTGAGCAGGGTCTTCAGCGTCGGGCTGTTCGGGAACATCGAGCAGATGTGCCCGTCCTCGCCCATGCCCAGCAGGACCGCGTCGAAGCGGCCGCCGGCCTCAGCGAGAGCATGGGCTGCCTTCGCCGCCGCGCGGTCCACGGTGACCTCCGGGTGATACAGCGGGACAAAGGTCGCTGCCGCGGCGGGTCCCTGCAGGAGGACCTCCCTGATCAGCCGGGCGTTCGACTCCGTTGAGGTCTCGGGCACGTAGCGTTCGTCCACGAGGGTGACGGCGATGTTAGACCACGCGAGGTCGGCCCGGGCCAGACGGGCGTAGACGGGCGAGGGGGTCGACCCGCCGGGTCCGGCGAACAGGGCGCGACCATTGCCGAGGACGGCGGCGGCGAGGGTTTCTTCAAGCCGGCCGGCAAGGGTGGCGGCCCAGGCGTCGGCGGTGGGAACGGTCTCAAGCATCGCTCGTGTTCCAGTCGCGGCCGGTGCGCACCATCAGCATGTCGGCGGCGTCGGGGCCCCAGGTGCCGGCGCGGTAGGGCTGTGGCTTCACATGGCCGTCGACCCAGGCCTGGGACACGCCGTCGACCCATTCCCAGGCCTTTTCGGCCTCGTCGCGGCGCACGAACAGGGTGGAATCCCCGTTCAGGGCGTCGAGCAGCAGGCGCTCGTAGGCGATCCGGCGGCGCGGCGGCCGGGCGTCCTTGCCGCCGACACCCCAGGACAGGCTCATCTTGATCGGCTGCAGCTGCATGCGCTGATCCAGCCCCGGCTTCTTGTTCATGACCGTCAGGGAGATGTCTTCCTCGGGCTGCAGCTCGATGATCATCCGGTTGGCGCTGTCCTCGTCGCGCGCATCCTGGCCGAAGATGGAATGGGGCACCGGCTTGAACTGGATGACGATCTCGGTCCGCTTCTCGGGCAGGCGTTTCCCGGTGCGCAGGAAGAAGGGCACGCCGGCCCAGCGCCAGTTGTCGATGTCGGCGCGGATGGCGACGAAGGTCTCGGTGTCGGAATCCGATCCGCGTTCCTCGTCATAGCCGGGCACGCGCTTTCCATCGACCGTGCCGGAGACGTACTGGCCGCGCACGGTGGTGCGTTCGACATCTTCATCCGTGATCGGACGAAGCGAGCGGATCACCTTGACCTTTTCGTTGCGGACCGAGTCCGGATCGAGGTCCGAGGGCGGCTCCATGGCGACCAGGCACAGGAGCTGCAGCATGTGGTTCTGCAGCATGTCCCGCAGGGCACCGTATTCGTCGTAATAGGGCCAGCGGTCGCCGACGCCGACGGTCTCGCCCACCGTGATCTGGACGTGGTCGATCGACAGATTGTTCCACAGCGGCTCGAAGATCACATTGCCGAAGCGCAGGGCGATCAGGTTCTGGACCGTCTCCTTGCCCAGGTAATGGTCGATGCGGAACACCTGGCTCTCGCTGAAGGCATCGGCCACGGCGTCGTCGATGGCCTGGAAACTCTCCAGATCGCGGCCGACCGGCTTTTCCAGCACGACACGGTCTTCGGGCTCGGCCAGTCCGGCCGCGCGCATGGCCGTGACGATCCTGGCATAGAGGGACGGCGAGACCGCCAGGAAGCTGGTGCAGGAGCCGTCGCCGACCTTGTCCTTCAGCGGCTTCAGGCTCTCGGCCGAGGTGGCATCGACGGCGAGATAGTCGAGCCGGGCTTCCAGCCTGCCCCAGGCATCGTCGGACCAGTGGCCGTCAGCCTTGGACTCGACCGCCGTGCGGACCTTGGCGACATATTCCGCGCGGGTCTCTTCGGACCGGGCCGCGCCGATGATCTTCAGCCCGTCGGGCAGCAGGCCGTCGTGCTCGAGGAAATAGAGCGAGGGCAGCAGCATCCGCATTGCCAGATCGCCGCCGCCGCCGAACAGGACCAGAGCCGTCATGCCGATTCCTCAAATCGCGAGGGCAGGCCCCCGCCAGTCAGTCCGCGTGTGTGGCCGGTCGCGCGCGTGAGGCCAACACATCCAGCACGTCCTGAAACGACATTTGACGCGCCCGTAACAGAACCAGCAGATGATAGACCAGATCGGCGGCCTCGGATGCGACTTCCTCGTCCGGGCCGGCGGCCCCGGCCAGGGCGGTCTCCACGCCCTCCTCGCCGACCTTCTGGGCGACCCGCTTCGGCCCCTCGGCGAGCAGGCGGGCGGTCCAGCTGGTGGCCGGATCGGCGGCGGCGCGTTCGGCGATGGTGGCTTCCAGACGGGCGATGCGGCCGAGGCCCGGCGCATCCTCGGTGCCGAAACAGCTGGTGGTTCCCAGATGGCAGGCGGGACCCATCGGACGGACGGCCAGCACCAGGGCATCGCCGTCGCAGTCGGGCGTGATGGAGACGACCTTCAGCCGGTTGCCGCTGGTCTCGCCCTTTCGCCACCGTCCGCCGCGCGAGCGCGAGAAGAAGGTGGCCTCTCCGCTCTCGATCGTCTCGTCGAGCGCGGCCCGGTCCATATAGGCGAGGGTCAGCACCTGCAGGGTGTCGGCATCCTGCACCACGGCCGGGATCAGGCCGCCGCCCTTTGCGAAATCGAGGGTGTCCAGATCCTCCCCCGTCGGGGGAGGTGGATCGGAGCGAAGCGGAGAGACGGAGGGGGCATGCTCCGAACGCGGTGCCCGGGGTTGGCCCCCTCCACCGCTTCGCGGTCCCCCTCCCCCGATGGGGGAGGATTGGGTCTTCACGATCATTGTCTCACCTCAACACCCGCGCCCGCCAGGAAGGCCTTCAGGTCCGGGACCGCGATCTGGCCGGAGTGGAAGACGCTGGCCGCCAGGGCACCGGATACATTCGCCCGATCGAAGACATCGAGAAAATGCGACTTCGCCCCGGCCCCGCCGGACGCCACCAGCGGAATCGTCAGGCGGCTGCGGGCGTCGGCCAACTGGGCGGTGTCATAGCCCTTTCGCACCCCGTCCTGATCGATGCAGTTCAGCACGATCTCGCCCGCGCCGCGGTCCTGGGCCTCGACGATCCAGTCCATGGTGAGGCGTCCGGCCAGACGGCGGCTGTCCGGGTCGCCGGTGTATTTGTGCACGACATAGTCGCCGTTCTCGCGCCGGGAGTCGACGCCGACGACCACGCACTGGCTGCCCAGCCGCTCTGCCATCTCGGAGATCAGTTCGGGCCGTTCCAGCGCCGGGGAGTTGATGGACACCTTGTCGGCCCCGTTGTCGAGGCAGGCCGCCGCCTGATCCACGGTGCGGATGCCGCCCGCGACGCAGAAGGGGATGTCCAGCAGCCGGGCGATCTCGCGGACCCAGCCGTAGTCCAGCGTCCGGCCTTCGGGCGAGGCGGTGATGTCGTAGAAGACCAGTTCGTCGGCACCCTCGTCGCGATAGCGCGCGGCCAGCTCGGCGGCGTCGCCCATGTCGACGTGGCCCTCGAAGCGGACGCCCTTGACGACGCGGCCGTCCTTCACGTCCAGGCAGGGAATGATCCGGCGTGCGGTCATGCCGTCAGCCTCGCCAGGACCGCATCCCGATCTCCGCTCATCCCCGCGAAAGCGGGGACCCAGTGTTTTGGGCGATGATCGACACCGAATGTCCTGCAGCATCGATCCCGGACACCCGGCCTCGCGAAAGGACTGGGTCCCCGCTTTCGCGGGGATGAGCGGAAAGGAAGGGAGGAGGCCATCACCTTGCGGCTTCTATGGCGTTGCGGGCCGTGAAGCGACCCTCGTAGATCGCGCGGCCGACGATGGCCCCGTCGCAGCCGATGGCCCTGGCCGCCGTCAGGTCGTCGAGGGAGGAGACGCCACCGGACGCCTGGACCTTCAGGTCGGGACGACGCCGGATGACCTCGGCCAGCAGGTCGAGGTTCGGACCCGTCAGGGCGCCGTCGCGACCGACGTCGGTGATCAGGACGTGCTCCAGCGTGCCGGGCGGATAGCGGTCGAGCGCGGTCCACAGGTCTATCGGCGCGGCCTCGGTCCAGCCCTTCAGGGACGGGACGGGTACGCCGTCCTCGCCCACCCGGACGTCGAAGGCGAGGGTCAGGCGCTGGTGGCCGAACCTGCCCAGCCAGGCCGACACCTCGGCCGGCGCCGTCACGGCCTGCGACCCGACGACCACGCGGCTGACGCCCGCGTCCAGCAGGTTGCGCACGTCGGACAGGGTGCGGACGCCGCCGCCGGACTGGATGTTCACATCCAGGCTGCCGGCCAGGTCGCCGATCAGCCGGTGCTGGACCGCTCGGCCTGCCTCCGCACCGTCCAGGTCGACGATGTGGACCCAGGTCGCGCCCTCGGCGACGAAGGCGGTCAGGCGCGCAGCGGGGACGGTGTCGTACTCGGTCACCTGGTCGAAGCGGCCATGCATCAGCCGCACGCAGACGCCGTTTCGCAGGTCGATGGCGGGATAGACGATCATGCCGTCACCATAGTTTTCGTCATGCCCCGGTCTCGCTGCGCTCGCCGGAGGATGACGAAAGAGAGGGAAGAGGGTTCACGCCGCCACCTCCAAAAAGTTCTTCAGAATCCGCGCGCCGGCCCCGGCCGATCGCTCCGGGTGGAACTGGCAGCCCCAGCGGTTTCCGGCGCGGACCATGGCCGGGACCTCGGCCCCGTAGTCGGCGCAGGCGATGGTGGCCCCGGTGTCGGGACAGACATAGGAGTGGACGAAATAGGCGTAGTCGCCCTCGCTCACCCCCTGCAGCAAGGGGTCGTCCTTCAGCTTATGCAGCTGCGACCAGCCCATGTGCGGGACCGGCAGGTCATGGCGGACGGGCATGCGCCGGACCGTCCCCGATATGAAGCCCAGCATGGCGGCACCGCCGTTCTCCTCGCTTTCGGCGAACAGCAGCTGCTGGCCCAGGCACAGGCCCAGCAGGGGGCGTTCGAAGGCCTTGATGACATCGGTCAGGCCGAGCGCCGCCATCCGCTCCATGGCATAGCCGGCCGCACCGACGCCGGGCAGGACCAGGCGTTCGGCCTCGGCGATCTCGACGGGATCGGAAGTGATGCGGGTGTCGGCGCCCAGCCGCTCCAGCGCGAACTGGACCGAGGCGGTATTGCCGGCCCCCAGGTGGACGATGGCGACGGTCATCGGCCCCTCTCCCACAGGGAGAGGGCTTGAGCGCGCGAGAGCCGAAGGCGATCGGCCTTGCGCGAAAGGGTGAGGGGTTTCGACCTCACCGGCTGGCATTGTAACCCCTCACCCTTTCGGCTTGGCGGCGCGCTGCGCTTGCCGAGCCTCAAGCCCTCTCCCAAAGGGAGAGGGAGCCGAAGAGCGGCCATCACAGCACCCCCTTCGTGCTCGGCACGGCGTCGCCCTCGACGCGGATCGCCTGACGCAGCGCGCGGCCGAAGCCCTTGTAGACGGCCTCGGTCTTGTGGTGGTCGTCGTCGCCCTTGACCGAGATCTGGATCGCGGCCCCCAGATGCTCGGCCAGGGAGCGGAAGACGTGGGCGGTCAGGTCGGTGCGGTATTCGCCGATGAAGGGGGTCGAGAAGGTGCCCTCGAACACCGGATAGGGACGCCCGGACAGGTCGATAGCGACATTGGCCTGGGCCTCGTCCATGGCCAGGACGAAGCCATAGCGCTGGATGCCACGCCGCTCGCCCAAGGCCTGTTTCAGGGCCTGACCCAGCGCGATGGCCGAGTCCTCGATCGTGTGGTGCGGGTCGGTGTGCAGATCGCCTTCGCACTTGAGACGCAGCGAGAATCCGCCGTGGGCTGCGACCTGTTCCAGCATGTGGTCGAAGAAGCCGACGCCCGTCTCGATCCGGATGGGGCCGGCGGCGTCCAGGTCCACGGCGCAGACGATGCGGGTCTCCTTCGTGTCGCGGACGGCCTGTCCGACGCGGTGCGCGCGGGTCCTCGCGGGCGTCAGGCCGAGCGCGGTCAGCAGCCGGTCGTTGACCTCGGCCTTGATCGAGACGGGCAGGCGGACCCGCTCCCCCGAGCGATCCGCGGCGATGCCGTATTTCGACAGGTCGGCCAGGGTCGCCTCGATGTCCAGCGGGCGCGCCATCAGGATGGGGCCGACACCGGTCTCCACCACCATGACCCGGCCGATCTGGCGCACCAGCCGCTCGCGTTCGCGGCGGACGGCGGCGATGCGTTCGGTGGTTTCGATCATGCGCGACGGATCGAGCGCCTGCATGGCGAGGCGGACCAGAGGCTCGGGCAGGGCATAGGGTTCGACGACCTCGGCCAGGGTGGCCAGGGTGCCGGGCTGGGCCAGGGCTGCGCCGACGCGGGCACCGGCCAGACCATAGGCCAGCGACAGGCTGCGCAGGACCACCAGATTGGCGTGGTCGCCGATCAGGGTGGTGGCGGAGGGGCCGTCGGCGAACTCGACCAGGCCCTCGTCCACGACCAGCAGGGCGGGGGCGACGCGTTCGGCCATCTCGGCCACGGCCTCGGGCGAGCCGAGGGCGCGGATGACCACGGCGGCGCGGTCGCCGTCCGCCGCACGATAGAGGCGGGCCAGACCGGCACAGGGCTCGGCGTCGGGGGCCTCGACCGAGCGGCCATCGCGGGCCGCGAGGCGGAAGACCAGCTCCAGCCCGTGGGTCAGGCCCCGGACGGGCAGAACCCGGTCGGTGGCGACGCCGTAGACCTGGGCCATGCGAGCGGCGAGGGCGGAGGGGTCGCCGGGATAGGCGTCGAGGCCTTCGCCACCGGCGACCAGGGGCGGATAGGGGGCGGGAAGGGTCATGTCGGGTCTCCTTCTCCCCTTGCGGGAGAAGGTGGCAGCCGAAGGCTGACGGATGAGGGGTACGAGGACGCAGATGGGATAAGGCGAGCAGTCCCCGACCGGCGAGACCGGGAGTCACCCCTCATCCGACCTCGCATTCGCTCGGTCCCCTTCTCCCGCAAGGGGAGAAGGGGAATGCTGAAGATCCTCATCCCGCACTCCTCAGATCGGCGGCCCGGGCGTGGGCTTCCAGGCCCTCCAGCCGGGCCAGACGGGCGGCGATGGGGCCGAGGCGTTCGGCCCCGGCCTCGGTCACGGTCTGGACCGACATGGAGGTCATGAAGCTGGCGGTGGTGATGCCGCCGAGCGTCCGGGCTCCGCCGTCGGTGGGCAGGACGTGGCTGGGGCCGGCGGCGTAGTCGCCCAGGGTCTCGGCGGCCCAGCGACCGACGAAGACCGCTCCGGCAGCGCGGATGGAGGCCACCAGGGCGTCCGCGTCCTCGGCCTGGAGGGCCAGGTGTTCGGGGCCATAGAGGTTGGACACCGCGCAGGCCTCGGCCATGTCGGACACGAGGATGGCGCGGGCCTCCGCCAGGGAGGCGCGGGCGATGTCGGCGCGGGGCAGGGTGGTCAGCTGTTCCTCGACCTCGGCCAGGATGGCGTCGATCGTGGCGGCGCGTTCGCAGACCAGGATGACCTGGGCGTCCGCGTCGTGCTCGGCCTGGCTCAGCAGGTCGGCGGCGGCGATCTCCGGGTCGCAGAAGCGGTCGGCGATGACCAGCAGCTCCGACGGTCCGGCCGGCATGTCGACCGAGGGGCCGTTCGGCAGGGCGGCGGCCTGACGCTTGGCCTCGGCGACATAGGCATTGCCGGGGCCGAACAGCTTGTCGCAGGCCGGGATCTCGCCGTCGTCCAGCACGACGCCATAGGTCAGAGCCGCGATGGCCTGGGCCCCGCCGATCAGCCAGATGGCGTCGAGGTTCGCCTCGGCCGCGGCCAGGATCATGGCCGGGTGGACGCTGCCGTCTTTCGCCGGCGGGGTGACGACGACGCGGGACGTGACGCCCGCGACCTCGGCCGGGATGGCCTGCATCAGAAGCGACGAGAACAGGGGCGCCGTGCCGCCGGGGACGTAGATCCCGGCCGCGCCGATGGGTCGCCAGACCAGTTTCGATTTCACGCCGGGGGTGGTCTCGATGAAGGCGGTGTCCTCCGGTTTCGTCGCCTGGTGAAAGACGTGGACGTTCTCGGCGGCGACCCGGAGCGCGCGGGTGTCGGCGGGGGGCAGGGCGTCGCGGGCGGCGGCGACGGCCTCGGGCGTGATGGCGATGCGGCGGGGCCTGAAGCCGTCGATCCGCTCGGCGAACTGGCTGACGGCCAGACCGCCGGAGAGGGCGACCTGTTCGAAGATGCCGCTGACGACATCCTGCACGTCGCGTTCGCTGCGGCGCGAGGGGCGGGCCAGCGCGTCGAGGCGACCCTGTCGGTCCAGGCCCGACCAGTCGATGCGCTTGATGGAAAGCGTGCCCATCACATCATCTTCTCGATCGGCAGGACCAGAATGGCCGAGGCCCCGGCCGCCTTGAGCTTCTCCAGCGTTTCCCAGAAGACCGCTTCCTGACACACGGCGTGGACGGCGACCGCGTCGTCGCGGCCCATCAGCGGCATGACGGTGGGGGCACCGGCCCCGGGCAGGATGGCGGTGATGGCGTCCAGTGCCGAACGGGGCGCGTTCAGCATCACATATTTGGCACCCTGCGAACTGACCACGCCGGCCATCCGCTCGATGATCGACTCCAGCAGGTGTTGCAGGCCGGGCTCGGGCGCGACAGGCGACTGGATCAGGACGGCCTGGCTTTCGAACACGGTCTCCTTGGCCACGAGGCCATTGGCCTCCAGCGTCGCGCCGGTGGAGACGAGGTCGCAGATGGCGGAGGCGAGCTTCAGCCGGGGAGCCACCTCGACCGCGCCGCGCATGACGACGATGTCGGCCCCGATGCCCTGCTCGTCCAGATAGCGGCGCAGGATCTTCGGATAGGAGGTGGCGATGCGCAGGCCCTGCAGCGAGGCGGGCCCCGCATAGTCCAGCATGGGCGGGCAGGCGAGCTTCAGCGTGCATCGGCCGAAGCCCAGCGGCATCACGATGGAGGCGTTCGATCCGCCGTTCTTGCCCTCTTCCAGCACATTCTCGCCGACGATGCCGAGATCGCAGACGCCGTCGGCGACGAAGGTCGGGATGTCGTCATCGCGCACCCGCAGCAGGTCGATCGGATAGTTCTCGACCTTGTACAGCAGATCGTTGGCTCCCTTCACGACGCGCAGGCCCGCATCCCGGACGAGGTCGAGGCTGCGGTCGGCCAGACGGCCGGATTTCTGCACGGCGATGCGAAGTCGCCCCTGGACGGTACTCATGGCGTTGGACTCAGGCTGATCTGTGGGTTCTGTCCAGCACCAGGCGATAGCCCTGATGCGGCATCTCGCGCAGGAAACGCGCGACGCGGACGACGGTCGTGGGACTGGCCCCGGCCTCGATCGCGATCTCTCGATAGGATTTCGACTTCTGATCCAGCAGCCGGGCGACAGCCCAGCGTTCGGCGAAGGCGCGGATCTCGGCCGGGGTGCACAAGTCCGACAGGAAGGCCTCCATCTCCGCGCGCGTCTTCAGCGACAGAAAGGCGTCGCAGAGCGCATCCCTGTCGTCTGCGGCCCGGGCCGGGGCGGTGTTGCGGAGGGTGTCGGTCATTGAGCGCGTTCCACTATGCTGTAACAGTGGAACGGTCAAGGGCGATCGACGCAGGGTCTAGCTGACCACCGTCATCGAGGGGCGCTGCGGGGGCGCGTCGGCCATCCACGGCGGGTCGGGCATGGCGCGGTGGGCGTTGGCCAGAGCCTCTGACCAGCGTCGACCCAGGTCCTTGAAATAGGGATCGTCGGTTTCGATCCGGCGCTGGTCGCCGTGCAGGCTGTCGCGCGGGATCACGATCATGTCGAACGGCGGACCCACGGCGATGTTCGACCGGATGGTGGAATCAAAGCTGATGAGCCCCAGCTTGACCGCCTCTGACATCGGGGTGTCGGGGCGTAGCGCGCGGTCCAGAATGGGCTTGCCGTATTTCAGCTCGCCGATCTGCAGGTAGGGCGTATCGGTGCCGCACTCGATGAAATTGCCCTGGGCGTAGATGAGATACAGCCCCATCTTGCCACCCCGGACCTGGCCGCCCAGCAGCATGGAGGCGGTGATCTTCAGCGCGTCGGCCTCGACCGTCGGCTGCAGGTCCTGACGGACCTGGTTCAGGCAGTAGCCGACCAGCTGGGCCGCGCGGAACAGGGTCGGGCAGGTCTCCAGCGTTTCGGGCACATCGTGGCCCGGCATCCGCACGCCCTCGGCGACCATGGCCAGGGCCGTCTGGGTCACCGACAGGTTTCCGGCCGTGGCGATGCCGATGACCCGGTCGCCCGGCACCTCGGTCACATGCAGCTTTCGATAGGACGAGATGTTGTCGACACCGGCATTCGTCCGGGTGTCGGCGATCATCGCCAACCCCTCATCCACCAGCATGCCGACGCAGTAGGTCATATCAGAAGACTCGGCCCGAACCGGACCGCCACTCATCAGAAGCGACGACGCTAACAGATTCGAACAACAGGACGACCCCTGAACGGATCATGACCAGCCCTGGCTTTGCTGTTGCTGCTGGGTCTGTTGCATCTGGCGCACACGCAGGGCCACGGTCATCGTCTCGCGCCCGCCGCCATAGCTGGTTCCGCGAATGGGCGAGGCCCCCAGCGCGTCCAGGCCGCAGGCGACGCGGACATAGTGTTCGGTCGGACAGATGCCATTGGCCGCATCGAACCCGACCCAGCCGAGGTCCTCGATCCAGGCCTCGGCCCAGGCGTGGGCGGCGTCCTGGTTTTCGACCCCGTCGGACCGGTGCAGATGGCCCGATACATAGCGCGCCGGAATGCCCATGCGCCGGGCGGCGGCGATGAAGATCTGCGCGTGATCCTGGCACACGCCCTGTTTCTGGGCATAGGCGTCGGCGGCGGTGTGATCCACCGTGGTCGATCCAACCCTGAAGGCCACCGTGCCATGGATCGTGGACATCAGCCGGTGCAGCCTCGTCAGGGTGTCGCCGTCCTCGCCCACCTCGGCCGCCAGGGCCCGGAGCGCCGCATCGGCGTGGGTCAGGGGGGTGTCGCGCAGGAAGACCAGCGGCGACAGACGCTCCGGCGTGCCGCGCAGGACGCCGCCGGTGTCGACGGTCGCGACCTCGCCCGTCACCCGCACCATCAGACCGTTGGTGGGGCGCTCGGTATAGAGGGTGTGGACGATGTTGCCGAAGGAGTCCTCGGAGCGGCGCAGATGGGCGTCGACGTCGGTCTCGATGCGCCAGTCGCGCACCTGCTGGCCCTCGGTCGAGCGCGGTGTCAGGCGCAGGACCTGGACGATGAACCGCGCGGCGCGGTCGTAGGCGTAACGGGTTTCGTGGTCGATCCGGATGCGCATCCTACACCAGGTACTGATCGTGGACGGCGGCAGCCAGGGCGTTGTTCTCGCTCAGGAAGGCCAGGATGTATTCGTGCAGGCCGGACTGGAAGATCTCTTCGATATTCGTCTCGTTGAACCGCGTCAGCCGGGCCGAGGCGATGCGCTGGGCCGGACCGCGACGGCCGTAGTCGGTGGCCAGACGGTCCAGATAGCTGACGATCATCCCCTGGCAGCTGGCCAGCGAGCGCGGCATCTGGCGGTTCAGCACCATCAGGTCCGCGACCAGCCAGGGTCGCACGCTCTCGCGATAGACCCAGCGATAGGCGGTCAGGGCCGAGACCTCGCGCAGCAGGGTCGTCCACTGGAAATAGTCGAGCTGGCCACCGACGCGTTCCCCGGCCGGGAGCAGCAGGTGATACTTCACGTCCAGCAGCCGCGCGGTGTTGTCGGCCCGCTCGATCGCCCCGCCCAGCCGCAGGAACCAGTAGGCGTCGTTCCTCAGCATCGTCCGCGACGATGCCCCCTCGACCGCCAGCGAGACGCCCTTCACCCACTCCAGATAGCGCACGAAGTCGTCGCGTTTCGACGGCTCGCCGAACTCGTTCAGCCCGTTCCAGGCTCCGTTGATGGCTTCCCACAGCTCGATGGTCAGGGCGGTGCGGACCGAGCGGGCATTGGTGCGCGCGGCGGTGATGCAGGCCCTTATCGAAGAGGGATTGTCGGGCGAGAAGGCCAGGAATTCGCGCACCGACTTCTCGGACGGGGTGCGGCCCGAGGCGGCGAACTGGCGCGACACCCCCGCCGAGGCGATGGCGCTGGCCCAGGCCGTGGCGGCGGCCCCGTCACGCGCAGGCAGGGCGGCCAGACGCACGGCCGCCTCCAGGATGCGCGCGAGGAAGTCGGCCCGCTCCATGTAGCGGCCGGTCCAGTAGAGGGATTCAGCGGTTCTAGAGAGCATCTCTATACCCGCTCATCCCCGCGAAAGCGGGGACCCAGTTCTGTCGCGAGGCCGTGCGCTGGACCATGACCGTGCCCTCTACGAACGATCGTCGCCCAAAGCACTGGGTCCCCGCTTTCGCGGGGATGAGCGGGATATGGAAAGACCTAATCATCCAGCACCCAGGTGTCCTTGGTCCCGCCGCCCTGGCTGGAGTTGACCACCAGCGATCCGGCCTTCAGCGCCACGCGGGTCAGGCCGCCCGGCGCGACACGGACGCCTGCGGGGCTGCTCAAAACGAACGGCCGCAGGTCGACGTGGCGGGGCGACAGACTGCCGCCGTCCAGCGTCGGGGCGGTGGACAGGGCCAGGGTCGGCTGGGCGATGAAGTCGTCGGGGTCGGCGATCAGCTTCTTGCGGAAATCCTCGATCTCGGCCCTGGTCGAGGCCGGACCCACCAGCATGCCGTAGCCGCCGGAGCCGCCGACCTCCTTGACCACCAGCTCGGGCAGTTTTTCGAGCACTTCCTTTAGCGCGGCCGGCTCGCGGCAGCGCCAGGTGGGCACATTGCCCAGGATCGGGTCGCCGCCGCTGAAGAAGCGGATGATCTCCGGCATATAGGTATAGACCGCCTTGTCATCGGCGACGCCGGTGCCCACGGCGTTCGACAGGGTCACGTTCCCGGCCGTGTAGGCGGCCATCAGGCCGGGCACGCCGACGGTCGAATCAGGCCGGAAGGTCAGCGGATCGATCCAGTCGTCGTCGACGCGGCGATAGATGACATCGACGCGTTTCGGACCCTCGGTCGTGCGCATGAAGACGATGTCGTCGTTGACGAACAGATCGCCCCCCTCGACCAGCTCGACCCCCAGCTTGTCGGCCAGGAAGCTGTGCTCGTAGTAGGCCGAGTTGTAGGGGCCGGGCGTCAGGACGACGATGTTGGGATCGGCCCCTGCGTGCTCGGGCGCGCTGGCGCGGAGGCTGGCCAGCAGCATGTCGGTATAGGTCTCGACCGGGCGGATGCGGTGCTCGGCGAACAGGTCGGGGAACAGCCGCATCATCATCTCGCGGTTCTCCAGCATGTAGGAGACACCGGACGGCGTGCGGCAATTGTCCTCCAGCACCACGAACCCGTCCTCGCCCGTGCGGACCAGATCGACGCCGCAGATGTGGGTCCAGATGTCGCCGGGTGGACGGCGGCCCTGCATCTCGGGGCGATAGTGGGGATTGGTGAAGATCAGCTCGGCCGGGACGATACCGGCGCGGATGCACTCCTGGGGGCCATAGATGTCCTTCAGAAAGGCATTGATCGCCGTGACCCGCTGCTTCAGGCCCTTTTCCAGCGGCTCCCACTCGGCCGCGCCGATGATGCGGGGCACCACGTCGAAGGGGATCAGGCGTTCGTTGGATTCGACGTCGCCATAGACGGCGAACGTCACGCCCATGCGGCGAAAGAACAGCTCCGCCTGGCGCGAGCGGGCCTGCAGCAGGTCGGCCGGCGCGGCCTCGAGCCACCGGGCCAGGGTCCGGTAGCTGGGGCGGACCTGATCCGAGCCGGCATGGCCTGACATTTCGTCGAACGTGACGGTCGCTCCCGCGCGCTAGGGTCCGTACTCAATAAGTCCTGGCCGTCTTTCAGTTGTTCTGATTCAAGGATTCCGGAAGGAGTCCTTGAATGCGGAAGCTCTATTGGCTGGATGACGAAGCGTGGGCACGGATCGAGCCCCATCTGCCTCGCGGTCGTCGCGGCGCGCGACGAGTGGATGATCACCGTGTGATCTCCGGAATCATCCATATGCTTCAATCGGGTGCGCGCTGGCGTGACTGCCCGGCCGAGTACGGGCCGTACACGACAGTCTACAACCGGTTCAACCGCTGGAGCCGCCAAGGCATCTGGCACGACATCTTCAAGGCCCTGACCGGCCACAGCGGCATCTACTCCAGCGCCGCCATCGACTCGACCTCGGTCAAGGCCCACCGCTCGGCGGCGGGCGCTAAAGGGGGGCCTTCGTCCAGAGCATAGGCCGGTCGCGAGGAGGTCGGACGACCAAGATCCACGGGCTGGTGGATGATCAGGGACGGCCTCGCGTGCTGCTGCTCAGCGCAACACCAACGACATCACCATGGCCCACGCCCTGATCGAGGCCGCCGGGCCGTTCCGCAAGCTGCTGGCTGATCGGGGCTATGATGCCGACCACCTCAGGAAGCGCCTGGCCGAGCGAAGCGCCGAGGCCGTCATCCCGACCACAACATCGCGAAAACGACCCATCCCCTATGACGTCGTCGCCTATCGCCAGCGCAACACCGTCGAGCGCCTTTGGTCCAGGCTTAAGGACTATCGCCGGGTCGCTACCCGATACGACAAGCTCGCAGCAAACTACCTCTCCGGCGTGCTCATCGCCGCGACCGTCTGCTACTGGGCCAAATGAGTCCCGACCCTAGGGTGGAGGTCCAGCGTGGACCGGCGGCGCGCCGATGCGCAACAGTTTTGTTGCGGTGCGGGACGGAAGATGCACCGGGTCTGCGGTCAGACGTCCAGATCGACCGTGATCGGGCAGTGGTCGCTGGGCTGTTCCCAGGCGCGGACCGGTTCGTGGATGGTGGCCGATCCGGGGATGACGGCAGGGGTCAGGCCCGGCGAGGTCCAGATGTGGTCCAGACGCAGGCCACGGGCGGACTTGCGGAAATCCTGCGCGCGATAGCTCCACCAGCTGGCCAGCTTCTGCGGCTCGGGAAACGCCTCGCGGACCACGTCGGTGAACGCGCCTGCGGCCTGCAGCCGGTTCAGGGTCTCCACCTCGACCGGCGTATGGCTGACGATCTTCGACATATAGCGGTGGTTCCAGACGTCGAACTCCGATGGCGCGATGTTGAAGTCGCCGCACATCAGCAGAGGGCGTGACCGGTCCTGCGCCGTCACGGTGGCCGTCAGCTGTTCGTAGAAGTCCATCTTGTGATCGAACTTGGGGTTCAGTTCGCGGTCGGGCACGTCGCCACCGGCGGGGATGTAGAAGTTCTGGATGTCGACGCCCGCGACCTGCACGGACACGCAGCGCGCATGGCCCAGCCTGCAGGACTGGAACGTCTCGCTGGGCGCGATCGGGTGGCGGCTGGCGATGGCCACGCCGTGCCAGCCCTTCTGACCCGCGACCTTCAGATGGGGCAGGCCCATTTCGGCGAAGGCGTTTCTGGGGAACTGGTCCTCCAGGCATTTGATCTCCTGGAGGCACAGGACGTCGGTGCCGCTCATCGTCACGAAGCGCGCGACCTGGTCGATACGCAAGCGGACGGAGTTGATGTTCCAGGTGGCGATGCGAAGCATCGGGTGCCTCTAGCCTGTCCGCGCTTCAAAAAATAACCCCCGGCGGGGGGCGCCGGGGGCCAAGGGTTCTCTCTCGCAGCCATCGGGAGGGGATGACGTCCGAAGGCAGAAGGGCGGCCAAAACCGCCTGTGCCCAAAGTGTCACGCCTGTCAGAAATAGTCAAATCGTTAATAAAGTGATTTGCCTGTGTTCATCCGAACACGGTGCAGGATTCGCCAAACTGTCAGTTGCGCCCGGGGCGACGGGTTGGATCGGTCAGGCGGAACAGGCTGGCGGCCAGGCCAGACGCGGGCGTCAGGGTGGTCAGCTGTGTCCGCGTGCGCGCGCCCGAGGCATCGGTGATGGTCCACTCCTGCAGGCGCATCGGGCTGCCGGCAAAGGCCAGGATGACCGAACCGTCGTCGGGCCGGTTGGAGTCCCGGGCGGTGATGGCGAAGGCTCCGGACTGCATGCGGGTCACGCGATCGATGCGCACGCCCTGGTCCAGCCGGACGTTCCTGGCCAGGAAGGTCGACAGCGGCGTGGCCCCCAGCGGCACCTGCCGGAAGACGTTCAGGCGCGGGTCGTAGCGTTTGACGTTGTTGCCGTCCGAGACGACCAGCAGGCCTGCCGGGTTGGTGTACTCGAACCGCATCCTGCCCGGGCGCTGCAGATAGAAGCGACCCTCGCGCCGCTGGCCGCCCGCGCCGGTCTCGACGAAGGTCCCCTGGGCCGAGGTGAGGTTCTGCAGATAGGTCTGGGCCGTCGCCAGCGTCGCGCGGTCCTCGGCCGACAGGCCCGACTGGGCGGCGGCCGGCAGGGCGGCGAGCGAGGCCCCCATGGCCGTCAGGGCGGCGAGGCCGAAGCCGAGGTCTCTGCGGGACAGGGTCATGAGGGTCTCTCTCAATTCGTCATCCTCCGGCCTGACCGGAGGGCGCGATGATTGTCGGTCGTGCCGTTATCGCGACCTGACCTGGCGTCGATATGACCCAAGCCAGACCATATTCCGGCGGTCGGATGAAGCCCTGTTCAGGTGAAGGGTTCCCGATGCGCCGTTTCCCTCCCCTTGATCGGAAGGGAGACGGGCCTGCCTCACACGATCGGCGGCGGGCCGGCGAGGACGTCACGCTTGCCCGCATGGTTGGCGGCCGAGACGACGCCCTCCTGTTCCATCCGCTCGATCAGGGAGGCGGCGCGGTTGTAGCCGATCTGCAGGCGGCGCTGGACGTAGCTGGTCGAGGCCTTGCGGTCGCGGGTCACCACGGCCACGGCCCGGTCGTAGAGGTCGTCGCCCGAAGACGCTCCACCGCCCTCTTCCATCGCCCCGTCGCCGTCCCCGTCCGGATCGTCGGTGATCAGGTCGAGGTAATCCGGCTCGCCCTGGCTGCGCAGGTATTTGCAGACCTCCTCGACCTCCTGGTCCGTCACGAACGGACCGTGCAGTCGGGTGATCCGCCCGCCACCGGCCATGTAGAGCATGTCGCCCTGGCCCAGCAGCTGCTCGGCGCCCTGTTCGCCCAGGATGGTGCGGCTGTCGATCTTGGAGGTGACCTGGAAGGAGATCCGGGTCGGGAAGTTGGCCTTGATGGTGCCGGTGATAACGTCGACCGAGGGGCGCTGGGTCGCCATGATCAGGTGGATGCCGGCGGCGCGGGCCATCTGGGCCAGGCGCTGGACGGCGCCCTCGACGTCCTTGCCGGCGACCAGCATCAGGTCGGCCATCTCGTCCATGACCACGACCAGATAGGGCATGGGCTCGGGCCGGATCTTCTCGGATTCATAGACCGGGCGGCCCTGGTCGTCGAAGCCGGTCTGGACCGTGCGTTCGAAATGCTCGCCTTTGGCCTGGGCCTCCTTCGCCCGCTCGTTGTAGCTGGCGACGTTGCGCACGCCGAGCTTGGACATCCGGCGATAGCGGTCCTCCATCTCGCGGACGGTCCATTTCAGGGCGACGACGGCCTTCTTCGGATCGGTGACGACCGGGGCCAGCAGGTGCGGAATGCCGTCATAAACCGACAGTTCCAGCATCTTGGGGTCGATCATGATGAAGCGGCATTCTGCCGGGCTGAGCCGGTACAGGATCGACAGGATCATGGCATTGACCCCCACCGACTTGCCCGAACCGGTGGTGCCCGCGATCAGCAGGTGGGGCATGCGCGCAAGGTCGGCGACATAGGGCTCGCCGCCGATGGTCTCGCCGAGCGCGAGCGGCAGCAGGTGCGCGGGCTTGCCGTATTCGGCACTGGCCAGCAGGTCGCGCAGATAGACGGTCTCGCGCTTCAGGTTCGGCAATTCGATGCCGATGGCGTTCCGGTTCGGCACCACCGAGATACGGCAGGCGCGGGCGGACATGCTGCGGGCGATGTCGTCCGACAGGGCCACGACGCGGCCGTGCTTGACGCCGGGCGCGGGCACCAGTTCGTACAGGGTGACCACGGGGCCGGGGCGGATCTGGTCGATGACACCCTTGACCCCGAACTCGGCCAGCACCTCTTCCAGCATCCTGGCATTCTGTTTCAGGGCCGTCTCGTCGACCGTGCCGACGCGGGCCTGGGGCCTGGCCAGCATGGCCAGGGGCGGCAGATCGAAGTCGCCTTGGGGCCGGACGAAGTCGAAGGTGACCTGACCGTCGTCGATGGCCTTTTTCGAGGCCTTGGCCGGCCGGGGCGCGGCGACACGGGGCTCGGTGGCCGTGCGGGCCGCGGGCAGGGCGGGTTCAGGCGCCGGTTCGTCCCAGGGCAGGAGCGCGACGTCGTCCTCGTCCCCGGGCAGTTCGAGACGGGTGGCGCGACCCGCGGCCCGGGGCGCGGCGATCGCGGCCTCGGCCACCGGGCGGCGACCGACCGGCCGGGACGCGGGCAGGGGGGGACGGTGCAGGCCGGACGCCCAGGCGATCGTCTCTCCGAAATCCGACGCCCGCAGGCCCACGGCGTAACCGCAGGCCCACAGGCCGAAGACCAGGAACAGCACGCCGCTGACGATCCCGCCGCCCGGTATGCCCAGGGCATGGGCCCCGTGGCCGAACAGGCCGATCACCGCATCGCCCCACAGACCGCCGAGGCCCGTCTGCAATGGCCAGGCGCCGGGGGCCGCCAGCGCGGACAGGGCGGCGGACAGGGCCAGGACGCCGCCGGTGGCCGACAGGGCCTTCAGGGGCGTGGGCTTCAGGCGTTGGCGGATCGCATCGCCGATGGCGGCGGCCAGCCCGAAGGCGATGGTCAGGGCGGCGGCGGGCCAGGCGGCCAGGCCCAGGCTCTGCATGAACAGATCCGCGAAGATCGCGCCGCTGGCGCCCAGCCAGTTGGTCGCCGGGCTGGACGAGGCGGCGTTCAGGCTGGGATCGGCTGCGTTCCACGACACCAGGGCCACGACCAGAAGTGTGGCCAGAAGCGCCTGCAACACGCCGCGAAACCGCACCACGAAGGGCGCGTCCCACAGGACAAGGGCACTCAGGAAGGCACGCTGGCTGATGGCGAGGGCGGCGGACATCGACGGCTCCGATCGGACGGACCGAGAGTGTCGCAGGTGCAGGGTTAAGAGGCTGTTTACCCCGGGACCACGCAATCGCCCGGTGTCGAGCTGATACTGCGACGAATTCGCAATTCGCCTTGCCACAGCTCTCTTGTCTGATATTGCGAACTAGTCGCATTTCAGTGCCGGATCTTGCCAGTGTCCCCGCCCAACGCCTCAGCTTTCAGCGCCCTTCTCGCATCCACAGCGCTTGCGCTGACATGGCCGACGATGGCGCTCGCGCAGCATCAGGCGACGGATCTTGAGCCCATCATCGTGACGGGTGCCAAACGCGGCTATATCGCCGTGAACTCGGTGACAGCGACCAAGACCGACACCGCCCTGATCGACGTGCCGCAAAGCGTGACGGTGGTGACGCGAGCCCAGTTGAACGACCAGGCGATGTACAGTCTGGGAGACGTGCTCCGGTATGTTCCAGGCGTCACCGTGGGGCAGGGTGAGGGCAATCGTGACCAGGTGACGCTGCGCGGTCAGAACACCACGGCCGATTTCTTCATCGACGGGGTGCGCGACGACGTTCAGTACTATCGTGGCCTCTACAATCTGGAGCGTGTGGAGGTCCTGAAAGGACCCTATGCGCTCATCTTCGGACGGGGCGGCGGTGGCGGGATCTTCAATCGTGTTCAGAAGGCCCCCAGCGCTGCGGGGCGATTGTTCGGGACGCGGACAAGCGTCAACAGCTTCGGTGCCTATGATCTGTCGCTGGACCTGAACGTTTCGACGGGAGAAATGTCGGCGTTCCGGCTCAATGCCGCCTACGAGGAACTCGCCAATCATCGCGATGTCTATGAGGGACAGCGGTCTGCGATAAACCCTCATTTCGCGGCGGATCTCGGCCACGGCTGGAAGGCCGGCATCTCCTATGAGCATATCGACGACGATCGCGTAACCGATCGAGGCGTCCCTTCACTGGCCGGTGTCCCGATCCGGGGTTATCGGGATCAGTTTTTCGGTGTCCCCGGTGTGAACCGCACGACCCTGGACGCTGACATCGTCAAGGTCCGGGTCGATGGTGTCCTGACGCCTGACCTGTCTTTCTCGACGACGGCGCTCTACGGCGACTACGACAAGGTCTATACGAACGTCTTTCCGAGCGGTGTCGCGACGGCGCAGGCCGGAACGGTGGCGCTGGACGCCTACGCTGACGCGACCACGCGCCAGAACCTTCTGGTCCAGAGCAACCTCGTCTGGAGCTTGCACACCTCCAGCGTCGATCATCAGGTGCTCTTCGGTCTTGAGTACGGCGATCAGGACTCGACCAACCGACGGCTCAACGGTGTTTTGTCGAGCAGGACCTTCAACCTTGCGAACCCCGTGTTTCCCACGGTCAGTTTTTCGGCTCCGGCCCGGGACACGGTTTCAAACGTCGAAACCGTATCGGCCTATGTGCAGGACCAGATCCGGCTTGGCGATCGGGTGGAGGCAATCGTCGGCATCAGGTACGACAGGTTCGACATCGACGGGCTGGACCTGCAGCCGAACCCTGATCGGCCCTTCACCCGGACCGACGAAAAGGTGTCGCCCCGTCTGGGTCTGATCTTCAAGCCCGGGCCCGGGATTTCGCTCTTCGCCAGCTACAGCCAGTCCTTCCTGCCGCGGTCGGGCGACCAGTTCCTGACCCTTTCGACGACCCAGCAGAACCTGGAGCCCGAGGCCTTCGTCAATCACGAGGTCGGCCTCAAGTGGGATGTCCGGCCGGGTCTGAACCTGACCGCGGCCGTGTTTCAACTGGACCGCTCGAACGCGACGACCCCTGATCCCTTAAACCCGCTGGTGACCATCAATGTCGGGAAGACGCGGACCCGCGGGATCGAGCTGGGCCTGACAGGTCGCATAACATCAGCCTGGCAGGTCAGCGGTGGATACGCCTGGCAGGAGGCGACGCTGCAGGGGAACGAAGCCGTCCGGCTGGGGCAGGTTCCGGAGCATCAGGTTTCGCTCTGGAACCGCTACAGCGTGAACGAAAGACTGGGACTGGGGCTCGGGATCATCCATCAGTCCGAACAGTTCGCCAGCATTCGAACGTCGGCCGCCACGACGCGCCTTCCGTCCTTCACGCGGGTCGACGCCGCCGTCTTCTACGAGATCACCCCGTCCGTGCAGGTCCAGCTCAACGTCGAGAACGTGATGGACGAGACCTATTTCGCCGACGCCCACAACAACTTCAACATCTCGCCTGGTGCCCCCCGGAACGCCCGCCTGACCCTGATGACCCGGTTCTGAAGCAGGGTCTGCCCTACCAGCTCAGGCTCAGCCCCGCTCGCAGACTGCGCGGGGGGCCATAGCCCTCGACCCCGTCGCCGCTTTCGGCCACCGCCACCCCGGCGTCGAACAGATTGTCGGCGGCGGCGTACAGGATCACGCCGTCGCGCACGGTCCACTCCGCCCGGGCGTCGGCGGTGATCGCCCCGTCCAGCACGCGGCTGTTCAGGTCGTCCTCGAACCGGCGGCTCTCGTAGCGGGTGCGGACGATCAGGCTCAGGCGTCCGGTCGCGCGCCAGTCGGCCCCGGCCGAGGCGCTCCAGACCGGGGCCTGGGCCGGGCGCAGGCCGGTCAGCCGGGGTGCCGCGGTGCCGCCGTCGACCTTGGCATCGGTCACCGACAGGGCGGCGTCCAGCGTCAGGGTCTCGCCGAGACGGTGCCCGGCGGTCAGCTCCAGGCCGGTCGCGTCGATGGTGCCCGCGTTCTGGCGCTGGCGCAGCACGCCGCCGGCCGGCACGAAGCCCGCGCGCGGGAAGGTGCCGGGGCCGCTGCCGAGGGTGACATTGACGATGGCGTCCTCGATCCGGTTCCAGAAGACGGTGGCCCCCAGCGTCGTCGCCGAGCCCTGCCAGGACAGGCCGGTCTCGACCCCCTGCAGCGTCTCGGGCACCAGGGCGGCATTGGCCTCGGTCAGGTCGTTGCCGACCCGGAAGGGCCGGTGCAGCTCGTTCAGGGTCGCGGGCCGGAACCCGGAATAGGCCGCGGCACGCGCGGCCAGGCCCGGGGCCAGCGCGCGGCGGACGGCCAGACGCGCGCTGAGGACCTCGCCCGACCGGTCGGGATCGGTCTCGTCCAGAGTGGCCAAGCCGGTCGCCCGGTCGCGCTCCAGCCGACGACCGTCCGCATTGCGCCAGCCGTCGATCCGCAGACCCCCGGCGACCAGCCACGGCCCGGTGGTCCAGGATCCCTCGCCATAGGCGCCGATGACGGACGTCCGGCCGCCCGCGACCCGGTCGCGGGTGAAGGCTCCGGCCATGAAGCGGAACAGTTCGCGCGTCTCGCCCTCGGTGAAGCGGGCGTCGGCACCCAGCTCCCACTCCAGCGCCCCGCCGCCGAACGGCACCGTTGTGCGACGGACCGCGAGGTTGGCGCCCCAACCCTCGGCCGGGGTGGCGAACTGGTTGTTGGCGGGAGTGGTCGTGGTCCGGTCGGCGGCCACGGCGACCGAG
Source organism: Brevundimonas sp. AJA228-03 (assembly GCF_017795885.1). NCBI lineage: Bacteria > Pseudomonadati > Pseudomonadota > Alphaproteobacteria > Caulobacterales > Caulobacteraceae > Brevundimonas > Brevundimonas sp. AJA228-03. Next base: position 2,783,575 of record NZ_CP059297.1, on the reverse strand, counting down.
GTGTTGGCGAAGTCGCTCTCGCGCCGCCAAACCTGGGCGCGCCAGCCCGGGCGGCCCGCAGACGGGGTGCGCGACAGGGTGGCCGCATAGCTCTGGCCCGTCGCCGACGACCGCGCGCCCAGAAGACCCGCGCCGCGATCCTCCTCATAGGCCGAGGCGCGCAGGGACAGGGCGGTCACGGTGCTTAGGGCGACATCGGCCCGGATCGCCCCGGACAGGGTGGCGAGGTCCAGCGGCACGTCCGCCGCGCCCGCCCGGGCGCCCCGCACGGGGATGTAGCCGTCCGACTGCTCGCGCTGCACCGTGCCGGTCAGGGCCAGGCGCCCGATGCCCAGGGTGGTCGCGGCCGCCAGTCTCCGGCCGCCGTATTCGCCGCCGGACAGGTCCAGCGATCCGCCGACCCCGTCGCGCTCGCGCAGGGCGATGACCCCGGTCAGGGCTCCGGCACCGTATGGGCCTGCGCCCGCGCCCCGGACGATGTCGAGGCCGGACAGGCTTTCGGTCGGCACCTGGGACCAGATCACCCAGCCGCCGAATGGATCGTTCAGCGGCACCCCGTCCAGTGTCACCAGCGTCCGCCCGGCTCCCGACGGGGCGATGGCGCGCAGCGAGATGCCTTGCGTCGTCGGATTGGCGGCGAGGCTGGAGGTGCGGCGGAACAGGCTGACAGCCGGAACCGTGGCCAGGGCCTCGTCCAGCCGGGTGGCGCGGTCCAGCCGGTCCGGGTTCAGCCGGATGACGGAGAAGGCGGCCTCTCCGGCAGCGGGAGGCAGGCGCGCTGCGGTGACGACGACGTCGGGGAGGGGGGCGGCGGCGTCCTGAAGCATCCGGCCTAAGCGCCCAGCCGGCCCAGAAGCTCCGCCGCGAACTGCGACAGGGTGTCGTCCCGCGCGCCCATGACGATGATCCGGTCGCCTGGCCGGGCCAGATCGACCAGCCGGTCGCCGCAGGCCGCGCGGTCGTGCAAAGCCTCCGCCTGGCCACCCGCCGCGCGCACGCCCGAGGCGATATCCTCCGAGCCCACGCTGCGGTCGGTGGTGCCGCCGTAATAGACCGGCTCGGGCATCAGCAGGACGTCGTCGGGACGCATCAGCCCGGCGAATGTGTCGATGAACTCGGCCTTCATCAGCTTCAGCGGACCGAAGCCGTGGGGCTGGAACAGGATCAGCAGCCGCCCGTCGAAGGCGTGCAGGGTCTTGACCGTGGCGGCGATCTTGTCGGGGTTGTGGGCGAAGTCGTCGATGACGGTGATGCCGTTGGCCGTGCCGACCACCTCCATCCGCCGTCTGATCCCGGCGAAGGTCGCCAGCGCCGAGACCGCCGCGTCCAGCGGCACGCCCAGGGCCCGCACGGCCCCCAGTGCGGCCAGGGCATTGGCGACATTGTGCGCGCCGGGCACGTTCAGGGTCGCGGCGATCCGCGCGCCGCCGGCCCGCTCGGTCAGGTCGAAGGTCATGCCGGTGGGCAGGGGGGCCAGGTCGTGGGCCGACAGGTCCGCTGTGTCATTGCCCAGGGCGAAGGTCAGGACGGCCTCGTCCCGGCCGTCGTCCACCATCGCCTGGGCCAGGGCCGCCGTCTCGGGGTTGTCGAGGTTCAGCACCGCCGTCCGCGCCTTGCCGGTGAAGCCGCCGAACAGCTCGCGCAGCTCCTCCATCGACTTGTGGTCCAGCGAGATGTTGGACACCACGGCGACGGTCGGATCGTAGCGGGCGATGGAGCCGTCGCTTTCGTCCACCTCGGCCACGAACAGGTCGGCCCCGCCGACGAGGGCGCTGGCGAACGGATGGTCGGCGTCGGCGAAGTTGCGCATCACCGCCCCGTTCATGACGGTGGGGTCGCGGCCGGTCTGGTTCAGGATCCAGGCGATCATGCCGGTGATGGTCGACTTGCCGCTGGTGCCCGCGACCCCGACCGAGGTGGGCGCGGCGTTGAAGATCCGGCTCAGCAGCTCGGGCCGGGTGACGATGGTCGCGCCCAGCCGCCTCGCCGCCCCGATGTCGGGCACGGTGTCCTCGACGGCCCCGGTGGCGACGACGGTCATGTCCGCCCGGATGCCCGATCCGTCCTGCGGATGCAGGGTCACGCCGTGCGCCCTCAGCCAGTCGAACTTCTCGGGCGTCCGGCCCTGGTCCAGCGCCCGGTCCGACCCCTCGATCGCAGCCCCGCGCGCCTGGACGATCATCGCCAGCGGCAGCATGCCCGACCCGCCGATGCCGCAGAAGAAACAGGATGGTTCGCTCATGATCGCGTGACTAAAGTGGAGACGAGCGGGAGGCTACAGCAGAATGAAGATCGGTATCGTCGCGGTCTCGTCGCGGTTCTCCCGCGAGCGGGCCGAAGCCATCGAGGCCTGGATGGAGTTGAACTTCCCGGCCCGCAAGGTGGCGGTGGTGATCCACCCCTCATCGCTGGAGAAGTCCGGCCACTTCAGCGGCGATGACGCGACGCGCGCCCAGGCCTTCGTCGACTATGCCAACGACCCCCGCATCGACGCTGTCTGGTTCGCCCGGGGCGGCTATGGCTCCTGCCGCATCGCCGAGGCGGTGCTGCCGCGGCTGACCGAGAGGGCGCGGGCGAAGCGCTACCTGGGCTATTCCGACGTCGGGTCGTTGCTGGCCATCCTCTACAAGGCGGGCTTTCCGCACCTGGCCCACGGGCCCATGGCCTCGGACGCGGTCCGCCACGACGACACCGCCTTTCGCGCCCTGAACTGGCTGAGGAAGGGTGCGGTCTCGTCGTGGGAGCCGTCACTGCACGACGATCCGCGCCCGGCCGTGGCCTTCAACCTGACCGTTCTGGACCAGCTGCTGGGCACGCCGCTGGAGCCGGACCTGAGCGACCATGTCCTGATGCTCGAGGATGTGTCCGAGGCCGCCTACAGCATCGACCGGATGATGTTCCACCTGACCTCGACGCCCTCGATCCGGCGCGTGGCGGGCATCCGCGCCGGGCGGTTCACGGACGTGCCGCCGAACGATCCGGACTTCGGCATGACGGGCGAGCAGATCGTCGAATACTGGTGCAACCGGTCCGGCATCCCGTATCTGGGGCCCGCCGACATCGCCCATGACGGGGACAACAAGGTCGTCCCGTTCGGGGTGAGATGATACGCCCCATAGGGCGGAGGATCAGTGCCGTTCGGGACACGGGGTCAAGCCTTTCGTTCTCCCGCCCGGCGAACCCGGTCGACAGCGAACGACGGTCCGGGCCAGATGTCCGGCGATGGGGCGTAACGGTCTGACAACCCTGCCGGCATGGACACGGGCGGCCATGGTCGGCGTGATGGGTGTCACCGTTCTCGCAAGCGCGACGACCGTGTCGGGGGGCACGGTCGCGGCGGCGGAGAGCCGCAGCTTCATCACTTCCGACGGGGCCCGCCTCCACTATCTGGAGGCGGGTCCTGCGGAAGCCCGGACCGTGCTGTTCGTGCCCGGATGGACCATGCCGGGCTGGATCTTCCAGGCCCAGATCGACGCCCTGTCGGACCGCTTCCATGTCCTGGCGCTGGACCCGCGCGGGCAGGGCGACAGCGAGGTCACCCGCTTCGGCTACACCTATGAACGACGCGGACGCGACATCGGCGAACTGATCGACCATGCGGCGAACGGCCGCGTCGTTCTGGTCGGCTGGTCCCTGGGCGTGCTCGACAGCCTGGCCTGGGTCGCCGCCGCGGGTGATGCGCGGATCGCCGGCCTGGTTCTGATCGACAACTCCATCGGCGAGGAACCGGCACCGCGCGCTGCGGCCGGCGGGCGCGCCGCCGAACCGCCGGTCCTGACCGAGGCCGAACGCCGCGACCGCCGCGCCGCCTTCGTCGCCTCCATGTTCGCCCGCGATCCGGGCACGGACTATCGCGCGCGGCTGACCGATCAGGCGTTGCGGATGACCCCGGAGGACGAGCGGCGCCTGCTGGCCTATGATGTGCCGCGCGACTACTGGCGCGCGGCCGTGCATTCGACCGACCGGCCGGTGCTCTATGTCGTGCGGCCCCGCTGGCGTGCGCAGGGCGAGACTCTGGTCCGGACTCATGCCGATGCGCGGATGGTGGTATTCGAGGATGCGGGCCATGCCCTGTTCGTCGACGAGGCCGACCGCTTCGACCGCCTGCTGATCGACTTCCTCGACGGTCCGGTCGCGGCGCGGGACGCGGTCCATTGACCGCGCCCGCCGACCGCAGCCGCGCGGCCCTGATCCCGCTGTTCCTGATCGCCCTGGGTGTGGTAGGAATCGAGAACGCCCTGACCCGCTATTTCGCCGTCGCGAAATGGTCCGAGTACGGATACTGGATCATCTCCATCGTCCTGGCCGGGTTCGCCCTGTCCGGCGTGGTCGTGGCCCTGCTGAGAGACACCGTCCAGCGCCACGGCGTTCTGCTGCGGGCGATCTTGCCGGGCGCCATGACCCTGGCGGCGGCGCTCGGCTATCAGTGGGTGACGCAGAACCCGTTCAATCCGCTGCAGCTGCAGAATCCGACGACCTGGCCCGATCAGGTGCGCAACATCGGCCTGTATTATGCGGCGCTTCTGCCCTTTTTCTTCCTGGCGGGGCTCTACATCAGCCTGATCTTCGTGCTGAACCCGAGGGAGATCGGGCGGGTCTATGGCTATGACCTGATCGGGGCCGGGGTCGGGTCGGCGGTGGCGCTGGGGCTGATGTTCGTGGTCCATCCCTTCCTGCTGGCCCCCGTGCTGCTGATCCCGCTGGCGCTTTCGACCCTGTTCCAGCCGGGGCGGTTCAGATGGCTCGGCGTCGGTCTGGCCGGGGCGGCCCTGGTGGCGGGCGAGGCGATCCTGTTCCTCGGTGCCCCCCCGGCCTTCAGCGAGTTCAAGGCCATCTATGCGCCGCTGAATACGCCGGGCGCGGCCGTGGTGGCCGAGATCCGCCAGCCGCGCGGCCACTATCTGCTGCTCGACGACTTCACCGAGCGGGTGGACGTCGATGTGTCCAACAACGCCGGGATGATGGGCGTGGCCGGGCCGCCCAAGACCTATGGCCTGTACCGGGACGGCAACCGCATCGCCTCCCTGCCGATGGCAGGGCCTCTGCAGGCCACCTATGCGTCCAGCGCGCTGTCGGCCGCGCCCTATGCCCTCCGTCCGGGCGCGGACGTTCTGCTGGTCGGACTGTCCGGCGGTTATCGCGTGGCCGAGGCCCTGACGCTGGGCGCGGCCCATATCGACGGGGTCGAGAGCGAGCCGGTGCTGCGCGACGCCCTGATGCGCGGGCTCGGCCCGTCGCCCGCCCTGGCCCGCGATCCGCGTGTCCGTCTGCTCGAGGGTGGTCCGATCAATGCGGCCTGGCGCGCAGACCGTGGCCGCTACGACATCGTCGACGTTTCGGCCGACTTCGTCGACGCCGCACCGGCCAATGTCACCGGCGTGACGGTGGAGGCGATGGAGGCCTATCTGGCGGCGCTGAAGCCGGGCGGGGCCGTGTCGATCTCCGTCTCCATCCGCGACTTCCCCGTCTATGCGCTCCGGGTGCTGGCCAACGCGCGACAGGCCCTGCTGGAACAGGGTGTCGGCGATCCATCCACCCATGTCATGGTCTATCGCTCGGCCTGGAACGCGCGGATCCTGATCAGCCCGACGCCGTGGTCGGCGGCCGACGTCGCCGCGCTTCAAGCCTTCTGCGCCGCCCGGTCGTTCGATGTCTCGTGGCACCCCGGCATGGACGTCGCCGCCGCCCGCGCCCGCCTGTTCAACGACCTGCCCGGCGTCTCCTTCGAGAGCGGGGAGATGACGTCGAACGGGCCCGATGACGCCATCGCCAATGAGGTGGCCGCCGTGCTGGCGGGCCGCGCCTCGCCGTCGTCCGAGGCCTTCCACATCCGGCCCGCGACGCTGGACCGCCCGGCCTTTTATGCGTCGCTGAGGCTGGAGCATCCCGGCACCCTGATCCGCCGTCTGGAGGTCCTGCCCCAGGCCGAGATCGGCGCTCTGGTGAATCTGGCCGTCCTGGCCCAGGCCGTGGTGATCGCCCTGCTGGTCCTGGCCACGCCCGCCCTTTTCCGGCGGCGGTCCGGCGGGGTGAAGGAGCCGAAGCGCCTGTGGCCCGCATTCTATTTCCCCGCCCTGGGGCTGGGCTTCCTGTTCATCGAGATCCTGCTGATCGACCGGGCGGCCTTCTATCTGAACGACTACTCCTCGGCCTTCGCCATCGTCCTGACGTCGATGCTGATCTTCTCCGGCCTCGGCAGCATGATCGCGGGCCGATGCGCGGCCATGCCCAAGGCGGCCTCGGCCATCGCCCTGATCGTCGTTCTGGCCTGGATCGGTGCGATGCTGATAGGTGCCGAAGATTTCATGATGCGGACGCTGGATCAGTCCTGGGCCATCAGGGCGGGGCTGGTGGCGCTGGCCGCCGCGCCGGTCTCGCTGGCGCTGGGTCTGCCGTTCCCTCTGGGTCTGATCCAGGTCGGCAACGGCCGGGCCCTGCCCTGGGCCTGGGGCCTGAACGGCGCCTTCTCGGTCGTCGCCACGCCCCTGGCCAATCTGATGAGCCGCGACATCGGCTTTTCGTCCCTGCTGATCGTGGCGGCCGGTCTCTATGCCCTGGCCTTCCTCGTGCTGCCGGTCGCGGCACCCCGTGCCCGTACCGCCCCCCTGTTCGAACCGGCCCTGCCGGACGACCCCTTCGCCGACCTGCCCGGGCCCGCTCCCGCCCGCCTCGATCCTTTTCCGGACGCTGATCGTCCCAGCCAGCCGAGCCCCGCATGACCCCCTTGAATCGCCGCACCCTGCTGACCGCTGCCGCCGGCACCGCGCTGACGGGCCTCGCCGCCTGCGACGAGAACACGATGAAGTCGGTGCAGGCCCGGCTGAACCCGACCCAGGCTGCTGGGGGCGGCGGTGTCGCCACCAACGCCCCGACGCAGGCGGCGGCCGCTGCGGCCTCGGCCGTGTCGCAGACGGTCCGGATACCGGGCGAACCCTGGACCTTCGCGCGCTTCAATGCCGCGATGGAGGCCTCGAAACGCCCCCATACCATCACCGAGGCCCAGTTCACCGAGATCCAGGCCCGTAAGCCCGCCGCCATCGAGCGCATCAAGGCCTATCTGGACGGCCGGTTCGGCGCGGCCGATCCGAACGTCCTGATGGCCTTCGAAAGCGTGCCGCGCGACTATTTCCACTACGCCTACGCCAGCCAGGACTCGACCGCCTGGCAGGCCTATGAGGCCAACCCCAAGCCCTGGGCCATCGGCCATGGCAGCGTGCTGTCGGACTATCTGGGGCAGGCCTATATGACCCAGCTGGCGGCGCCGAAGCCGACCGATGTGACGCTGGAGATCGGGACCGGCTCGGGCTTCCAGTCGAGCCTGCTCAGCCGCATCGTGCGCGACGCCTATACGATCGAGATCATCGAACCGATCGGGCGGGCGGTGGACCAGATCTTCGCCCCGCTCGGCTATGACAACGTCCACGGCAAGGTCGGCGACGGCTATTTCGGCTGGCCCGAGGTGACCGAGGGCTTCGATACCATCATGCTGACCTGCGTCGCCCAGTACGCCCCGCCCGAGCTGTTCCGCCAGCTCAAGCCCGGGGGCAAGCTGATCATCCCGATCGGCCAGCCCTTCCGCCGCGGACAGGTCCTGTATGTCTATACCAAGGATGCCGACGGCCGGGTCCGCAGCCGCCGCGACGTGGGGGTGTTCTTCATTCCCATGACCGGGGCGATGCAGCAGCGACGGAACCCGGCGTAAGGTCCGTTTGAGGTGCGGACCGGATATGCTTCCGGGTCCGGAATGGAACCGTCATGAGCCTTGAACCATCGCCCCGGCCGATCGCCTGGCCCCTGCTGGCGCGCCAGACCCACACAGTCCTGGGCATGGTCATCGCGCCCTCGATCCTGATGTTCGCCGTGACTGGAGGGCTACAGATCTTCCGGCTGCACGAAAGCCACCCCGGCTATACGCCCGCGCCGCTGATCGAGAAGCTGGGCCGGGTGCACAAGGATCAGGTCTTCGCCATGCGCCCGCCGCGCCGGCCCCGGCCCGAGGCCCCGCGCCCGGCCGGTGCCGCGGCACCACCGGAGGCCGGGACGCCCGCCACCCCGCTCTCGAAGACCCTGCTCCAGTGGTTTTTCGTCCTGGTCTCGGTCGGCCTGTTCCTGTCGACCCTGCTGGGCGTCTGGATGGGCGTGACGATGGGACGGTTGAAGACCGTTGCGCGCTGGGCGCTCCTCGCCGGAACGCTGATCCCGATCGTGATCCTGCTGATCCCCTAGAGCCTGATCGGCTGAGGTGGAATCGCTTCGCGATTCCGCCGATGCCGTGAATCAGGCTCCAGATATGAGCGAGAGCATGATTCACGCTTTCGGCTGGACCCACGACGTGGGTCCACCTCAAGCGATCATGCTCTAGGCGGCCGCTGCTGCCTCTGCGACGACCAGAGCATCCAGCGCCTGAACCAGGTCGGCGATCAGGTCGTCCTCGTGCTCCAGACCGACCGACAGGCGCAGCAGGCCGTCGGTGATCCCGGCGACGACGCGCGCTTCGGGCGTCATGGCGGCGTGGGTCATGGTGGCCGGGTGGGCGATCAGGCTTTCGACCCCGCCCAGCGATTCCGCCAGGGTGAAGGTCTCAAGCGTCTCCACCAGCCGGCGCACGGCCCCGACGCCACCGGCCAGCTCGAACGACAGCATGGCGCCCGGCCCCTGCTGCTGGCGCGCGGCCAGGGCGTGGTTCGGGTGGGACGTCAGGCCCGGATAATGGACGGCCGAGACGGCCGGGTGGCCTTCCAGCAGGGCGGCGACCCTGCCCGCCGTCGTCTGCTGGCGTTCGATGCGGGCGAACAGGGTGCGCACCCCGCGCAGGGTCAGATAGGCGTCGAACGGCGAGCCCGTCACGCCCAGACAGTTGGCCCACCAGGCCAGCTCCGCATGATCCGCCGGATCGGCCGCGATCACCGCCCCGCCGACCACGTCGGAGTGGCCGTTGATGTATTTGGTCGTGGAGTGGACGACGATGTCGGCGCCCAGCTCGATCGGGCGCTGCAGGGCAGGGGACAGGAAGGTGTTGTCCGCCACCACCCTGGCCCCGACCCGGTGGGCGCGGGTGCAGATGTCGGCGATGTCGACGACGCGCAGCAGGGGGTTGGACGGGGTCTCGACCAGCACCAGTTTCGGGTTCAGGGCCAGCGCCTGTTCCAGCGCGACGGGGTCGCCCTGGTCCACCCACAGCACCTCGAAATGCCCCTTCCTCGCCCGGGCGCACAGCAGGCGGTGCGTGCCGCCGTAGCAGTCGTGCGGCGCGATCAGCAGGTCGCCCGGCTCCAGCAGGGACAGGGGCAGGTCGACCGCCGCCATGCCGGTCGCCGTGACCACACATCCCGCCCCGCCTTCCAGTTCGGCCAGGGTCTCGGCCAGCACGTCGCGCGTGGGATTGCCCGAGCGGGAGTAGTCGTATTTCCGCTTCTGCTCGAAGCCTGCGAACGAATAGTTGGACGACAGGTACAGCGGCGGCATGACCGAACCGTGGGCCGTGTCGGTGTCGACGCCCGAGCGGGCGCAGGTGGTGCGGACGTCGTGGGGGCGCCTGGTCATTGGTCGATATCCTTCAGGGCGGCACGGAGGATGGCGGCGACCGCCTCGTCCTCCTTCAGAAAGGCGTCATGGCCATACAGCGACGGGGCCTCGACCAGCCGGAACAGCCGGGGCAGGCGGGCGGCCAGTTCGCGGATGTCGTCGATCGGCACCAGCCGGTCGGAGGTGAACCCGACCAGGGTCACGGGCGTGCGGATCGCCTCGGGCGTCACCGCATGGCGGTCGATCGAGTCCGACAGCGACAGCCAGCGATCGGGCGTGGTGTGGGTGCGATAGGCCTTGCCCCGCGCGGTCAGATATTCGCAGACCGGATAGGCCTGACCCGCAGACGTGGGGGCCGTGGTCTCGAACCGGTCGGCGAACTCCTCGGCGGTGCGATAGGTGGTCATGGCCAGTTCGCGGGCCAGGGCGACCCCGTCCTCAGGCCGACCGGCGGCCTGGGCCAGCTGCAGGATGCGGCGCTGGATGCCGCGCCAGGCGGTGGCCTGCGGATGGGCGCGATGGGCGGCGGAGACGACGACCAGCTGATCGATCCGGTCGGGGAACAGCTCGGCAAAGGCCAGGCCGATCATGCCGCCATAGGAACAGCCGACAAACGCCGAGACGACCGGATCGCCGATCCGGTCCAGGATCAGACCCAGCAGCCGGGCCTGGTCGTGGGTGGTGATGGTGACGGGCTTCGATCCTTCCGCCGCCTCGGGGGCATAGTCGAATGCCAGGACCTGGAAGCGGCTGAGGTCGATGGGGCCCCGGATCGACACCGCGCCCGACCACCAGCCCAGGCCGTTGGTCTCGGTGCGGTGCACGAAGCGCCCGGCCGAGATGCCGCCCGCCACGACGATCAGCGGCGCGCCGACCCGGCCATGCAGCCGCCCCACGATCTGGCGCTGGCCCAGCCGCTCACCCGACGCCAGCCGGAAGTCGGCGGGGATCGCGACCGTGACGTCGGCGGCCTCGTTGCCGCGTCCGGCCAGCCGGGCCGTACGGCGACAGAGGGGTTCTGCGGCCGGTTGGGAAAGGGTCTCGGTGTCGAAAGCCATGGTGTCGTCTGCATCGTCCCGCCCACCAAGGCTCCGGATGCGATGACAGATCGTGGAGACGTCGCCTCGTCGACGCTCCACTCATCTCTCGCGGAAGGTCCGAAAACCGTCCTCGCAGGAGTTGGCACCGTTCGGCTGGAAACCGGTGGTTGCCCCGACGTCAAAGGGCCTATCCCTCGGTCGGTCTTGATGAGTGAGTTCAGGTTGCAACCGCGAAGCGCACCGGTCAAGAGAAAAAATCTCCCTCAGCGATTCCCCCTGCGTGGCCGGAAGGGTCAAAAGCGCCACACTTTCGGCCTGGACGCAAAAAAGATGCGTCAACCGGGTTGACGCCGGCGTTTCATCCCGACACCCTGAAATCAACGATCTTCAACAAGGTTCCGCCCGTGTCCCGTCTCGGCCACATCGCCGTTTCGACCTCCACCGCCGCCCTCGGGGCGCGGACGATGACGCTCGCGACCCTCATTTCGACCACCACCGGTATGACCATCACCGGCCCCTCGCGGGCGGGGACAGGTTAGCGCACGGGGATCGAAAGACCTTCAGCCAACCCAGACCCGCCCGGCCCCGGCCAGGCGGGTTTTCCTTTGCCCGATCACCCCGATTTCAGAACCCCGAACGGATCCACCGCAATGCCCAACGCTCCCCACCTCGCCGTCGTCGAGAAACCGAACGCCGAACCCGCGCCCGCCACCGAGGTGGTGGTACTGAAGTTCGGCTCCTCCATCCTGCAGGACCGGTCGTGCGCCCCGGCCGTGGCGTCCGAGGTCTATGGCCACGTCCGCGCGGGTCGAAAGGTCATCGCCGTGGTCTCGGCCCTGGGCGGTCACACCGACCGGCTGCTGGCCGAGGCGCGGGAGCTGGGACTGGATCACGAGAACGACCTGCTGCCCGCCTATGTCGCCCTGGGCGAGGAGAAGGCGGCGGCCCTCGTCGCCATCGCCTGCGACCGGATCGGTCTGGACGCCTCGGCCCTGTCCGTCCGCGAACTGGGCATCGTGGCCGAGGGCCCGTCCGAGCACGCCCATCCCGTCTCCCTGCGCAGCGAGGCGCTGCGAAAGGCGCTGGCGGATCATCAGGTCGTCGTGGTCCCGGGGTTCGGCGCGCTGGGGTCCAGCGGCAAGGTCGTGCTGCTGGGGCGTGGCGGATCGGACCTGACGGCCGTCTTCCTGGCCGCTGAACTGGGGCTGAAGCGCGTGCGTCTGGTGAAGGATGTGGACGGACTTTACGACCGCGATCCCGCCTCGGCCTCGGGCAAGCCACTGCGCTATCGCCGTGCGAGCTGGGACGACGCGCGCCGCCATGGCGGGGCCCTGGTCCAGCACGACGCCATCGATCTGGGTCAGTCCCGGTCGGTCGACATCGAGGTCGCTGCCCTCGGTCGTGCCGACTGCACGGTGGTGGGTGACGCCTCGGCGCCCCCCGGACCGTCCGTGCCCGATGCCCCGCTCAGGGTCGTCGTCGCCGGCTGCGGCGTGGTCGGCGGTGGCCTGCTGGCCCGGCTGCAGAAGGACGCGCGGTTCGAGGTCGTGGGCGTGCTGGTCCGCGATCCGAAGAAGCCCCGCGACGTCGAGGCCCCGGCCGGACTGTTCACGTCCGACCGCGAGGCCCTGCTGGCCCTGAAGCCCGACATCCTGCTGGAGGCCCTGTCGGAGGGCGGAGCCGGCCACGACCTGATCCGCGCCGCCCTGGAGCGCGGCATCGATGTCGCCAGCGCCAACAAACAGGCGATCAGCCGCGACCCCCAGGGCCTGGCCGACGCCGCCCACGCCCACGGCTCGCGCCTGGCCTATTCCGCCGCGGTCGGCGGGGGCGCACCGATGATCGAGACGCTGCGCGCCGCGAAATCGGCCGGTCCGGTCAAGGGCTTCGAGGCAGTGCTGAACGGCACGGTCAACTTCATGCTGACGCGGCTGCAGGCCGGGGCCGACTTTGCCGATGCCCTCGCCGACGCCCGCGTCGCCGGCTTCGCCGAGGAGGATCCCTCGTCGGATCTGGAGGGACGGGACTCGGCCGCCAAGGTCCGCCTGCTGGCCTTCGAGGCGTTCGGCCGGACGCCCGACGAGGCCGACGTCCCGTGCGCCGTGCTGTCGGATGCCTTTCAGCCTTCCGGGCCGGTGCGGCAGATCGGGGCCTGTTTCCGGGACGGCGACGGTCTGAAGGCGTCGGTCTCCCTTGACGCCGGGCTGGATGACCCGTTCTTCCAGGGACTGAACGGGGAGCGCAACGGCTTGAAGGTTTATGGCGAGGACGGGCGGGTCTGGTCCTGCAAGGGACGCGGCGCGGGCCGCTGGCCGACGACCGAGAGCGTGCTGGCCGACCTCGCCGACATCGTGCGGGCGCGGCATGCGTCGCTGGGACATCATTAGCGGGTGGCCGTCTTCACTCCGGTTTCGGACGATCAGGCGCGTGCCTTCCTCGAAACCTACGACCTCGGGGCTTTTCGCGCGCTCCACCCCATCGCCGAGGGGGTGGAGAACACCAACTATCGCCTCGAAACCGAAGGGGCCCGCCACGTCCTGACCCTGTTCGAGGCACGCACCGATGCGGCCTCCCTGCCGTTCTGTCTGGGCCTGACCGATCATCTGGCGGGGCGGGGCTTTGCGGCCCCCCGCCCGGTGCGCAATCGCGACGGCGGCTGGGTCGGAACCCTGAACGGGCGACCGGCGGCGGTGATCGAATGGCTGTCCGGGGCCTGGTTGCGCGACCCGTCACCCTCCGAGGTCGAGGCGGCCGGGGCCATGCTGGGGCGGCTGCATCTGGAGGCCGGGGGCTTCGCCGTTGCACGCGCCAATCCGGTCGGGCCGGTGGCCTGGCGCGCCCTGGCCGACCGGTGTCAGACGGCCGCGACCGGAGAGGACCGGGTGATCCTGGACGGGGTCGAGGCGGCCCTGGTCCGTCTCGGCGATCCGTGGACGGACGATCTGCCGCGCGGACCGATCCACGCCGACTATTTCCCCGACAATGTGCTGTTCGACGACGGCGCCGTGTCGGGCGTGATCGACTTCTATTTCGGCTGCACAGACCTGCTGGCCTATGACCTCGCCATCGCCCTCAGCGCCTGGGGTTTCGACGGCACGGGCACGCCTATTCCGGGCGCGATCGAGGCCTTCCGTCGCGGCTACGAGGCCGTCCGCCCGCTGACGCCGCCCGAGGCCGCCACCCTGCCGCATCTGGGCGAGGCCGCCGCGATCCGCTTCACCCTGACCCGCCTGCACGACCGCATCTTCCACGACCCCACCAAGCTGGTGACCCCCAAGGACCCGGGGGCCTTCTTCCGGCGCGCGCCCTGGTGGCGGGAGATGGGGTAAACCGTCTCCTCCCCGCGCCACCTGACGATGGGACTTGTCATCCCGGCCGTAGCGAAGCGAAGAGCCGGGACGCTGGACCGTGCCACCCTCCCTCCCGGAAATCGCGCCAGCGATTGTCCGGGAGAAAGCCCGGCCATTCCCGGCCGTCTCCCGGACAGCCGCTTTGCGTCTTCCGGGAGCGTCGATAGCGGGCATCGTCCGTCCCGTCCCGGATAATCGCTGGCGCGATTTCCGGGATGACAAGTTTCGAAGGCTCCGCAACCCCCGGCGGCCAAAACGCCTACCCCCCAAACCCCCGCACCGCCGCCAGAGCCTCGGCGGCCTCCGCCCCGATCACCTCGAACCGTTCGGCCCGGTCGCCGAGGTCGCGGATGACCTTCGGCGGGTCGGGGTCGAAGCCGAGCACAGGGGCTACGTCCTTGCCGAACTTGGCGGGGTGGGCGGTGGCCAGGACGATCACGGGTCCCTGCGTCCGGTCCACCCCACGCGCCGCCGACAGGCCGACGGCGGTGTGGGGGCAGACGACCTGGCCCCAGGCGGCGTGGGCGTGGGCGACCTCGGCCCGGGTCGTCGGCTCGTCGACCGAGACGGCACTGACCTCGGCGCGGAGGGCGGCCAGCAGGTCGACGGGCAGGGTCACCTCGCCCTTTCGGGCGAAGTCGGCGAACAGGCCGGCGGTCAGGGCGGCGTCGCGGCCCGAGGCCTCGTACACCAGCCGCTCGAAGTTCGACGGAGCCTGCACGTCCATGCTGACGCTGGCGGTCTCGACGGCGGCCTTTCGGGCATAGACGCCTTCGTTGATCGCGCGGGCCAGGGCGTCATTGCTGTTTACCGCCGCCACGAACCCGGCGACCGGCAGGCCCATCTTCCGGGCCGCGATCCCGGCGAAGGCGTCGCCGAAGTTTCCCGTCGGCACGACGAACACCGGGGCCCGCGTCTCACCCATCGCCGCCGCCTGGGACACCGCCGAGACATAGTAGGGAATCTGTCCGGCCAGCCGCGCCCAGTTGATCGAATTGACCGAGCTGAACCGCCCATGCGCGCGCAAGGTCTCGTCGGCCAGCAGCCCCTTCACCAGACGCTGGCAATCGTCGAAATCGCCCCGGACGGCCAGGTTCAGCACATTGTCGGCCTGGACCGTCGTCATCTGGCGGCGCTGGACGGGCGACACCCGCTCATGCGGATGCAGCACGATCAGGCGGATGCGCGGCTGGTCGGCGAAGGCGGCGACGGCGGCGGCCCCCGTGTCGCCGCTGGTCGCCGTGACCAGGGTCAGGGTCTCGCCGGAGGCGGCCAGGGCTTCCGACGCCAGGGACGCGGCCAGCTGCATGGCCAGATCCTTGAACGCGGCGGTCGGACCGTGGAACAGCTCCAGCAGATAGAGCCCCTCCTCCAGCCGGACCAGCGGCGTCACCTCGGCGGGCGCAAAGCCTGTGATCAGCCGCGCCAGCGCCCGGTCCAGCGATCCGGCCGGCAGGGCGTCGCCGATGAAAGGGGTCATGGCTGCGGTGGCGATGTCCGCATAGCCTTGTCCGGCGGCCCAGGCCCCGGGGGTCAGCGTCGGCCAGGCGGTCGGCATATAGAGCCCGCCGTCGGGGGCCATGCCGCGCAGCAGGGCCTCGGCGAAATCCGTCGCGGGTGCGCCGCCGCGCGTGGAGACATAGGTATCGGATCTTTGGGCCATCGCCATTCTGGTTAGCCAGCGGGGTTGCAGGCGTCAAAGCCCTTTCGGCCGAAGGTGGAACACCCGATCGCCCGGACGTCCGCGAATGTTGCTCCGACGTGCTAAAGAGCCTTTCGCCCGGTGGGCAAAGTGCAGGAAGTGCACAAAGTCCACCCTGTTTTCGCCGTACCTGGCCCCCAGATAGCCGACCATGACTCCCGTTCCCGCCCACCGCCTGTCGGTGGCCCCCATGATGGACCGGACAGAGAGTTTCGTGTTTTCAATTACGTGGAAGCGCTTGGGCACACGGCGGGTACAGCAAGAATGATAGGCGCGTGTTGTCGCGCGTTGTCCGATAGAGCCTCTTGGTTCCTTTCAGCCGTTGAGTTGTGACCGAGGGGATCGACCCAAAGGTTACGAACGGCCTGGTTCTATGCCCATGCCTGCCATTCAGCGCCAAGGTTACAACCTCACACCATTGGCCCCAGGCGGCCGTTCGCCCTTGCAGTGAGTAATGTCGGCCTTGCAGCCGAAACTCAGACGAAACGTCTGAACGAAGCATCTGAGCTGCCGACCAGCTCAGGAATGACGCTGGCGATGTGGATCGTAGCCTCGACGACCTGAGCCTCGTCGACGCCCCGGGCGCGCGAGGCGTCGAGCGTGGAAGCGAGGCCCTCCAGCAATGAACAGACAAGCGTTGCAGCGCGGTTTGTTTCCTCTGGTGAGAGACCTGGGAACTCCGCGGCGATCATGTCGCTCAAGGTCGACAAGTAAGCCATCATGAAGCTCTGGGTCGCTCGCTTTGCCGCCGGATCGTGAAAGGCCCGCGCCTGGATCATCGCCAACACGCCGCTCTCCCCGATGCGGCGCGTTTCCGACACCATGAACCGGATCGCGACGCCATAACGGGGGGCGTTCACATTGGCCGCAGCGATCGCCGCCAGTCGCGCGCGATACTCGGCGATGGCGTGGGCGACGAAGGCATCGAGAAGAGCTGCCTTGGTCGCGTAATGATATTGCAGCGCGGCAAGAGAAATCCCAAGCCGCCTGGCCACGTCGCGCATCGAGACGTCATCAAGCCCCGTCTCGAGCGCGAGTTCTTCCAGACACGCCAACGCCTGAACCGCCGTGTCGGCTCTGGGCCTTTGCTGATCGTAGATCACTGCGCACTCCGTCCCGACAATCGGCCCACATGAGCAGGATCGATCCATACGCGCTTGTCAGTTGACAGGCAACGCCCTGAATGGCACCTGTCATATGACAGGCGCCTTGGTGCGCTGGAGGAAGCCAATGACAGGTTCAGCCTTGAATCCAGGATCTCCGCTTGTCGCCCCGCGCGCCGTTAACAGTGAGTCGGCCAATGACGGTCCCGTGCTTGACGCGATCATCATCGGCGGAGGCCTTGCAGGGTTGGCGGCCGCGCGGCACCTCAAGCGAAGGGGGGCCTCCCTGAGGGTCCTTGAGGCACGGGATCGGATTGGCGGGCGCGTTCAGTCTCAGCGCCTTACCAGCGGACACTTTATCGATTTGGGAGCCCAATTAATCGGCGACGCCCAGACGCGCATTTCTGCCCTGGTCGACGAGGTTGGACTGACGCGCGTGGCGCGCAACCACATGGGACAAACGGTTCATATTCCATCACCAGACGCAGAGCCCGTGCTTGCCCGCAGCGGCAGTCCGCCGCTCTCGTTGATCGGGAAGGTGGATGCGCTCCAAGCCCTCTGGGACTTCGATGGACGCCTAAAGTCCTTTCGAGCGGACATCGATCAGCTCGACGCGATGACCGCGGCCCATTTCATCGCGGACATGACGTTCACTCGCGCAACTGCGGCCTTGCTGGCCGGCTTTACCGAGGGGGAGTTGTGCGTCCCGCTCGACGACGTCTCGGCCTATGAACTGCTGGACCAGAGCGCATCGGTCGGTGGCTATGACGGCGAGCGCGCCTCCGCCGATTGGTATCTCGCCGAGGGCATGGCCCCCGTCGCCGATCACCTCGCCAGCGCCCTCGGCGGTGACCTCATTCTCAATGCTGCTGTGACAGAGATCGAACAGCACACCGAATGGTTCCGCGTCAGCGCTCGCCCGGGGACCTATCGCGCCCGCAACCTTGTCGTCGCCGTCCCGCCACAGCTGTATGAACAACTGGGACTGTTTCCACTCTTGCCGGCCGAACGCCGCAAGGTCCTTGCCACATACAGGCACGGCGAGGTGATCAAGACCATTCTCGTGTTTGAGCGCCCCTGGTGGAGGGACCGCGGTCTCTCCGGCGATGTTCTCAGCCCCGGCAGCATGTTCAACTCGGCGCTTGACGGATCGCCTGAAAATGGCGGCGTCGGCATCCTTGTCCTGTTCGCTACGGCCGCTGCCGCCCGGCGGCTCAGCCAGACGCGGGCAGAGTCTGACCGGATATCGAAGGCCATCGACTGGCTTAGGGGGCTTAGCGGTTGGCCCGTGCCGAATCCAATCGCTGCGCGCTCGATCGACTGGAACGCCGATCCGTGGTCGCTTGGCGGTTACGCCAGCCGTCGTCCAATCGGCGGATGGTCAGAGACGCCGGATCTCTTTGCCTCATCGCAGCGGATTCACTTTGCAGGATCGGAGACCGCGAACGAGTGGCGGTCCTTCATGGAAGGGGCGCTCCAATCTGCCGAGCGAGCCGCCGATGACGTGCTACGGGACCTCTCGACGTTGTAGCGCCAATGCGAACGTCGGTTAGGAATCATCTACACCACTGGTCATTCGCTGAATGAGTGGCAGGGTCCGGAATCGGCGAGAATCAGCCGGTGCGGTTTGCTGAGAGCAACGGCCATTGATCGCCGCATTTCAGACATCGGCCAAAGCTCGACTGGCACACAGAAATCAAAAGATCGCGCGAAGTTGAGCGGTTTGCGCGCTCTAAGCGCTTGATTTAACTGTTCGGCGTCTCAGTCGGTCCAATAATGTATTGGAAGGATTTGGCGCGGAAAAACTGAATAAAATGACGCAACTAGATCGTCGTTTTGCCACGGCCCCCATGATGGACTGGACCGACCGGCACTGCCGGGCGTTTCACCGCGCCCTGAGCAGGCGGGCCTTGCTCTATACCGAGATGGTCACGGCCCCGGCGGTGCTCCACGGCGACCGTGAGCGGCTGCTGGGGTTCGATGCGGTCGAGCATCCCGTGGCCCTGCAGCTGGGCGGGTCCGACCCGGATCAGCTCGCCGAGGCCGCCCGGATCGGGGCGGACATGGGCTATGACGAGATCAATCTGAACGTCGGCTGCCCGTCCGACCGGGTCCAGTCCGGGCGGTTCGGGGCCTGTCTGATGAAGGAGCCGGAACTGGTCGCGGACTGTATGGCGGCCATCGCCGGTGCCGTGGATGTACCGGCCACCGTCAAATGCCGGATCGGTGTCGACGATCAGGACCCGGCGGTCAGCCTGTTCGCGACCGTCGACGCCAGCGCCGCCGTCGGCGTGACCACCTTCATCGTCCATGCGCGGAAAGCCTGGCTGAGCGGTCTGTCGCCCAGGGAAAACCGCGACGTGCCCCCGCTCGACTACGCCCTGGTCCGACGGCTGAAGGCCGAGCGTCCGCATCTGACGATCTGCATCAACGGAGGCATCACCTCGCTGGAGGCGGCCGAGGCGCATCTGGACGGCGCGGACGGCGTGGTCCTGGACGGCGTGATGCTGGGCCGCGCTGCCTATCACGAGCCTGCCCTGCTGGGTCAGGTGGATCGCCGCCTGTTCGGCGAGGGGGCCGGGGACGTCGATCCTTTCACGGCCATCGACCGCTACAGGCCCTATCTGGCCGCCCGCCTGGCTGAGGGCTGGGGCTTGCACGCCATGACCCGCCACATGCTGGGCCTGATGCATGGCCGTCCGGGCGCGCGGGCCTTCCGCCGCATCCTGACCGTCGAGGCGATCCGGCCGGGGGCGGGGCTGGAGGTCGTGGATCGGGCGGTCGAGGCGGTCCGCGAGGCCGAGGCCCGCCGCGAGCGGGTGGGCGAGGCGGCCTGACCGCATCAGGGTAAACCCGTCATTAAGCCTGTTTCGGCTATCCGGGCGCATGACCCGTGCTCTCCTGATCGCCCTGTCCCTGTCGTCAGCCCTGACCGTGCTCGCCGCCGGATCCGCCGAGGCGCAAGGGCGCGGCCGCTCTCCGATCACCGCCGCCCTGAATCTGGGCACGCCCGGTGTGGGGGTGGAAGCGCAGCTCTCGCTGGGGCCGGTGTTCGTGCTGCGCGGCGGCCTCGACACCCTCGGCGTCCAGTTCGACCAGAGCTACAGCGATGTGGACTACAAGGGCCGGTTTGACTTCGATACGGTCTCGGCCTTCATCGACCTTCACCCCTTCGCCAACGCCTTCCTGATCTCCGGCGGGGTCTATGTCGGAGACCGGACCATCGACCTGAACGCCACGCCCAATGCGCCGGTCGAGCTCGGCGGGGCGACCTTCACCCCGGCCCAGGTCGGCACTCTGAGCGGCCGCATCAAGCTATCGGACACCGCGCCCTTCCTCGGGCTGGGCTATGACGACAGCTTCTATCGCGACCGGCGCTGGGGCTTTCGCGGTATCGTCGGCGTCGCCTACAGCGCGGAGCCGCAAGTGGGGCTGGATTCCACCGGTGGCACCCTGTCCAACGATCCGACGCTCCGCGCCCGCCTCAATCAGGAAGCCGCCGACATCCAGAAAGACGCCAGGGACCGGGGCCTGTTTCCCGTCGTCCAGCTGGGTGCGACCGTCCGTTTCTGATCAGGCTCGACGGGCTGTTCAGGCCGATCGAGCCAGTGTGGTTCGCTGGCGTGCATTGCCAAGTCGGCGTCCCGGCCATAGCGTTCGTCCATGTCCAGGATGGCCGATGACCCTGACACGCCGTTCGATCGGTTGTCGGATATCGACAGGATCTTGCTGCGCGGAGCCGCGATCGGGCTCAGCTCCAAGCAAATGGCCCCCATGGTCTCGCGGTCTCCGCACACGATCGACGACCGTCTCAAGGCCTTGAAAAACAAGCTTGGCGCCATCGATCGATTTCACGCGGGGCGGATGTTTCTGTCGCATGAGGCGGGTCATGACCCCCTCAAGGATTGGGGGGCCCAAGCATTGGGTCTGGGCGGCCATATCGAGCCGTCGGATTCTTCCTCGAAACGAGGAATGATCCATGGTCTCGCCGAAGACGACCCATCCTTCGACCGATATGTCGCTGCCCGACGTCTATCCCAGACGGACGCGCCCCGCGATCCGGCCCCTGGACGTGCCGCCCTTGCGAGGCCCGCAGGTCCGGCAGCTGACCGAGGCGCAGCGCGTTTTCGAGGCGGCCTTCCCGCCGATCCGGGCATCGGACAGCGACAGTCTGGTCCTGAACTGGGACGAGATCGAACGGCAGTATCTGGACCTGGTCGCGCCGTGGGATCTGCAGAACGCGATGTTCCGTATCCGGGAAGCCCGCAGGATGGCCGCTCTGGAATCGCCGGAGAAGACCTTCAGGTGGTTGCTGGTTCTGGCCCAGTCCTGCCCGGGCCTGGACGCCGAGGAGCCACCCTCTGGGACCGGGAAATATCTCCCGATGCCATAGATGCCGCCCGGCTGGCACGGGAAGTCCTGCTCGCAGCCCTGGTTTGCGCGGCGATCATCGCCCTGATCTCATTCGCGCTCGGGCAATTCTGAGGGTCGCCGGATTTGAGGCGGAGGACCGAAGCCTCAAGGTCTCAGCGTCAGGACTGTGGGTCGGGCCTCGAAGGCCGACAGGCGACCCAGATAGCTCATGCCCAGCAGGGAGTGCGGCAGCCCCTTCTCGACCACCAGGGCCTCTACCCGATCGACGCGCGCACCGGCGACAGCGACATGGCCCAGCTGGATCGAGGCGGCCTTTGCAGGTCCGGAGGCAGTCTCGACCGTCCGGGTGAAGTCGGCGGGTGTCAGGCGCAGGCCCAGTCGCAGGGCGTCCTCGCGGGTCAGGGCGACGACGCTGGCACCGGTGTCGACCAGCACACGGATGGCGTGGCCGTCGATGTTCGCCTCGGCCCAGAAGTGACCATCGGCGCTCTTGGCGATCTGGGCGGGCTGACCGGCGACGGGAACGACGACGGCCGGGGCGTTCGCAGCGCTCGGGGTCGCGGCCTCGGCCTCGCGCGGAGTCTGATGGCTCAGCACCCAGGCGACGCTCAGAGAAGACACGATCGCCATGCCCATGACGATCGCGGATTGCAGGTCGAAACGCACCAGGGGGACACCCACACCAACCGGCTGCCTCTGCGGCCGACCCATATCCTGCACGACCGGTGTTGGGATGCGGTGAATCGAGATGGCTCACGGCGGGTTAACGCCTCATGTGCCGCGCAGGGCAGGATCGATCCGGTCCCGGCGGGCCGGAAGTTCGCTCATGATAACGGCGCGTTCGTCGTCGCTCAGCCGGCTCCATCCGGCGATCTCCGACAGGGTCCGATAGCAGCCCAGACAGAGGCTGGAGGCCCCGTCGACGACGCAGACCTTGATGCAGGGGGTGGCTACAGGCCGTGGCGGCTGCGCGACAATCAGCGACATCTTTACGAAATATACTCCGCAATCGGATTAAAAACTTGCATTCTTCACCGCATGTGCGAAGGTGTCATCGACGCGAAACGACTAAGAGGGTGAGAACCCCTGCAAGCACGACGCGTCTCTTTTCATCGTTCATCGAAAGGAGACGCCACCATGAACGACCGAGACAAGAACCTGCAACATGCCATGATGTCCTTTGCCCTGTGGGGCGGGATGCTGGTGAACACCAGGGCCCCGCGCACCGACGATCGCGTGGTCAGCCAACGGTCCAATTTCGTGCCCTTCCGGTTCGACAGGAAGGACTGAAAGCAGCGCCTGAATGCAAAAAGCCCCGGCCATCGGCCGGGGCTTTCGCTTGTCGGGATCTCGCGATCAGGCCGCCGGGTCGGGGGCCTGCATCGAGCGGTCGGCCGGGACACCGATGTTGGGCGTGCGCGGCGCACCGGCCGTCTGGCCTGGCTTCATGAACTTGACCAGGACCCGCTGGCCGATCAGCAAGGGGGCGTCGTTGGCCGACACAACGACCTCGACCACGCGTTCGTCCGAGCGCTGGGACGGATCGTCCGACGCCAGCTTCCTCGCTCCGAACACGGCCGCGCGACGCAGGACCGACCCGACATAGACCTTGGTCGGATCGCCTTCGGGGGTGATCTCGACGGCCTGACCGACGCTGACGTTGGGGATGTCGCTCTCGACGATCTCGGCGCGGGCGATACGGGGGGCGACGGGCTCCAGATCGAACATGTTGGACACGTTCAGGGTCGAGGCCCCGGCGCCGGGATTGGCATAACGCCGCACGATCCGGCCGTCGGCGGGCGAGCGGATGACCGTCAGTTCGACGTTATAGGCGGCTTGATCGCGGCGGGCGCGGGCGGTCTGGACGGCGGCCTGCTGGGCCCCCAGTTGGGCCTGGGCGGTGGCGACCGCGTCGCGGGCCTGGTCCACGCGCTGGGCGGCCACGAAGTTGGTCGCGACCAGGGCCTGGAGCCGTTCCAGCTCGCGCTGTGCGGTGCGGATGTTGACCTGGATCAGGCGCAGCTGACTTTCGGCGGCGGCCAGGTCGGCAGACGCCGTCTGCAACGCCAGCCGGGCCTCGTCGTCTTCCTGACGGGCCAGGATCTGCCCGGCGACCACGGTGTCGCCTTCCTGGACCAGAACCTCGCGCACGATACCGCCACGACGGGCCGCGATCTGGATGATCCCGCCCTCGACGTCCACCTTGCCGTTGGCAATGGCGGCATAGGGGCTTTCGACCTTGGTCGCCTCGGCCTTTTCCGTTTCCGCCTTCTTCGCCGCACCCGCGCCCTGCAGGGCCATGAAGCCGACGACGACGACGATGATCAGCAGGATGCCGATCCAGAGCCATTTGTTCTTGAGGAAGGCGGGCATGCGGATGGGTCCTTCGAAAGGCGTCTAGTGCGAGCCGAGCGTGGCGTTGGGATTGGGCGTCCGACGCTCGTCGGAGATGATGATGCCGTCCTCGATCTTGATGACCCGGTCGGCCCATTCCTCAAGGCGCGGATCGTGGGTCACGCAGATGACGGCGGCCCCGTGTTCCGTGGCGGCCCGGCGAAGCAGGCGGATGACCACCTGGCCGTTCTCGCCGTCGAGGGCGGATGTGGGTTCGTCGGCGAAAAGGATCTGCGGGTCCTTGGCCAGGGCACGGGCGATGGCGACCCGCTGCTTTTCCCCACCGGACAGGGCGGACGGGCGCTGGTGCAAACGTGGACCCAGCCCCACCTCCTCCAGGGCCTGGATGGCGCGCTTCCTTGCCTGACCGGGCGTCAGGCCCTGGAACTGCAGCACCGTGGTGACCTGCTGCAGGGCGGTCAGGGCGGGGAACAGGTTGAACCCCTGGAAGATGAAGCCGCAGTGATCCAGCCGGAACCTGTCGATCCGGCTGGCCGACAGTTTCCACAGATCGTCGACGTCCAGGGTGTCGACCCGGCCTTGCTCCGGCCGCAACAGGCCGCTGAGGGCCGCGATCAGGGTGGACTTGCCGGAGCCGGATGGGCCCATGACCATGGTCAAGTCGCCGTGGCGGGCGTCGAAATCGACGCCTTTCAGCACCTCGACATAGGCCTTGCCCGACTTGAACCGCTTGACCAGGCCCTTGGCCTCGATCGCATAGTCGCCATGCTTGCCGTGGGCGGTGGTGTGGATGACGGGCTTGGGGTCCGGCGTGAAATCCATCATCGTAGCAGATCCGCCGGCTGGCTGTTCTTGAGGATGCCGAGGGACAGCAAGCCCGACAGCATGGCGATGATGATCAGCCCCCCGCCGACGATGACCAGAAGCATGGGCGGCAGGGCGATGATGACGGCCCCGGTCATGGCCAGCCACTGGACACCCATGGTCAGCAGAATGGCCGCCAGCACACCGACACAACCGACCCAGAAGCTGAGCTCCATGACGATGCGGTTCAGCGATCCCATGCCGACGCCCAGGGCCCGGAGCGAGGCGAACTCCTTGATATTGGCCATGATGGCCCCGCGCAGCGTCTGCCAGGTGATGGCGATGCCGATGATGGTGCCCAGCACCACGCAGCCGCCGATGATGATGACCAGAATGCCTTCCTCGAACATCGCCATCTGGTTGGCGTCCGCCAGTTCCTGGCGGGTCCAGGCCTTCCACTGGCCGTTGCCGGTCGCGTTCAGTTCGGCGGCGACGCGTTGGGCCTGGGCGGGATCGCGCAGCTTGACCATCAGGGGGCCGACGCTCGGGCCGGTATCGGCCTGACCGACCATCCGCAGGGTGTCGCGTGACATGATCACGGTGGACTGCATCATGTTGGGATAGCCGCGCGTGACCCCCACGACCGTGACGGTCTGGCCGTTGTACAGCGCCTTGTCGCCCAGCTTGACGCCCAGCTTGGTAATGGCCGTCTCGTCGATCGCAACGGTGTAGGGCTGACGCAGGGCATCGACCAGTTCCTGGGAATAGTCGGTCGGGATGGTCACGGCACCGGGGGTGGTGTCGATAATCAAGGCCTGGACGAACTGCTGACGTGGGGCGCCCTGCTTGGCCCGATCGGCCTGGGACATGGTGGGATCGATGTTCTTGACCGACTGGAAACTGCCGCCGGCCCCGTCCAGCGGCTTGACCTCCACGACCTCGGGATTGTTGTAGACGAGGGGGATGAAGCGGCGGGGCACGCCCGAAGGGCCGCCGATCAGCGACTTGGCACCCGGCTGCATGACGATGATGTCGGCACCGGAGCGCTCGATGGTCGCGGTAAAGCCCTTGCCGATGCCGATGAAGACTCCGGTCATCGCCAGAACCAGCAGGCCGGACAGGGCCAGGGCCATGACGGCGGCCATATAGCGGCGCCACTCGTAGAGCAGCGTTGAAAGTGCGAGCGACATTGTGTCTCGAAGGTCCCTGACTTGCGCCCTGTGTGAGGCCGGGCGCTGTTCGCTCCAAGTTAAATCGGGGTAAGGCAACGGTCGAGATGTGGTCACGCTTGCGAGCGCCCGGCACCCGGGCCTAGCTAGCGGTCAGATGACCACAGCCGCCGACCCGGTCGGCGAACGGGAGACGATCCATGAGTCTGCGTACCCTCAGCGCCGCGACCTCTGGCCTGGCCCTGGCCATCGCCGCCATCGGTTTCCAGCCGACCCCCGCCCGCGCGGATGAGGGCATGTGGACCTTCGACAACTTCCCGATCGCGCGGGCCAATGCGACGCTGGGGACCGCGATCGACCAGGCCTGGCTGGACCGGGTGCGGCTGAGCTCCGTGCGGTTCGGCGGGTGCTCGGCCGGGATCGTGTCGGGCGAGGGTCTGGTCATGACCAACAACCACTGCGTCGCGACCTGCGTGGCCAATCTGTCGACCCAGGCCCGGAACTATGCCGAGACCGGCTTCACGCCCCGCAACCGCGAGGAAGAACAGACATGCCCCGGTGGCACGGCCGAGGTCCTGACCGACATCAGCGACGTGACCGGGCGCGTGCGGGCTGCGGCAGCGGGCAGGACGGGCCTCGCCTTCAACCAGGCGCGCGACGCCGAGATCGGCCGGATCGAGCAGGAGGCCTGTGGCGCGGCGACCGACAAACGGTGCCAGGTCGTCAGCCTGTATCGGGGCGGTCAGTTCAAACTCTATACCTACAAGAAATACACCGACGTCCGCCTGGCCTTTGCGCCGGAGGATCGCGCCGCGACCTTCGGCGGCGATCTGGACAATTTCAGCTTCCCGCGTTTCGCCATCGATGCGGCCTTCATCCGGCTGTACGAGAACGGGGCCCCGGCACCGACCCCGACCCATTTCACCTGGAACGCGGACAAGCCGGTCGAGGGCACGCCCGTGTTCGTCTCGGGTTCGCCCGGTGCCACCCAGCGGCTGCTGACCATGGATCAGCTGGCGACGGTGCGCGACGTGGTCCTGCCGATGGACCAGCTGATCGCGTCGGAGCTGCGCGGGCGGCTGATCCGGTTCAGCGAGGAGAGCGAGGCGAACGCCTTCATCGCCATGGACCCGATCGTGGGGCTGGAGAACACCTATAAGCGCGGCCTGGGCCGGATGCGGGCGCTGACGGACCCCGCGTTCATGGCGACGCGGGCCGAGGGTGAGGCGGACTTCCGTCGTCGCGTCGCGTCCAACGCGGCGCTGACCCAAAGGGCGGCTGATCCCTGGGGGGCCCTGTCCACTGTGCAGCCGATCGCGCGCGAACTGTATCCCGCCATGGCCCTGCTGGAAGGCGGAACCGGCATCGGCACGACCTCCGTCGCGGGTGGGTCGCAGCTGTTCGCCTGGGCACGGACACTGGTCCGCGGTGCTCAGGAGCGGGCCAAGCCGTCGGCCGAACGCCTGCCGGAATACGGCGACGCGCGACTGTCTTCGGTGCAGTCGGCCCTGTTCGCCGAGCGGCCCACCTATCCGGCGCTGGAGCAGGTGCGGATGGAATGGTGGCTGTCCAAGACGCGCGAGTGGCTGACGGTCGACCATCCGGCTGTGCGCGGCCTGCTGGGCCGGGAATCGCCCGAACAGCTGTCGGCGCGGCTGGTTGAGGGCACGACACTGGCCGATCCGGAGGTGCGGCGGGCGCTGTGGGAGGGCGGGCTGGCCGCCATCGAGGCCTCGGATGATCCGATGATCCGCTATCTGCTGTCGATCCAGGACGAGACCCGCGCCATCCGCGCCGACTGGGAAACCCGGGTCCAGGCCCCGACCGACCAGGCCTCCGGGCGACTGGCGACGGCCCGGTTCGAGGCCTATGGCGACACCGTCTATCCCGATGCGACTGGCACCCTGCGCCTGACCTATGGGCGGATCGAGGGGTCGGACGTGCCCGGCCAGCGGTGGGGGCCCTTCACCACCTTCGCCGGCCTGTGGGACCGGGCGACGGGGGCAGCGCCCTTCGATGTCGCGCCGAAGCTATTGGCGGCGAAGGACCGTATCGATGCGGACACCGTGCTGAACATGACGGTGTCGTCCGACACCATCGGCGGTTCCTCCGGCTCGCCCGTGGTGACGGCGGCGGGCGAGATGGTGGGAGCGAACTTCGACTCCACCGTCCTGACCCAGCGCAACGCCTATGGCTATGACCGCAACGTCAACCGCAGCGTGATCGTGACCACCGGCGCGGTGACCGTGGCCCTGCGCGACGTCTATGACATGGGCCGTCTGGTCGAGGAGCTGGGCGCGCATTGATCGGACCGACGACCCGGATTTCGACCCTCGACGACCTGCCGGCCCTGCACCGGCTGATCGAGCGCGCCTATCGCGGCGAGACGGCCAAGGTGGGCTGGACCAACGAGGCCGACCTGCTGGACGGCCAGCGCACCGATGTCGAGGAACTGACCGAAATCCTGACCGACCCGGCGCGCATCATGCTGCTGGCCGAGGATGCGGGGGCAATGGTCGCCTGCCTCCAGCTGGTGGATGAAGGCGGCGGTACGGCCTATCTGGGCATGCTGTCGGTGGAACCCGAATTGCAGGCGGGGGGGCTTGGCCGCTTCATGATCGCGGCAGCCGAAGCCGAAGCCGTCGCCCGTTTCGGCGCGGACACCATGCGCATGACCGTCATCCGTCAGCGCCCCGAACTGATCGCCTGGTACGAACGCCGGGGCTATGTCCGGACCGGCGAGACCGAGCCGTTTCCATTGAGCGACGAACGCTTCGGCCTGCCGAGGCGGCAGGATCTGGAGTTCGTGGTGCTGGCGAAGGGGCTTTAATCCTTCTCCGCCAGCGACCGCCGCGCCGTCTCGAAATACTGCCAGCCGGTCCAGACGGTGGCGATGGCGGCGAACCAGATCAGGCTGTCGGCGACCAGCTGGAACTCGTCCAGATACTCGAAATCGAGGCCGAAGCTGTCCCAGTTGCGGGCGAACAGCTGGCAGCCCAGGGCGACCAGCTGGACCGTGGTCTTCCATTTGGCCAGCAGGGTGACCTCCAGCTTGACCCTGCCCGCCATGGTTTCGCGCAGGGCTGACACCGCGAATTCCCGGAACAGGATCAGGCCGCAGGGAATGGCGATCTGGGGCACCGACCCGGAGGTCAGGACGCCCAGGATGGCCCCGGTGACCAGCACCTTGTCGGCGATGGGGTCCAGGATCGCGCCCCAGCGCGTCTCCGCATGCCAGCGCCGCGCCAGATAGCCGTCGATCCAGTCGGTCGAGGCAGCGACGACGAAGATGTAGAAGGCCACGCGGTACAGGCCGAACTGGTCCTCGGGGCTCAGATAGGCCGACAGAGGGCCGAATCCCCCCGTCGCCCCCGCCAGGATCAGGAACATCACCACCCCCGCCGCCAGTCGAAGGCCGGTCAGGATGTTGGGGATCGGATTGGCATGGTGGGTGTGGGTCATGGGACGCTCCGATACCTCAAACGCGATCTGCCATGCTTTGCGCTCCGAAGCGAGACGTCTGAGTTCGCAGACCTAGCCCATGGCCTCGAACCGACCCGGGCCCTCAAGGGACCGCAGGACCCCGTCGGCGATGCCGAAATGAAGACCGCTCAGGGCCAGGGTCCCCGCAGCCTCGCGTTCGGCGATCCACGGAAAAGTGCGCAGGTTCTGCAGGGACAGGCGGACCACGGCCTCTTCCGAAACCTGTTCGATGTCTTCGGGCGAGCAGTCCTCGCAGACGCGACGAACCACCGGTGCCCCCTGTTGCACCCAGGGCGCGACAAAGTCCTGGCAGTCGGCGGGGGCCCCCGTGCGCATGGCGGCGACCCCGCCGCAGCGGGCGTGACCCATGACCATGATGCGCCGGACGTTGAGCACCTTCACGCCGAACTCCAGCGCGGCCGAGACGCCGTGCAGAAGGCCATCGGGCTCATAGGGGGGGACCAGATTGGCGACGTTGCGGACCACGAACAGCTGGCCGGGGGCGGCGTCGAAGATCAGGGCGGGGTCGGCCCGGCTGTCGGAACAGGCGACGACGAGGGTGTGGGGCTTCTGCCCGTCCGCGGCGAGCGCCTCGTACTGGGCCTTCGCCTCGGGCCAGTGGTTGTCGCGGAAGCGATGATAACCGGAGAGCAGGGCGGCACGGGAATGTTGGGGCATGGGGTCGGTACTCAGGTTTTTTTGATTGTTCACGACAACAGGTATATACCTGTGTGTACAGGGAGTGGTCATGACGATCTTGACGACAAGGGCATTCCGAAGCGGAAACAGCGAAGCCGTACGCCTGCCCAAGGGCTTCGCCTATGGCACCGATGTGGAACTCGAGATCGAGCGTATCGGCGAAGTCACAACCATTCGACCCAAACGGCCGTCGGTCGCCGAGATGGTGGCCAGGCTGCGCAGCCTTCCCAAACCCAGCGAAGTCGAAAAGCGTGAACCGATCGAGTTCCCTGAACGGCCCGGGCTTTGACCCGCTTTCTGCTGGACACCAACGTGGCCATCGGGCTTCGCGACGATGTCATGGAGGTTCAGGACCGGGTTCTGTCGCTGCAAGGCGAGGTCGCCCTGTCAGTCCTGACCCGGGTCGAGCTGGAAGGCGGTTCACACCGGGATCCGGCGGACGCGGATCGTAAGCGCGCCAGACTCGATACGCTTCTGCAGAGCCTGCCGGTGTTCCCGTTCGATGACGATGCCGCCGACGCGTATCGCGCTATCGTCCAGTCGGCCGGCTTCTCGCGCCGCAAGATCATCGACCGCATGATCGCAGCCCAGGCGATGTCCAGAGACTTGACGCTGGTGACCTTGAACGGCGCGGATTTCCGCGACATCCCGGGTCTCGACATGGTGGAATGGTAGCCCAGCCTTCGGGGCGGCCGTTCATCATGAGGTGATGCCTGGGAGCCTTGCTGCGCGTCTCTTATGGGTGGAAGGCGGCCCCTCAAGGGGATCTGTCGGAGCTTAACCATTGCGCCAGGGTGGGACTGATGGTGCGATGGAAGCTGAGCTTAACGGGGGTGGCCCATGGATCGGTTCGAATATGTGATGGTGATGGTGTCCATCATCATCGGTCTCGCGATGACGCACCTGCTCCAAGGGCTGGTGGAGGTTGCGCAGCGGCCCAAGCCCTTCCGGCTTCGTTCAATCCACCTCGTGTGGGTCCTCTTCATGCTGGTGACCATCGCGTTCTTTTGGTGGTGGCAGTTCAAGCTGCAGGCGCTTCAGGAATGGACCTTCGGCACCTACATCTTCGTCCTCGTATTCGCCTGCCAGATGTATTTCCAGTCGACGCTGTTGTTTCCCAAGAACCTCGGCCCCGACGTCGATCTAGACGAGTTTTTTCATCAGCACCGCGCCTGGTTCTTCGGGGTCAACGCACTGAGCCAATTGATCGACCTGGTGGATACCTGGCTCAAGGGCTCGGAGCATTTCCAGTCACTGGGGCCGGAGTATCCCATCGGGGTCGCGGTCCAGATCATAGGCAGTCTGATCGCTATCTTTGTCCCTGCCCGGGCCTTTCAATGGGTCTTCGCGCTAGGCTCGCTGCTCTATGTGCTTTCATTGGCGCTCAGGCAGTTCAATACCCTTGCCTAGGCGGTCGATCTGAGCGGACGCAGCGTTATCGGGACGACCGTAATGGGTGGAATCCGCTCCTGACCGTCGTGCCAGAGAGGCGACATTGGATCGCCCCCCCGCGCGATGCTCCATTATGACCCCCGGCCCCGCTTGCCGTCGATCAGGACCGCCTGTTGCCAGCGGCTCGGGGCCTTGTCGGTGCGGTGGATGCAGCCGGGCCAGCAGCAGGGGCGGCCCTTGCCTTCCCGCAGTTCCTCGGTGGTCCGGCCGATGCGGCGCTCGCGGGTCTTCGCCTGTTTCGCGTCCTCGACCCAGCAGATGAACTCATTGCGGCCCAGCGGCGTCAGCCGCTCCCACAGAGCCAGGATCGCGGGATCAATGCGCAGCGCCGCTTCCAGATCAGTCGGGACCGTGTGGACGGTGCCCTGGGACAGCGCGCTCATCGGGTGCCTCCACGGGCCGTCGCGGCCCAGCTCAGCCTAACGCTGATTGGCCGGATGGAAGAAGCCATAAATCCGCTCGGCCAGCGGCTGGTTGATCCCGTCGACCTTGACGAGATCGACAACCGCCGCCCGACTGACGCCCTTGGCGGAGCCGAAGGCGTGCAGCAGGGCCTTCTTGCGGCCGGGGCCCACGCCCTCGATCTCGTCGAGCGGGTTCTTCTTGATATCCATCGAGCGGCGGGTGCGGTGGGCCCCGTTGGCGAAACGGTGGGCCTCGTCGCGGAGCCGCTGGATATAGTAGAGAGCCGGCGACTTCAGCGGCATCATGAAGGGGGGCTTGCCGGGGACGAAGAACCGCTCCATCCCCGCATCCCGATCCGGCCCCTTGGCCACGCCGACGGCCAGGATGTCGTCCAGCCCGAGGTCGGCCAGCACCGCCTGGACCTCGGCCAGCTGCCCGGCGCCGCCGTCGATCAGCAGCAGGTCCGGGCGGACGACCTCCTCGACGCCTTCCTCCTCGTCCTTGACCAGACGGCCAAAGCGACGGCGCATGACCTCGCGCATCATGCCGTAGTCATCGCCGGGGGTCAGGTCCGTGCCTTTGATGTTGAATTTGCGGTACTGGGATTTCTGGAAGCCCTCGGGCCCGGCGACGATCATGCCGCCGACCGCGTTCGAGCCCTGGATGTGGGCATTGTCGTAGACCTCGATCCGCTCGGGGCGGCCCTCCAGCCCGAAGGCCTCGCAGACCTCGTCCAGGATTTTGCCCTGGGCCGAACCCTCGGCCATCTTGCGACCCAGCGCCTCGCGGGCGTTGGTGTGGGCATGATCGACGAGGGATCGCTTGTCGCCTCGCATCGGCCGTTCGATCGCGACGACGCGGCGGCCGTCCGCCTCCCGCGCCTTCATCGAAAAGGCCTCTTCCAGCAGTTCCTTCTCGAACGGGACGACGTTCGAAAGGATCAGGCGCGGGACCGGCTTGTCCTCGTAGAACTGGCCGAGGAAGGCCGACAGAATCTCGGCGTCGGTGTCGGACCTGTCCACGCGCGGGAAATAGGCCCGGCCGCCCCAGTTCTGGCCCCCGCGATAGAAGAAGACCTGGACGCAGGCCTGGCCGCCTTCGCTGAACAGGGCGAAGACGTCGGCCTCGGCCACGCTGTCGGCGCTGACCGAATTCTCCATGGTGATGGCGGACAGGGCGCGGATGCGGTCGCGGACGCGAGCGGCCTGTTCGAAGTCCATGGCCTCGGCCGCCGCGGTCATCTCGTCCGACAGCCGGCCGATGACGGCGCGCGACTTGCCGCGCAGGAACAGCGACGCCTCCTCGACCAGCTCGCCATAGTCCTCGAGCGAGATCAGGCCGGTACACGGGGCCGAGCACCGCTTGATCTGATGCAGCATGCAGGGCCGTGTCCGGGTCTCGTAGACGCTGTCCGAACAGGACCGCAGCAGGAAGGCCTTCTGCAAGGTGTTCAGCGTCCGGTTCACCGCCCAGGTCGAGGCGAACGGCCCGAAATAGTCCCCCGGCGTCGTGTGCGATCCGCGATGTTTGCGGACCTGCGGGGCGCGGTGGTCCTTGCGGATCATCAGTTCGGCGAACGACTTGTCGTCACGCAGGACCACGTTGAAGCGGGGTTTCAGCTTCTTGATGAAGTTGGATTCCAGCAGCAGCGCCTCGGTCTCCGACGCCGTGACGACCAGCTCCATCGACCGGGTCAGCGAGACCATCAGGCCGATGCGCTGGGTGTGGAACCGCCCCTGCGCATACTGCAGGATGCGCTTCCTGATGGAGCGCGCCTTGCCGACATACAGGCAGGTCCCGTCCTCGCCATACATGCGATAGACGCCCGGCTTGTCCGGCGCGCGCCGGGCCTCGTCGCGGATCAGCTCGGCAGCGACAAGGGGCAGGACGGGCGAATCGGGGGCGGGAGTCTCCGGGGTCATCGCGGCCAATATAGGCCTTCGCCCGCCGGAGCGAAGCCTCAGGGCTGCAGTCGACCCTTCGCCTTTTGCGCGGGGAACAGGATGTCCTTGTCCGGCCGGTCGACCTTTGATCCGGGGCGACAGACGCGGTGCAGGATGTGGCGGATGATGTTCAGCCGCGCCGCCTTCTTGTCGTCGGTGGCCACGACCGTCCATTCGGAATGCGGCGCGCCGGTCTCATCCAGCATCCGGTCGCGGGCCGTGGAATAGTCGCTCCAGCGTTTCTGCGCCTCGGCGTCGAGCGCCGAGACCTTGAATCGCTTCAGCGGATCGGAGGTTCGTTCTTCCAGCCGCCTGGCCTGCTCGTCGCGACTGATGTCGAGCCAGAACTTGATCAGGACCATGCCCGATCCGGTCAGCATCCGCTCGAAATGCGGCGCATCGTTCAGGAACTGCTCGTATTGCGCCGGGGTGCAGAACCCCATGACCGGCTCGACCCCCGCCCGGTTGTACCAGGACCTGTTGAACAGGACGATCTCGCCGGCGGCCGGCAGATGGGGGGCATAACGCTGGAAATACCACTGGCCGGTCTCGCGCTCGGTCGGCTTGGACAGGGCGACGACCCGGGTCTGGCGGGGTGACAGGTATTCGGTGATCCGCTTGATCACCCCGTCCTTGCCCGCAGCGTCACGCCCCTCGAACACGATCACGACTTTCAGACCCTGTTCGATGGCCCAGGCCTGGGTCGCGACCAGTTCGACCTGAAGGGCCTCCAGCGCCTCTTCGTAGTCGTCTTTCTTGCCCATGCGGGATACTCCGTGTTCGGCCACAGTTTCGGGCAGTTTGGCAGCGCCGTCGAGAGCGCGACATGCGAAACAGGCCGGCCGCGATTGTTACCCTTTACGCACCCGTCCATTGTGGTCGGGCATGAAGCGTGACTTCGCCGACTTCTGGAACCTGATGTGGGAGGCGATGCTCGGCGTGTGCGCCGTCTTCGCGCTGCTGAACGCCTTCGCCCCGCCCCAGGACCTGTTCTGGAAGCCGCTGGACCTGAACCAGCCGGTGGGTCGGGCGACGGCGGCCAGGGTCGCCGATTTCGCGGTCGCGCCCGGTGCAGCGCCCGAGGAGATCGAGGGCGCGACCGATGCCTGTCTCCAGACCCTGCGCGACGCTGGCGTCGAGGTGAAGCGCGCCGTGGACGTCGATGACGGCGGCTTCTGTCAGGTGCGCGGCGCCGTCACCATCACGGGCGGGGCGGTCACCCCGCTGAAGCCCGGTGATCTGACCATGCAGTGCCCGCTGGCGGTCCGCTATGTGATCTGGGACCGTCAGGTGCTGCAGCCCGCAGCCCGGTCGGTCTTTGGTTCGCGCGCCGTGGCGGTGAACAACTCCGGCACCTATGCCTGCCGCCGGATCTATGGCTCGACCGACGTCGCCGACCGGCCCAGCGAGCATGCGCGGGCCAATGCCCTGGATGTGGCCTCGATCACCCTGGCGGACGGGCGCACGGTGTCGGTGGAGGCGGACTGGAGGGGCGACGGCCCACAAGGCGCGGCAGGCCCGGTTTTCCTGAAGCGGCTGCGCGACGGGGCCTGCCGGGTGTTCTCGACCGTCCTGACGCCCGACTACAATGCGGCGCACAGAAACCATCTGCACCTGGACGGCGCCCCCCGGTCGCTCTGCGTTACCGGACCGCATTAGCCACGCTCGCCTTAACGGCGAATCGTTTCGGGTTGACCGCGCCTTCACTCCGCGAGAAAACAGGCGCGCAATCCGGATTTCGCGTGGGGTCCAAACCCGCGTTTCGCTCCTTCGCCTGAACGAGCTGTCCAGATGGGTTGTCGGGCCCCCTCGTAAGGGCGTCCGCCTGGAAAAGCGCGTTTATGGAGACGCAACAATGGCGACCGGTACGGTCAAGTGGTTCAACCCCACGAAAGGCTTCGGCTTCATCCAGCCCGAAAGCGGCGGCGCAGATGTGTTCGTTCACATCACCGCCGTCCAGAAGGCTGGCCTGACGGGCCTCGATGAGAACGCCAAGGTGTCCTACGAGCTGGAATCCCAGCGCGGCAAGACCTCGGCCGTCGATCTGAAGCTGCTCTGATCCTCTAGGATCGGGGTCGCTGGACGACCATCAGGCGGGCGCGGGACCTTCGGGTGCCGCGCCCGTTTTCGTTCTGGCCCCCATGGCGGCTGACCACTGCGCCAGCACGATCGCGCACAGGACCAGCGCACCGCCCAGGGCCTGAACCGGCGCCAGGGTCTCGCCGAAGATGAGCCAGCTGAGCCCTGCGGCGACCAGCGGCTGGATCAGAATGGTCACCGCCGTGATCGAGGCCGGCAGTCGGCCCAGGGCCCAGGCGACCCCGCCCTGGCCGGCCACATGCATCAGCCCCATGGCCACGCAGGCGGCCCAGCCCGCCGCCGTCGCCGGGATCATGTCCTCGCCCAGCAGCAGCGCCACCCCGCCCATCAGCGGCAGCCCGGCCAGCGTCGCCCAGAAGGTGACCCTGAGCGCGCCCGCGGTGGTCCGTGCCTGTTTCACCATCAGGAAATAGCCCGCGTACCAGACCGACACCGTCAGCGAGAGGATGTCGCCCAGGATCGGGTGGGTGCCCTGTCCGCCCTCGGCGGCCGCCGCCATGGCAAAGGCCCCCGCCATGGCCAGGGCCAGCGCCAGAAGGAACAGCCGGGCAGGCGTCTCCTTGAAGAACAGCCAGCCGATCAGGGTCACGACCACCGGCGTCAGATTGCACAGCACCGTGGCGTTGGCGACCGAGGTCATGACGATGCCATAGTGCCAGAACGACAGGTCCAGGGCGAAGAACAGCCCCGCCAGCAGCATCCATTTCGACGGCCGGGCGATCCCTTCGCCGCCCGGCCGGGACAGGATCAGGACCAGCAGCGGCAGGGCGAACATGAACCGCCAGAACCCCGCCGCCGCCGGGCCTGTCTCGGTCAGACGAACGAGAATGGGGGCCAGCCCGAGGATGCTGGCGGACACCAGCACGACCAGCAGCGGAATCAATCGGGGGGCGGGGGGCGTCATGCGAGGTCACTAGCGTGTCCCCTCTCCCCACGGGAGAGGGAAAGCTACGCGAACCCCAGCTCCGCCCTCAGCTCCTGCGGCGTCACCCCCGCCTCGCGCAGGGCCATGATCGTTACCGATCCGTCCCGTTTGGCATAGCGTTTCCCGTCCGGGCCCAGCAGCAGGGGGTGATGGCGATAGACCGGGGTGGGCAGGTCCAGCAGGGTCTGCAGCAGGCGCTGGACCGAGGTCGCGGGGATCAGGTCCTCGCCCCGCACCACATGGGTCACGCCCTGCAGCGCGTCGTCGACGACCGAGGCGATGACATAGCCGGCGCCGATGTCCTTTCGCCCCAGGACCATGTCGCCCAGCGCCTCGGGCCGGGCGGTCCGCGTGCCCGGATCGGCCGTTTCCTCGACCCAGGTCAGGGCTTCGAACCCGCCCAGCCGTGCCCGCGCCGCCGCGAGCGACAGCCGCCAGGCGAAGGGTTGGCCGGCTGCCAGCCGTTCGGTCTCCTCGCCCGGATCCAGCGGGCCACCGGCAAAGGCATGGGCATCGGCAGGATCGTCGTCATGGGGCGCGACGCCGGCCAGGGCCATCAGCTCCTTTCGCGTCCGGAAGCAGCGATACAGCACGCCCTGACCCCGCAGCCGCTCCAGCGCCGCGTCATAGGCCGCGCGGTTGTTTGACTGCCGCCGGACCGGCTCTTCCCAGTCCAGGCCCAGCCAGGCCAGGTCCTCCAGCAGGGCGGTCTCATATTCCGGCCGACAACGGGTGAAGTCGGTGTCCTCGATCCGCAGCAGGAACCGTCCGCCCGCCTCCCTTGCGGCCGTCCAGGCCGTCAGGGCCGAAAAGGCGTGACCGCGGTGCAGAAGCCCGGTGGGGGAGGGGGCGAAACGGGTGACGAAGCTCATTGCCGGGCGCACGGGCCCGGCGGTTTTCGGCTGCTGTCGTCCGAAGGGGCAGACGCGGGGGTGATCGGAGCGGCGAGATCGTCCAGACTGGGCATGGCCGGACGCTACCGTTCCACGGCCGCGCTTGTCGACAAGGACGTCATGCCCATCACGCCTGCTGAACTGGCCGCCGCGCGCGAGACCCTGGCCCGGCTCGACCCGGCCCTGGCCCGCGTCGATGCCGGGACGCCGCCGTTCGAATGGCGGGTGCGTCAGGCCGGCTTCGTCGGCCTGTTCCGCATGATCGTGGAGCAGCAGGTGTCGGTGGCCTCGGCGGCCTCCGTCTGGGCGCGGCTGCAGGCGGGTCTGGGCGAGATCACGCCGGCCAATCTGCTGGCTCACGATCTGGACAGTCTGCGCGGCATGGGCCTGTCGCGGCAGAAGGCGACCTATGGCCAGGGCATGGCAAGGGCGCAGATGGACGGCACCATCGATCTGGAGCATCTGGCCACACTGGACGATGCCTCGGCGATCGAGGCCCTGGTCGCGCTGAAGGGCGTCGGTCTGTGGACGGCCGAGGCCTATCTGTTGCTGTGCGAGGGACGGACCGACGTCTTCCCCGGTGGAGATGTGGCGCTGCAGGAGGCCATTCGATGGGCCGACGGCACTGAGACCCGGCCTGACACGAAGGCAGCCTATGCCCGGGCCGAGGTCTGGCGGCCGTGGCGCGGCGTGGCGACCCACCTGCTGTGGGCCTGGTACACCGGCGTGAAGAAGGGCGAGATCGTGCGGGATGATCCCGCATGACGACGCTGGTCGATCCGACGCTGCTGACACCCGCCCTGGCGCATCCCGAAACGGTGCTGGGCGCGCTCGACTTCGCGGGCGTGGCGGTCTTCGCCGCGACGGGAGCGCTGGCCGCCGCGCGCGAGAAGCACGACCTGGTCACCTTCGGATTCTTCGCCGCCATCACCGGCGTCGGCGGCGGGACCCTGCGCGACCTGCTGATCGAGGCGCCGGTCTTCTGGGTCCAGGACTGGCGCTATATCGCCGTCTGTCTGGCCAGCGCGGCGGTCGTCTGGATCATCGGGGCCGGGGCCTGGCGGTTTCGGGCCCTGCTGTGGCTGGATGCGATCGGGCTGGGCGCCTATGGCGTTCTTGGCGCGGCCAAGGCCGAGGCGTTCGGCGTCCCGCCGCTGATCTGCATCGTCATGGGGGGGCTGACGGCCTGTTTCGGCGGGATCGTGCGCGACATTCTGGCCGGCCAGCCGTCGATCCTGCTGCGCCGGGAGATCACGGTCTCGGCGGCCCTGCTGGCGGCCACCGTCTACGTCGTGGCGCGGCTTCTCGGGCTGGACAACTGGCCGGCCGCGGCCATCGCGGCACCCGCCGGCTTCCTTCTGCGCGGCGGGGCGTTGATCTGGGGCTGGAGCCTGCCGGGCTTTCCCGGAGGCTTCGTCCGAAAGAGCTAGTCACGAAACCGATGCAAGCCCGTCATGGCGGCGCGCACGAATCGGGGATAGGCTGGATTCAGCAGAGAGAAGGAGCGACGTCTTCAGTCCTATTTCCTCGATCCAGTCCGGCGTGAGCGGGAGGGCCTGATGCAGGTGCTCCACAGGCCGCCGTCCGGCTATCCGGCCCTGGTGCTGAACGCCGATTTTCGCCCTCTGTCCTACTACCCTCTGTCGCTCTGGCCGTGGGAAGAGGCGGTCAAGGCCGTCTATCAGGACCGTGTCGATGTCGTGTCCGTCTACGACAAGGTCGTGCGCAGTCCGTCGATGGAGATGGCGATCCCCAGCGTCATCGCGCTGAAATCCTACGTCGACCAGAACCGCGCCCCGGCCTTCACCCGCTTCAACGTCTTCCTGCGTGACGGCTTCACCTGCCAGTATTGCGGCGACACCGCCGAGCTGACCTTCGATCACGTCATTCCGCGCAGCCGGGGCGGGCGCACGACCTGGGAAAACATCGTCGCCGCCTGCTCGCCGTGCAATCTGAAGAAGGGTGGCCGCACCCCGCAGCAGGCGCAAATGCCCGTGCGGCGTGCGCCGCATCGACCGAACGCCTATCAGCTTCAGGACGCCGGTCGCCGGTTCCCGCCGCACTATCTGCACCAGAGCTGGCTGGACTACCTCTATTGGGACATCGAGCTCGAACCGTAGGTCCGGTCGGAATGACGCGGGTGCCGCGACGTCTATCAGAGACGGCATCGCCTCTATCCGGACCCTGTCGATCTGCTATGGGACGCGGCCCGGAACGCACGCGCCTGCGCGACGTTGCCCGATCGTCCACTCCGTCATCAGGTCCTTCATGAAGATCCGCGTCCGCGCCGAGCTCGTCTATCGCTTCGATCCCCCGACCGATGCGATCTACAAGATTCAGGTCGCGCACTGGCCGGGTCAGACGGTGATCGAGGAGCGGCTGGTCACCAACCCGCCCCAGGATTTCCATGAGGACGAGGACGCCGACTTCGGGGCCCGAACCCTGCGCGCACGCCTGTCGGGCGAGGTGGCCGTGGCCTATGAGGCGATTGTCGACAACGGCACCCTGATGGGCCTGCCGCCGGGCGCGACCCGGCACGACTGGAACGACCTGCCGGCCGAGGTCCTGACCTATCTGTGGCCGAGCCGGTACTGTCCCTCGGACCAGTTCGGACGCTTTGCGGAACGCCAGTTCGGCGACACCTCGGGCGGCGAGCGGGTGCTGGCGATCCTGGGATGGATCACCGAAAACATCGACTATGAGGCCGGAGTCTCGGATTCGGAGACGACCGCGTCCCGCACCTTCATCGACCGCGCCGGGGTGTGCCGCGACTTTACCCACATGGGCATCACCCTGTGTCGGGCCTCGGGCATTCCGGCCCGCGCCGTCAGTGCCTTCGCCCATCAGCTGAGCCCGCCGGACTTCCACGCCATCTTCGAGGTTTGGCTGTCGAACGGCTGGTGGCTGGTCGATCCGACAGGCCTGGCCCCGATCGAGGGACTGGTGCGGATCGCCTGCGGGCGCGACGCCGCCGACATCGCCTTTCTGTCCACCCAGGGCACCTGCGAGCTGGTACGCCAGTCCATTACCGCCGTGGCCACCTGACGGCCTGTAAAAAGAAGGGGCGATCGGTCGAAACCGATCGCCCCCCGCACTCTATCGAGACGCCGGAAATCAGAAGCGCATCGTCACGGCTGCACGCCAGGACCGGCCGAGCACCGGACGGGCCAGATAGTAGCGGGCACCGGCGTCACCGGAGATGAACTGCCCGGCACGCGGATTGCCTTCGGTCAGGCCGATCTCATTGGTCAGATTGACCCCGGCCACCGAAAGGGCGACGGTCTCGGTCGCATCCCAGCGCAGGTTCAGATTGACGACCGTATAGGCCTTGAGAGCCTGGGTGTTGGCCACGTCGGCAAAGCGCTCGCTGTAGTATTCGACCGGCAGTTCCACACGGACCGTGTTCCCGAGCAGGTTCAGGCCGGGGGTCAGGCGAGCGCCAACCTTGGGAACGCGGATCAGCTGGTTGCCGCCGAAGTTCCGCACGGTCGGAACACCTCCGACGTTCTCGGTGAACCGGAAGGTATCGTACTCCGGGTTTTGCCAGGAGAGGGCACCGGAAAGGTCCGCCCATTCGACCGGCCGGAAGACGCCTTCCAGCTCCAGCCCGACCGTATTGGTGTCACCATAGGCAACCCGCGTCGTGAAGCTGTTGGTGGCCGAGTTGAACACATTGTCGTTGAAGCGGATGTTGTCGAATTTAGTCTGGAAGGCGGTCGCATAGACGTCGAAGAGATCCGACTGCCACTTCAGTCCGCCTTCCAGCATCGTGACCGGGGTCTCGCGGATGTCGGTGCGAAGGGCGTCAGCAGGGCTGCCCTGGAATTCCGAGGGGGCCGGCAGTCGAAGGGTGTCCGTATACCGGCCAAAAAGGCCCAGATTGTCTGCGAGCTGATAGTTGACACCCAATGTCCAGCTTGTGCCGTCATAGGCGCGGTCTATCGGGGTGAAGACCCCGGTGCCCGTGATCACCTGATTGTCCGCCAGTATGCCCGCGACGCCCAGATCGACGGTCTGTTTGCCCTCGACCGAGCCGCTGAAGTCGATCTGTTCGTGGCGCACGCCCAGATCGATCCGGAGTTTGGGCGTCACCTGCCACTCGTCAGAGGCGTAGAAGGCCATGACGCGGGCGTCGATGGTGGCGTTGTCGAACAGCGACCCATAGCGCAGGAAGCCGTTTTCGGTGACGCGACCGACGATCCCTCCTGCCGCGTTGACGGCCACGATGTCCAGACGGCGGGCCTGATCGCGCACTTCCAGATTGGCCGTCGCCATGTAGCGGTCGTAGTCGTAGTTGAAGTCCGACACATAGACGCCGAAGGCCAGATCGTGGGTCTGATCGCCCAGGTCCAGGGTCTTCACCAGCCGCAGATCGTTGGTGAACTCGTCAAGCGGGACCGAGACGCTGAGCAGGTTGCCGCTGACCACCAGGCCGTTCCTGTTCGCCGTCGCCGGGTCGAACGCCGCACCTGTGGTCGCATAGCGGTATTCGATGTTGGTCGCGCCTGGATAGGCGGCCAGGGCCTGCGCCCGCAGACCGTTCAGGCGCGCCGTGGCCGTTTCGATGCTGCCGGTCGGGAACAGACCGTTGCGCACGATGTTGCTGGTTCTGAAGCGGGCCGTGTTCTGCAGACGCCAGCCGTTGGCGATCTCCAGGTCCAGCCTGGCGGTGACAGCGGTGAGGCTGACGTCTGTACCGCGGCCGAGATCGAAGTTGAACGGGCCATTGACGTTGCGGAAGCTGACCAGACGGTTGTCCGGGCCCGCGAGGGTTCCGTAGTTGGGATCGAAGCCGGGAACACCGTCCGGGTTCTGCGAACCGTCGAACGTCAGGGGCACAGGCAACAGGAAGCCGACATTGTCATCGATGTGCTTGACGTTGATCTCGAAGCGGCCGCGCTCGAGTTCGCGCGACAGGCCGACGCGAATCTGGCCGCCCTTGTTCTGGGTGAAGCCCGGGCTGCGGACGCCTTCGTCGGAGCGGTAGAACCCGCCGATGGTCAGGCCCCAGCCGTCTCCCAGCGGCGCACCGTACCAGAAATCACCGCGGTACATGCCATAATCACCGACGGTGGCCTTGATCAGACCCTCGGGCGTATCTCCGGCCTGACGGGTGATGAAGTTGACCGTTCCCCCGGGGGAGTTGGACGCAAAGATCGAGGCCGGGCCGCCACGAACCGCTTCGACACGGCCGATGGTTTCGTCCAGACGGAAAGACTGGTCGGCATTCAGCCAGCCCAGGCCGCCGTCGTGCTGGATCGTCAGGCCATCTTCCTGGATGGTGACCGACGAATAGCCGTCGGTGGGGATGCCGCGCGTGCGGACGTTGTTGGAGCTCTCACCGCCGGATGCTTCCACCCAGAAGCCCGGAATGGCCTTGAAGACTTCAGCCGTAGAGATCGGGGCCTGAAGTCGCAGTGCGGTCTCGTTCAGGGTCGTGACGGCATAGCTGGCTTCAACGCGGCGACGCTCGGAAGCGCCAGCCCTGCCGGTTACGATGACCTCGTCCAGTTGTGCAGTGCTCTCGCTGGTCACGGCCTGTGCCAGCACTGGCGATGCCGTGGCAAGGAACGACAGCGCCATGGCGCTGGACAGTAAATTCCGTGAATAACGCATATCAAATCCCCCAAACTTTACGATGGGAGGACGCCTAGGCCTTTAATGTGGAACTGCTATTTATAAATCATAACATTCAGGAATACTTCTTCTGAACGTTTATTGAAAGA
This sequence comes from Brevundimonas sp. AJA228-03, assembly GCF_017795885.1. Classification (NCBI taxonomy): domain Bacteria; kingdom Pseudomonadati; phylum Pseudomonadota; class Alphaproteobacteria; order Caulobacterales; family Caulobacteraceae; genus Brevundimonas; species Brevundimonas sp. AJA228-03. The sequence continues at coordinate 2,740,527 of NZ_CP059297.1, read as the reverse complement.
AGATCGGATTGCTGATCAAGATAAGGTGGCCGTCAGCGTCCCTTACGTTGACCCTTATCCATGAGTATTCGGGATTCCGTCCAAGGCTGTGGATGAGGACTTCGCTGGTGCCATGGACGGGCAGCGTCTCCGGCGCGGCGGAGGTCGGACCGCCCGTTATCAGCTCGATCAGGCCGCCGGGCACGCCAGAGACTGTAATCGTCAGCTGAACATCCTCATCGCCTGTGATTGGCAGGGTGCCTCCCATGGCGGTGCTGGCCCCGCCCACCGTCGCGGCCAGGTCCACGAACAGCCCCGGCTGCCCGCCCAGATCGATGAAGACGCGGCCGCTGCGAACGCCATCCAGAATGGCAGCCTGTGACAGGTCCCGTGCATAGACGACCGTGGTCGGCCGACCGACGGGAGACTGTCGATCCGCCGCGGCATCCGGGTCGTGGCTGTCGCTGCCGCCGATGGCCGTCGGGCGGCAGCCCGCGTCGAGCAGGCCTTGCCAGAAGGGGATATGAGACAGGCTGCCCTCGACCGAGCCGGTCAGGTGCATCGTCCCGCCATTGGCGATCTCGACGGCGGTGATCCGCGCGCAGTCCGGGATCGGCATGGTCCAGCCGCAGCCCATACAGGCTTCGCCAGAGGGCATGCCGGGATGGTTGATCGACAGGATCCCGCCCTGGGCGTCCACGGCATCCACCAGCTCCGGCAGGGCCGGCAGCCTCGGCGAACCCAATTGGAACGGCAGCGGTCCGGTTGGGCCGATGGCGTTCATGTGACCGTAGAAGGTCGTGATTTCCCGTCCCGGCAGGATCAGGAGATTGTCGTAGTAGGCCTGAAGCCCTCGCAGCTCGGCAAAGCCGGCCGGCGTGTTGTGTTCGGTCACGGCGATGAAATCCAGCCTGGCACTGCTGGCCCGCTCGAGCGTGCGAAAGACGGGGCAGGGAATGCGACGTCCGCTCAGGCTGTCGCACGACCCGTCGCTCTGACCGCTGTGTGTATGGAAGTCGCCGCGATACCAGCCCGGTCCGCTGCGGATCGGTCCGTCGAAGAATGCCGATTCAGGGGCCGGAGCCGCGGTGCCGACCAAGCGGATCGAGGCGGTCCAGCGGGCGGTGACCCCCTGGCGGATGTTCGGCACGCCCAACAACAGCCGCCACTGCCCGGGAAAGACCGGACCAGGCACATAGGAAGGGGTGGCGTCGCTGGTGGCCACCGTCACGATCGACTTGTTGCCTCCGCTCCAGCCCCGCAGGCCGTTGGGATCATAAAGACCGAGGTCGATGACCGTCCGATCGGCGCGATCATACTCAAACGACAGGGTCAGCCGCTCGATGCCCGGCGGGACGTCAAACGGCACCTCGACATAGGTCTGGTGATCAGCCCCGGTCAGAGTGCCCGTCAGCGTCAGAGTGCGGGCGACACCGGGATCGGGTTCCGACGGAGGCCCGCCCTGCCGGGCCAATGCGGTCCCGGGAACGGATGCGAGCATCGTGCAGATCAGGAGGCCGACACCAATGACGCCCCGCAGGCGGCCTTCCATGACGATCCGCAGTCTGCGCAGCATCTGCTTTTCCCCTTGGTTGATGACCCCCTATGGCAGCAGATTATGACATCCGGTTGAGCGCGACGGTCTGCCCCTGACCTCGCGCGCAGTGTCAGTGACGTGGATTGAAAGTCCAGGGCGGCAGCACCCTGATGCCGCAATGGAGGCATCGCCGATTTCGTCCAACCTGGCCGGCCCGCGCCGCAAGAGGCTCAGCGCTCAGCCGGTCGGGCGCGCCAGGCCTCGATGAAGTCCAGCCGCCGCAGGACCTTGTTGGCGGGGTCGATCAGGACATGGGCTCCGGTCGGTACGGCGATCGACCCTCGCCCGTCGGCCATGGGCACGGTCTGGACCACACCGTCGATTTCGACCTCCACCGGCATGGGGAAGATGCCGCCGTCGCCGGTGGTCCATGACAGGGTCAAGGTCTCGCCCTCGCGCGTCGCGGCCAGATCTGGCAGGGCGGCGTTGTACAGATAGCCCCGGAAGAACCAGCCGTAGTCGCCACCCGTCACCTCATTGACGATCCGCAGGAAGTCGGGCGTCGAGCGATAGACGGTGGTGAAGTTGCCGGGCGCCGGATCGGGCCGACCATAGACGAGGGTCGTGATCGCCCGATGGAAGGCCGCATCGCCGATCAACATCCGCAGCGAGTGGGCGACCAGCGCGCCCTTGAAATAGATGTCGTTGCCCGGCCCGGTTTCGCCCTTGTAGACCTCGTCCTCGCTCTTGAACGTGCCCGAGACGACGGGGAACTGGTTGCGCAGGTCCTGCTGAAGCCTGGCCAGTTCGGTCTGCATATAGCGATCGCCGTGCAGCCAGCGGCCGTACAGCGGCTGCATATAGCTGCCCAGCCCCTCGTGCAGCCACATGTCGTCGGCGTTGGCATTGGTCAGCTGGTTGCCGAACCACTCGTGCGACAGCTCGTGCTGCAAAAGCCAGTCATAGCCACGGCCATCCAGCCTGTAGCCGTTGCCATAGGCGTTGATCGTCTGGTGCTCCATGCCCAGGTGCGGGGTCGCGACCACGCCCATCTTCTCGTCGCCGAAGGGGAAGGGGCCGACGGTGGCCTCGTAGAAGTCCAGCTGCTTGGGAAACTCGGCGAACAGGGCCGCCGCCTGGGCCGGATCGTCGGACTTCAGATACCAGTATTGCATCGGGAAGGTGTTGCCGAACCGGCTGCGGTAGTCGGCGCGCAGTTCCTCGTACGGCCCGATGTTCAGGGCGATCGCATAGGTGTTGGGGTGGGCGGCGGACCAGTTCCAGGTCGTCCAGCCGTCGCCGTGATCCTGAGCCCCCAGGAAACGGCCGTTCGACGGAGCCGACAGGCCGGTCGGCACGGTGATGTGCAGATCGACCCGGCCGGGCTCGGCCAGGGGGCTGTCGATGCAGGGCCACAGCAGGTCGCAGCCCTCGCCCTGGATGGCGGTGGCGATCCAGGGTTCGCCCGTCGGCGCGGTGGACCAGACGAAGCCTCCGTCCCACGGCGCATTCGGTGCCACGCGGGGCTTGCCGGCATAGGCGATCCGCAGGGTCGTCGTTTCGCCCGTTGCCAGCGGACGGGGCAGGGCGACGGTCATGCGGCCCTCGGGGTTGGTCCATTCGGCCGGCTGGCCATCAACCGACACGGCCGAGACGGTGAACAGGGTGTCCAGTTCGACCACCAGCCGGGCGACGGGGGCGGTCGCGGTGAAGGTCAGTTCGGCGACGGCGTCGATCGCCCTGTCGGCCGGCAGGACCTTGATCGACAGGTCGGCCAGGTCGATGCGCAGGGCTTCCTGTTCCACCGTTCGCGGCTGGTCGGTCCGCAGGGTGAAGGCGGTGGATTCGCGGGGCGGGCTGTCCTGGGCGAGGGTGGGCCCCGAGCTCAGGGCCAGGCCGACGAAAAGCGCCAGGGCAGGGCGCAGGTCTTCTCCCGACATCAGTTGGCCGACCGGGCGCGTTCGGCGGCCGCCGCCTCACGCGCTTCCCGCCTGTAGGAATCGAAGTCGTCCATGAAGTCCAGTTGACGCAGCAGCTTGTTGTCCGGATCGATCAGCACAAGCGCGTTTTCCGGGACCGTGATCGTCGCGCTGCCGTCGGGCATGGGAACCGTCTGCGCGTCGCCGTCGACCTCGATGTCCACCGGCATGGGGAAGGGGCCGTCGCCACCGACGGTCCAGGTCAGGGTCAGCTGGTCGCCTGTGCGCGTCTGGGTCAGCACCGGCAGTGCGGCGCTGTACAGATAGGCGTCAAAAAACCAGTCGTAGTCCCGGCCGGTCACCTGGTTGACGATGGCGTTCATCTCGACGGTCGAGCGGGTCTGCGGGACGAAATTGCCCGGCCGAGGGTCGGGACGGCCATAGACGAGACGGCGGAGCACTTCGAAGAAATCGTCGTCGCCGAGGGTCATGCGCAGCGTGTGCGCGATCAGCGAGCCCTTGCTGTAGATGTCGCCGCCCGGGCCTTCCGACCCGCCATAGACCGCGTTGACCGTGCGGTTGGTGCGCGACACGACCGGGAAACGATTGGCCAGGCCCTCGCGCTGGCCCTTCAGCTCGGCCTGCATGTAGCGCTCGCCGTGCAGGAAGCGGGCGTAGAGCGGCTGCATATAGCTGCCCAGACCCTCATGCAGCCACATGTCGTCGGCGTTCCGGTTGGTCAGCTGGTTGGCGAACCACTCGTGGGCGAATTCGTGCTGCAGCAGGGTGTCATAGCCGCGGCCATCCAGCTTGTAGGCATTGCCGTAGGCGTTGATGGTCTGGTGTTCCATGCCGAGGTAGGGCGTCTCGACCACCCCCATCTTTTCGTGCCCGAACGGATAGGGGCCGATGGTCGATTCGAAGAAGTCCAGCATTCGCGGGAACTCGGCGAACAGCCGCGCGACCCTGGCGGGGTCGTCGGACTTGAGGTGCCAGAACGACATGGGGAAGGTGTTGCCAAACCGGCTGACGTAGGGGGCCGTGACCTCCTCGTACGGGCCCATGTTGATGTTGATGGCATAGATGTTCGGCCGTTCGGCGCGCCAGTTCCAGGTCCGGGTGCCGTCCGCGTTCTCGGTCATGCCGCGAAAGACCCCGTTGCCGGGGGCCGAGACATTGCCGGGCGTGACGACGTGCAGATCGACGACGCCGGGCTCGGCGTTGGAGTTGTCGATACAGGGCCACAGCAGGTCGCAGCCGTTCAGCTGCATGGCCGACCCGACCCAGGGTTCTCCCGTCGGCGCCGTGGCCCAGACGAAGCCGCCGTTCCAGGGCGAGCGTGGCGCGACCCGGGGCTGTCCCGCCCAGGCGATGGTGAGGGTCGGGGTGTCGCCCGCTGCGAGGCCGGCGGGAACCTCGACCGTCAGACGCCCTTCGGGGTTGGACCAGCGGTCGGCCGGCACGACCTCCCCGTCCAGACGGATCTCGGAAATCGTGTACAGGGTGTCCAGCTCGACCGCGAGGCGCTGGATCGGGGCGGTCACGGTGAAGTCCAGGATCGCCACGCCGTCGATCGCCCTGTCGTCCGGCAGGACCTTGATGGTCAGGTCAGCCTTGTCGAACCGGACCGCTTCCTGCTCCGGCGTGCGCGGATTGTCGGTCTCGAGCGTAAAGGCGGTGGATTCGCGGACCGGCAGCTCCTGGGCGATGGCGCTTCCCGCGCACGCCAGCCACAGGGCCGAAATCGCGGGCACGATCAGGCGAGACGAGACAGTCATGGACAAACCCCCGGGGATAATCCGTTCAGACTAGGGGGGCATCGGCATCGCGCAACGAAAAAGGCCGGGTTCGAGACCCGGCCTTTCGCAGATTTAATGTTCGGCGGACGGGCCGCCTGAACCGATCAGGCGGCGGCCTGCTCGGCCAGCCTGGCCTTGACCTGGCGCTTGATGCGCTGGGCCGCGACCGACAGCTTCTCGTCGTCGGCCTTGACGATGAAGGGGTCCAGGCCGCCCTTGAAGTCCAGGGTGCGCAGCGCGGCGTTCGAGATGCGCAGGGTGTAGGTTTGCCCCAGGGCTTCCGACGCCAGCTTGACCTTCTTCAGCGACGGCAGGAACCGGCGCTTGGTCTTCACATTCGAGTGGCTGACCAGATTACCGACCATCGGGCCGATACCGGTGAGTTCGCAACGACGTGACATCGTCAGATCCTTAGGGCACGGCGTCCACTCCGAAGCATGGGGGACGCATGAAACAAATGCGCGCGGGGTGGTTCCCCGCGCGAGAGGGGGCCGTATAGAGGAAGCGATCGCGCGCCGTCAAGGCTGGCAGGCATGAAACCGGAGCCTGCGCCGTCGTTCATGCGTCGTTCAATCGCCAAATTCCAATGCTTCAGCTATGCGGGTCCATGCGTCCGCCCTTCGCGACAGCCCGCACGAGAGATCGCCGATGACCCTGCCTCGCTTCGTCCTTCGTACCCTCGCCGTCGCCGCGCCCGCCGTGGCCGGTGTCGTTCTGCTGGCCGCGCCGTCGTCGGCCCAGGCCCCGACCAGCGAGGTCCTGCCGGGATTTTGGGAATACACGACCAACGCCGTGGGCATCCGCAGCACCGAACAGAAGTGTGTGCGCCCCAGCGAGATCAACCGCTTCTTCGGCGGCCTGTCCACGCGCCGCTGGCGCTGTGTGTATCCGACGCGCGAGGTCGGCAACGGCAATGCGCATTTCGAGGGGACCTGCACCGATCCGCGCGGACGCCGGGTGAATGTCCGCCTGCGTGGCCCCTATCAGGCCGAAAGCTTCCGCTTCTCGGGCGGGGCCCAGCTCGCGCGCGGCACGCCCTATCTTCCGGCCAGCATCACCGCGCGTCGCCTGGCGGCCGTCTGCCCGGCGGATGCCGAATACTTCTAGGCCGCGGCTGCGATCGCCGGATCGGCGGCGGCCTCGGCCAGCAGCCAGTCGCGGAAGCGCGCGATCTTGGGCGAGCGCCGCCGGTCCTCTGGCCAGGCGATCCAGTAGCCCTTGGACAGGGTGACGGTCTGGGCGAACGGCCGGATCAGCAGTCCTGCCGCGATCTCGCGCGCGAACAGGATGGGGGAGCCGAGCGCCACCCCCTGGCCGCCCAGGGCCGCCGCCACCTCCAGTCCCTGGATGTCGGCCTGCAGCCGGGATGCCGGTGTCGTCGTCGTCTCGACCCCGGCGCAGGCGAACCAGGCGGCCCATTCCTTTTCCTCGCCGACGCGGGGGGCGCCGAGCAGGTCGGACGGTGATGTCAGCTTCAGGTTCGCACACAGGGCCGGGCTGCACAGGGGGGTGAAGACGCTGGGCATCAGGAGGGCAGACTCGACGCCCGGCCAGTCGCCGTCCCCGACGCGCAGGGCGATGTCCACATTCTCTCGGGCCAGGTCCATCAGGCGCGGACGGGTGTCCAGCCGCACGGCCAGGCCCGGGTTGGCCAGCTGGAACGCGCCGAGCCGGGGGGCCAGCCACTGGGTCGCCAGGGTGGTCAGGGTGGTGATGGTCAGGACGCCCTGATCCTGCTCGGTCACCTCCGCGAAGGCCCGGCGCAGCAGGGTCATGGCCTCGGTCGCCGCGCGCGACAGCCGCTCGCCCGGCTCGGTCGGGCGCACCTCGCGGGGCAGGCGGCGGAACAGGCTGATCCCCAGTCGGGTCTCCAGCGCCTTGATCTGCCAGCTGACCGCCGCCTGGGTCATGCCCAGTTCCTCCGCCGCGCGGGTGAAGCTGTTCAGGCGCGCCGCGGCCTCGAACACCCGGATCGACGACAGCGGCAGGCCGGACAGAGGATCAGACATAAGTTCACCTAGGTCTTTGATGGCCTACTACTGGTTTGTGAGGTGCCACTGTCAAGCCGAAAGTCCAATGAGTTAATGTGAATCGGCAAGGTCAGAACATGGAAGAATCTCATCGAACTCATAAGGAACCTGTATTCGGCTGGCTCAAGGCCATTCTGGACGGGCTGGCCCGTCTCAGCCGGCGGACGCCCGGGGTTCGCAGACGCCGCGCCGGCGGTGCGACGCCGCGCGCCGTGTGCGAGCGGCCGGTCTAACGGTTTTGTAATCCGCCGCGTCTTGTGGGCGGTCCCGGGTTGGTGGCCAATGCGGCGACTTTTCTGGAGCAGCCGCCATGATCGACCGTCGCCGTCTGATGTTCACCGCCGCCGCCGGGGCCAGCCTGATGGCGACCGGGCAGGCGATCGCCCGTCCCCAGGCTGCGGCCACGGCCTCCGCCGCGCTGAAGGCGGTGATGGACACCATCGTTCAGGAGACCCTGATGACGTCGCCCGAACTGCTGACCCAGCTCGGGTTCGACAAGGGACCGAACGCGGCGATGAAGGCGAAGCTGGACGACCGGTCCCAGGCCAAGGTCGAGGCGGACCAGGTCCGGTTCCGCGCCCATATCGTCGACCTCAAGGCCGTCGATCGCGCCGCTCTGAACGCCGATGAGAAGGTCTATTTCGACACGCTGGAGTTCTTCGGCGACACGGCGATCGAGGGCTTTGGATTCGGCTATGGCGGCGGCGGGTTCGGACCGTCGCCCTATACCATCAGCCAGCTGACGGGGTCGTATCAGTCGATCCCCGACTTTCTGGACAGCCAGCACTCCATCGAAACGGCCGAGGACGCCGAGGCCTACCTCAGCCGCGTGTCCGCCTTTGCCACCGCCCTGGATCAGGAAACAGCGCGGATGCAGCGCGATTTCGCGGCCGGGGCGGTGCCGCCCGACTTCGTCATCGAACGCACCCTGACCCAGATGACCGCGGCCATGCAGCCCGGTGCGGCGGCCACAACCCTGGTCCAGTCCATCGTCCGCCGCACGGCCGAAAAGGGCATCGCCGGCGACTGGGGCAGCCGGGCCGAGGCCATCGTCAACGATGCGGTCTTCCCCGCTTTGGCCCGTCAGGCCGACGGGCTGAAAGCGCGCCGGGCCGAAGCGACCCATGATGCCGGCGTCTGGCGGTTGCCCGATGGCGAGGCCTTCTACGACTACGGCATCAAGAGCTATACGACGACGACCCTCAGCGGCGACGAGATCCACCGGATCGGTCTGGACCAGCTGGCCGAGCTGACCGCGCGCGCCGATGTCCTGTTGCGAGAGCAGGGCATGACCCAGGGGACGGTCGGCGAGCGGATCGCGGCCCTCGGCGACGACCCGCAATATCGCTATCCCAACACCGACGAGGCCAAGGAGACCCTGCTGGCCGACCTCAACGCCCAGGTGATCGAGGTGCGGCGGCGTATGCCGGAGTATTTCGGCCGTCTGCCGACCTCCGGCGTCGAGATCCGGCGGGTGCCCAAGGCGATCGAGGCGGGGGCGCCCGGTGGCTACTATAATGCGCCGTCGCTGGATGGGTCGCGACCGGGGGCCTATTACATCAACCTGCGCGACACGTCGGAATGGCCCAAATGGCAGCTGCCGACCCTGACCTATCACGAGGCCGTGCCCGGCCATCACCATCAGATCAGCCTGGCCCAGGAAAAGGCCAACACGCCCTTGCTGATGAAGGTGCTGGGCTTCTCGGCCTATTCGGAAGGCTGGGCGCTGTATGCGGAACAGCTGGCCGACGAGATGGGGATGTACGAGACCGATCCCATCGGCAAGATCGGCTACATCCAGTCCGCCATGTTCCGCGCGACCCGTCTGGTCGTGGACAGCGGCATGCACGCCAGGCGCTGGAGCCGCGAGCGCGCGATCGAGTTCATGACCACGGCGCTGGGTGATTCACCCACGGCCGTGACGACCGAAATCGAGCGCTACTGCGTCTGGCCGGGTCAGGCCTGTTCCTACAAGCTGGGTCACAACAAATGGGTCGAGCTGCGCAACCGCGCCCAGACGACGCTGGGCGACCGGTTCGACATCAAGACCTTCCATGATGCGGGGATGAACACCGGGGGCGTGCCCCTGACGGTGCTGGACCGGGTCATGACGGAGTGGATCGCGGGCCAGAGGGGCTAGGCCATTCGGCGGCCGGGTTGGCTCACCGGGTGACCCAGAAGGTCGGCCAGTATTCGCTGGGAACGCCGTTGCAGTCGGACATGCCGCTGCTTGTCTTCAGGACAAAACCCCGGTCGGTCCAGGTCCAGCTGGATGCCGTGCCGCAGTCGCCCAGACCCCTGCCCTTGTCAAAGGCATCGATGACGCGCGTGGCCGGATCGTAGGAGGCGTTGACCAGCAGATCCAGCGGTTCCCCGGTGCTGGGGAAGGTCAGGCGGCGTGGGTTGCTGCCGTCCGGGCGGGTCGTGAAATAGGCATTGGAGAAATTGTAGGCCCCGGCCCCGCAGGGCACGCCCCACAGGACGGTATCGGCATCCAGTCGGGCCGAGACGATGGCGGCCTGCAGATCCGGATTGAAGTCGGTATCGGCGCGGCACTGAACCACGTCGGGCAGATCCCTGATCGTGGTCGGCAGCGCCTGGCCTTCCTGATCTCCGTATCGCCCCTGGGCCACCGCAGCGGCGGGACTGACGACGGGGAGAGCCGGGGCCGGCGGCACTGTGGACGGCGACCGGTCGCCCTTGCGGATCAGGGCTGTCGTGGTACCCAGACGCCCCTGGCGCTCGTCGATCCACAGCAGCGAGGCCGCCGCACCGCTGAGCGATATCGAAACAGTCTCGCCGCCGGCATTCAAGGTCATGACCTCACCCTGGGTCATGGTGGCGATCAAGGCCTCGACCTGTGGGGCGCGAACCCGGGCGACCGGATATTCGGCGTCATCGCCCACCGGGTCGGTCGCCGCCACGACGCTGGTGCCCGTCACCTGTGCCGTTACCACGCCGGTGAATGCGCCGGTCTCCGGCCAGAAGCCGAGGACGATTTCCGGCTTCCCGTCGGGGCCGGCAGGTATCGCGACCCGTACCCAGCCCGTGCCCTCGGTCGCATGGCCGAAAGCGTAGCAGGCGTTTGCGTTGTTGCAGACGACATACCAGTCGCGGAAGGTCCGTTCCCCCGGCTGGTTGACCGACTGGATCGCGCCGGGTCTCTCGATCGTCCCGCTTGCTGCCTCGGCACTTTTGGCCACCGGGCCATCACCGCAGGCCGCAAGGGTGATTCCCGCCAAAAACAGCGCAGTAAGCCGCATCTTGCCCTCCACCAAGGCCAAGACGTCTTGTCAGGCCTTGCGCTGTTCCGACGGCCGGTGCGCCGCCCTGGCACCGGTACTGGTGCCTTCGACGGGATATTCGGGCTTATCCCTCGACGCCGCAACCTTGTGCGACCTGATCGTCGTGGGCGAGGTCAGCTTGTGCACACCCTTTCCTGTGGTCGTCCCCTGGCCATGGTCCCGGGCGACGGTCTCGCCCGCCTTGAACGTCCTGTCCGTCATGGTCTGCTGCCCGCGTTCGAGTGGCTTTTCAGCACGGCGCGCATCAATCCGGAGGATTCTTCCCGAAGCTTCGGCTATCGGACCAGTTGGTCCTGCGGTCGCCTTCACCGACCTCAATCGCACCGGCGTCCATGGACGCGCAGGACCTGACGCCGTCGCGCGCGATGGCGCTGCAGGCTCGCGCCGGCGGCGATTTGGGATTAGGCACCCAACGACCAGATCGCTCGGGTCTGCCAGTACAGGGAAAGATCGATGACGGTTGTCGTCACGGGTGCCGCAGGCTTCATCGGCATGCACGTCGCCCGGCGTTTGCTGGATCTGGGCGAAGACGTGATCGGCGTCGACAACTTCAATGCCTATTACGACCCGCAGCTGAAGCGGCTCCGGGCGGACCATCTGGCATCGCGTGCCGCGTTCCGCATGGTCGAGGCCGACATCGCCGAACCCCGGGCCATGGCCGATCTGATCGGCGGGCACGGCGTCAGACAGGTGGTTCATCTCGCCGCCCAGGCCGGTGTCCGGTATTCCATCGACAATCCGTTCGCCTATGAACGATCGAACCTGGCGGGCCATCTCTCGATCCTGGAGGCCTGTCGACACGCCGGCGTCGATCATCTGGTCTATGCGTCGTCCAGTTCCGTCTATGGCGACCGGCCGCTGGATGGAGCCGGATTTCGGGAAGACGATCCGACCGTATCGCCGGTCTCGCTCTATGCCGCCACCAAACGCTCGTGCGAGCTGCTGAGCCAGAGCTATGCGACGCTCTACGGGTTTCCCCAGTCGGGATTGCGGTTCTTTACCGTGTACGGACCGATGGGCAGACCCGACATGGCCTATTTCGGCTTCACCGAGAAGATCATGCGGGGCGAGCCGATCGAGGTCTATGGCGAGGGTCAGATGGCGCGCGACTTCACCTATATCGACGATATCGTGGACGGCGTGCTGGGCGTTCTGAGCCATCCGCCGGCGGCTGGTGGACATGAGATCTACAACATCGGAGACTCCCGGCCTGTCGGGCTGATGGACATGATTTCGACGCTGGAACGGGCCCTCGGTCGAGAGGCCGTCAAGATCATGCTGCCGATGCAGCCCGGCGACGTGACCGCCACCTATGCCGATATCACCAAGCTGAACGCCCTGACCGGCTATGCGCCCAGGATCGACCTCGCCGAGGGCCTGCCCCGCTTCGTGGCGTGGTGGCAGGGATGGAACGGCCGGAACGGAACCCGGTCCTGAGCGCGGCCCCGGTCGCCCGGGGCAGGCATGGCATGGAACATCCTCCACCGGTCGTCGTGCATGCGAGCGAAGCGGTCGTGTAGTGTCGGAAATGCATCGGCTTTCCTGCGCTTGCCTGCCCCATGCGCAAGGGCCATTAATGCATGGTCGGCACCTTCGGGTGCATCCGCCGGCCACGGCCGTGCGCAGGGGAACCAATGACTTGGCCGCGGAGCCTGTGCATTTCCTGATCCCTGTCTATCTGGAACAGCGTGACGCCCTGGCTCGGTTCCTGCGCGCGCGCCTCGGCAGCGACAGCGACATCGAGGATCTGCTGCAGGACCTGTATCTGAAGATCGTGTCGCTCGACCCCGACTATGCGGTCGCTGAGCCGCGGGCCTTTCTCTACCGGCTGGCGTCCAATCTGTTGCTGGATCGCGCGAGGTCGGTCCGCCGGTCGCAGGCCAGGGATACGGCGTGGCGACAGGTCGCCCACCACACCGACGGGGCAGACGACGTGGCCGACAGCCCATCCGCCGAGACCGCAGCGATGGATCGCCAGACCCTGCGTACCTTGCTGAACACGCTGGATACCCTGCCCGAGCGGACCCGGAGCATCTTTCGCATGCACAAGTTCGACGGGCTCAGCTACGCCGAGGTGGCGGCAAAATTTGGCATCTCGCGCAGCTCGGTTGAAAAACACATGATGCAAGCCTTGCGGGCGCTTTCGCGGGTACGCGGATCATGAAGCGGAACGGATTTTTCAGGTTTGGTGGAGGTCACCACCGATCGGCGACGTCCTATCGACGAGCACCATTCGGTCGTCTCAACAGCCCCCGGCAGCCATGACCGACGCCTCCGTCCACGATCAGGCTCTCCGCTGGTTCGCAGCCTTGCGCGACGATGGCGCTGACGAAGGCGAATGGCTGGCGTTCCAGGACTGGCTGGAAGCTGATCCCGAACATGCTCGGCAGTATGACGCCGTCCAACGGTTGTGGCTGGATCTGGAGGACGCGGCGGGAGCGCCCGGGATCGTCGCGCCGGTGTCGGCCGCGCGCCGACGGTCCCCGGCGGGCCGCGTATCGGCGAGGCGGCGACTCGTTCCGGTTCTGGCACTCGCGGCATCCCTGGTCCTGGCGGCAGGCCTCTGGATCAACCTGTCCGCCCGGCCGCAGTCCTTCGTGACGACCGATACGGACCGGATCGTGATGCTGAAGGACGGGTCCAGCGTCCATCTCAATCGCCACAGCCGCATGTCGGTACAAATGACCACCGGGCAGCGCACCGTGACCCTGGACGAAGGCGAGGCCGCGTTCGACGTCGTCCATCGCCCGGATCGCCCTTTCGTGGTGGTGTCGGGAGAGCGCTCCGTTCGTGTCCTCGGCACCGCCTTTGACGTCCTGAACCACAAGGGCCGCTATCGCGTGGCGGTGCAGAGGGGTGCCGTCGCGGTTGACACCGGCGCGGACGACGCCGGTACACGGCTGGCGGCAGGCCAGGCCCTTGAACGCCTGGGGCAGGCGCGACCGGTCCGTTACAGCCTGTCGCCGGACGAGGCGATCGCCTGGACCCAGGGCACGCTGATCTATCGAAACGCCTCCCTTTCGACCGTCGCCGACGACCTGTCGCGTTATCTCGACAAGCCTGTTATTGTCGGTGACCCTGCAAAACGCGTGATGTTCACCGGCGTCCTGCAGGTCGGGGACGAGGCGACGATGGCGAGGCAGCTGGAGGATCTTCTACCGATCCGGATCAGCCGGTCCTCGGCCGAGGTCCGCCTGACACTGCGTGGCCAGGACTGACCACCGGGGAGTACGCCCGATTGCCCGGGTTTTCGGTTTCGCCGCTGTCCTGACCCTGTCGGTTGCAGGCCCGACCCTGGCGCAGGCGCAATCCCTGTCGTCCGCCCCCCAGACCTTCAACATCCCGCGTCAGAGGGTCGAGGAGGCCCTGCTGCAGGTGGCCCTGCAGTCACGCCGATCCCTGGGTGGCGACATTGCGCAATGCCGCTCCACCAGCCCGACCGTGCGCGGGACGATGACGCTGGATCAGGCGCTGACCCGGGTCCTGCAGGGTTCGGGTTGCGTCTGGACCCTGTCGTCGAGCGGAGCCATTCTCGTCCGGCGCACCGCAACGGCCAGTCCGGTCGCCGTGCCGGTCCCTCCGTCCCGACCCGCGCGGCCCCCGTCGGCCCCGCCCCCGCCCGTCGAAGAGACGGTCGAGTTGTCGGACGTGATCGTCACGGCCGAACGCCGGATTGGCCGGGCCCAGGTTTCGGCCACCAGCCTCAGTGCCGTGGACGAGGATCGCCTGCGTCTTGCCGGCGTCACCGACATGATCGGCCTCGACGCCCTGGTGCCGGGCATGACGGTCACCAACCTGGGCTCCGGGCGCAACAAGATCCTGCTGCGGGGCATGTCGGACGGGACCTTCACCGGCCTGACCCATTCGACCGTAGGCCTGTATCTGGACCGTGTTCCGCTGACCTACAGCGCGCCCGATCCCGACCTGAAGCTGATCGACGTCGATCGGGTCGAGGTTCTGCGCGGACCTCAGGGAACGCTCTACGGAACGGGTCCCATCGGCGGCGTTGTCCGGATCGTGCCGCGCGGGCCGGAACCCTTTCGCGCCGATCTGGGCGTGTCGCTCGGCCGGTCCTGGACACGGCAGGGCGGCGAGAACCGCGACGAATCCGTCATTGCCAACCTGCCTCTGTTCGGCGGCGATCTGGCGCTGAGGGGCGTGGCCTATGAAGAGCGGTTCGGAGGCTATATCGACGACATCAGCCTGGCCACGCCCCGCGTCAACGATGGCGCGCGACGGGGTGGACGATTGTCCCTGATCCGCCGACTGTCGGACGACTGGTCCGCCAATCTCGGCGTCGTTCGCCAGACGATCAAGACCGAGGATACCCATTACATCTATCGCACCCTGGGCGGGCTGACCCGGGCCAACCTGGTCCGGGAACCGCACCACAATACCTTCAACGAGGTCCACGCCGGGCTCAGCGGGAGCAGCGAATGGGGTCAGATCGACGTCACCGTCGCCTCGGTCCGGCACAGGTTCAAGAGCCGGTACGATGCATCCAGCGCCCTTGGGTCATTCGGCTCAAGCGCCACCCTGGGCGCACTGGATGATTTTCGGCACACGGACCTGACGGTGGTGGACATCAGCTATGCCTCGCGACCTCTGGGGCGGTGGCGCTGGACGGGCGGGGCCTTCTATTCCAGAGGGACGATGCGCGCGGACAGCCGGGTGCAGGCGCTGCGGACGGTCGAGACCACGATCTATCGCGAGGTTCGACGCGATTGGACCAGCGAGATCGCCGCCTTTGGCCAGGTCAGCCTGGACCTGACGCCCGACTGGACCGTGGCGACCGGTGCCCGCCTGTCGAGCTTTGATCAGCGGGTGACGTCCAGCGTCGCCCACCGCAGCGCGATCCGACCCTTCAGCGGCGACGACAGGACGACGAGCCTGGCACCCATGGTCTCGCTGTCCTGGCAGCCGAGCGACGCGCTGAACCTCTACGGGCTGATCAGTCAGGGCCGGCGATCCGGAGGCTTCAACACGGCGGGTCCGTCCGGGCAGTCGTTCAATGGACGCCTTGGCAATCCCGCACGCCGGTACGCGCCCGATGTGCTGACCAACTATGAGCTGGGGGCCAAGGTGCAGCTGTGGGCCGGCCGGGTTCAGACGCGCGCGACGGTGTTCTTCGCCGATTGGCGTGATGTGCAGAGCGATCAGTTTCTGGCCAGCGGCCTGTCCTATGCCGTCAATGTCGGTGACGGACGGAACGCCGGTCTGGAAATCGAGGTCAACTGGCAGGCGACGGAAGACCTTCAAATCCGTGCCAACGGGCTTCTGGCCCACCCGGAGGTCACGAGCCCGAGCCCCGGCTTCAACTCTCGCCTCAACGCCGGCCTTCCCGGCGTGCCGGGACGCTCGGCCAACATCTCCGCCGATTATCGCCGTCCGATCGGTCGCGGCCTGAACCTGATCGGCCAGGCAACCGTGGCCTATGTCGGCGAGTCGCGGCTGACCTTCGATGCAGCGAAACGCTATCGTATGGGCGAATACGTCACCGGACGTGCGTCGATCGGTGTGGAGGCGCCTCAGTGGTCGGCCACCGCCTTCATCGACAACCCCTTCGATACCGAAGCCGATACCCTGTCCTACGGCGACCCGTTCCGCCTGCCGGAGGCGTTGGCCAGCACGCCGCTGCGGCCGATCACCGGGGGTCTGACCCTGACGTTCAGAAGGTAGGCGCTTCGCCTTTGCCTCCCGGCTCCGGCGTCGCTATACCGCCCGCCACCCCCTGAATATCCAGCACGCAAGGACCGCCCCATGGCCAAGATCCAGGTCGCCAATCCCATCGTCGACATCGACGGCGACGAGATGACCCGCATCATCTGGCAGTGGATCAAGGACAAGCTGGTCTTCCCGTTCGTCGACCTGAAACTGGACTACTATGACCTGTCGATGGAGAACCGCGACGCCACCGACGACCAGGTGACGATCGATGCCGCCCATGCGATCCAGAAGCACGGCGTCGGCGTGAAATGCGCCACCATCACCCCGGACGAGGCCCGCGTGGCGGAGTTCGGCCTGAAGAAGATGTGGAAGTCGCCCAACGGCACGATCCGCAACATCCTGGGCGGCGTGGTCTTCCGCGAGCCGATCATTTGCTCGAATGTGCCGCGTCTGGTGCCCGGCTGGACCCAGCCGATCGTCGTCGGCCGCCATGCCTTCGGCGACCAGTACAAGGCCACGGACTTCCTGGTCCCCGGTCCCGGCAAGCTGACCATGAAATGGGTCGGCAGCGACGGCCAGGAGCTGAACTACGAGGTGTTCGACTTCCCCTCGGCCGGTGTGGCCATGGGCATGTACAACCTCGACGACTCGATCACCGATTTCGCCCACGCCAGCTTCGCTTTCGGCCTGCAGCGGAACTATCCGGTCTATCTGTCGACCAAGAACACCATCCTGAAAGCCTATGACGGGCGCTTCAAGGATATCTTCCAGGCCGTATTTGACCAGCACTACGCCGCCGAGTTCAAGGCCAGGGGCCTGACCTATGAGCACCGTCTGATCGACGACATGGTGGCCGCAGCCATCAAATGGTCAGGCGGCTTCGTCTGGGCCTGCAAGAACTACGACGGCGACGTCCAGTCCGACATCGTGGCCCAGGGCTTCGGCTCGCTGGGCCTGATGACGTCGGTCCTGCTGACGCCAGACGGCAAGGTGCTGGAATCCGAGGCCGCCCACGGCACCGTGACCCGTCACTATCGCCAGCACCAGAAGGGCGAGGCGACCTCGACCAACTCCATCGCCTCGATCTATGCCTGGACGCGGGGCTTTGCCCACCGGGCCAAGCTGGACGACAATGTCGAACTGGCCACCTTCGCCGAGACGCTGGAACGTGTCGTGGTCGAGACGGTCGAGGCCGGTTTCATGACCAAGGATCTGGCGCTTCTGGTCGGCGACCAGCAGGGCTGGCTGACCACCGAGGGCTTCCTCGACAAGGTGGCCGAGAATCTGAAGGCCGCCCTGCCCGACCTGGGTTAGGGCGCGATCCCTCGCCGCGCGACGGCTCGCGGCCTGGGCGCAGGCCAGGCTGACCGCAGCGGGGCTCGCGGGTGACAGTGGGCCCCTGTTGTATCCGGCCATGCGCTTCCGCCTTGGACCCTTCGTTATCCTCGTGCATTGATGGCCGGGACACCGGAGGAGGGGAGACCACCGCGTGAAGACTATTCTGGGCAGGCTGGTGCTGATCGCCATCGCGCTGGCGGTGGCGTCATTCTTCGCGGCGCCGGCCGTGGTGTTCTTCGGCATACGCTCGGCGGCGCAGTCGGACGATGTCGCCGGGCTGCAGCGGCTGGTGGATTTCGACGCGGTGCGGGCTTCGCTGCGCCCCCAGCTGTCGAACCGCCCCGAGGCCCTGACCCCGCCGCCGTCGTTCATGAACGACCCGATCGGGGCCGTCCGTCGCCAGTTCGAGGAGACGGTCGCGCCGCAGCGCCCCGACCCTGACGCCTGGCTGACCCCTGACGCCCTCGACGGCCTGACGCGGGGCGAGGGACGCCATGCCGCCGTCCGCACGCCCGCGCCGGGCACGGATGCCGCCGCCGCGCCCTGGCCCCATCCTACCTACTGGGGCGTCAACCGCGCCCGGTTGGCGGTGACGGACGAGGGCGGGTCCGACACCGTCTTCACCTTCGAGCGCAAGGGGCCGTATGAATGGAAGCTGGTCCACATCGGCCTGCCCGACGGTTCCACCCCGCCCACGACCCCCACCCCCACGGCGACGCCGGAGACGAAGCGATGAAGGGCCTGTTCAAGGGGCTGATCGGCCTGGCGATCCTCGGCTTTCTGGTCGCCTATTTCGGTTCGCCCATCCTGACCGTCCGCGCCCTGGTGGCTGCGGCCGAAGCCGGTGACGAGGCGGCGCTGGAACGGCTGGTCGACTTCCCCCGGTTCCGAGACAGCCTGAAGGACGAACTGACGGCCCACCTGATGGCCAGGGCCCAGGCCGATCCGCGTGTCCGCGACAGCGGCCTGGGCGGTCTGGGCATGATCCTGGGGCCGATGCTGGTCGGCGGGGCGGTGGATGCCCTGGTCAATGCGCCGATGGTCGCGGCCATCGTCCGAACGGCGAGGGTGCCCGATCCCACGGATCGTGACCCCGGGGCACCTGCGGCCGGGGACGATGGATCCGACATCCGCCAGACCTATGGCTATCGGGACATCAACACCCTCGCCGTCCGGCTGACGAATGTGGAGCGGCCGAACCAGACGCTGAAGCTGCTGCTGACGCGTCAGGGCCTGTTCGACTGGAAGCTGACGGGCATCGACCTGCCGGCCGGTTGATCCCGTTCAGGGCCGGATCGATGACGCGGTCTGCGCCTCGATCCACGCCTCCATGCGCCGATCCAGCAGGTCCAGCGGCAGGGGCCCGTCGACCAGCAGCGCATCGTGGAAATCGCGCACATTGAACCGCTCGCCCAGGGCCTGTTCCGCCCGGGTGCGGATGGCCCGCAGCCGGATCTCGCCGATCTTGTAGGCCAGGGCCTGACCCGGCCAGCCGATGTAGCGTTGCAGCTCGGTCTCGATGTTGTGGGGGGCCAGGGCCGAGTTGTCGGTGAAACAGGCCCGCGCCTGTTCCGTCGTCCAGCCCATCCAGTGCATCCCGGTGTCGGCCACCAGCCGGCAGGCCCGCCACATCTCGTAGGACAGCCGTCCGAACCGTTCTTCCGGCGTGCGATAGAAGCCCATCTCCTCGCCGAGGAACTCCGAATACAGGCCCCAGCCCTCGGTGAAGGCGGTGACGTCGACGTTCCGGCGGAAATAGGGGCCCTGGGCTGCCTCCTGCTGCAGGGCGATCTGCAGATGGTGGCCGGGAACCGCCTCGTGCAGGGTCAGGGCCGGGAGCTCGTACAGCGGTCTCTGGTCCAGCTTGCCGGTATTGACGATGTAGCCGCCCGGTACGCCGTCGGCGAGCGAGCCGCCGTTGTAACGCCCGGTCGTATAGGTGTCCTCGATGTCCAGCGGCACGGGCCGGACATTGTAGGTCAGGCGCGGCAGGGTCCGGAACAGGGCCGGCAGGCCACCGTCGGCCCTTTTGGCCATCTCCGAGGCCTTCTCCAGCATGTCCTCGCGCGACGTCGCATAGAAGCGCGGGTCGGTCCGCAGGTGGTTCAGGAAGCCGGCGAAGTCGCCGGTCCAGCCGGAGGCCCGCATTTCCCCGTCCATGCGGGCGCGGATGCGGGCGACCTCGTCCAGGCCGATCTGGTGGATCTGGTCCGGGGTCAGGTCGGTGGTCGTATAGCTGCGGGCCTGGAAGGCGTAATACGCGCGTCCGCCGGGCCGCGAGCCGATGCCGACCTCGGGCCGGGCCGCCGGCAGGTATTCGTCCTGGACGAAGGCCAGCCAGAGGCGACGGCGCGGCGCGATCCGGTCGCCGACGATGGCCATGGCGCGGGCCCGGAAATCCTCCTGTTCCAGCGTCGGGATCGAGGCCGGCAGGCTGGCGAACGGCCGCAGCAACGGGTCGGTTTCGGGCGTGAAGGCGACCTCGTTCCTCAGCGAGACCAGAAAGCTTTCGACCACCGAGGTCGGCTGGGTGAAGCCGGTCTCCAGCCCCCGTCGCGCATTGGCCAGGGCATCGTCATAGAGGGTCGGCAGGCCGCCCAGCCGCGCCAACCAGGCCTCGGCATCCTCAGCGCTGCTGATCCGCGTCACCGAGGCCAGATAGTTCGCGGTCTGGCCGGGGCCGCCCTCGGAATCGAAGGCCAGGCGTCCGGAATCGAACCCGATCGCCTCGATCGAGCGGTTCAGGACCCAGATCAGGAAGTCGCGGTTCAGCCGGTCTTCCGACGACAGACCGTCGGTCGGAAGGGCGCTCGCCCGGGCGAGGAAGGCCTCCAGCGGCCCCTGACGCGCGACCTCGGCGGCGCGGGAGAGGTCGGGCAGCCGGGCCTTGGCGGCAAGGTCGCCCTCCTGCCCGGCGGAGATGGGGTCGTTGGCCTTCAGGAAGGCCTCATAGTCCGCAAGCAGGGCCGCCAGCGCTGGGTCGGGGCTCGGCGTCGCGACCTCGGCGGACGCGGTCTGGGCCACAGCGGGCAGGGCCGTCGAGGTCAACAGAAGGGCGGCAAGGCCTGCGGCGATGATCTTCATGGTGTCCCCCAAACGAGGGCGGCATGGGGACCGAACACCGACGCGGCGTCAATCCCGTCGCCTCCCCGTCCTTGCCCGCAGCGTCACGGCCCAACAGTCCTTCTCCCCTTGCGGGAGAAGGTGGCCGACCCCGGGCTCGACCCGGGGGAGGACGGATGAGGGGTGAAACCCGGTCCGGCCCATAGGCGATCATTCCGGTCAGCTCGCCTGCCTCTTCGTACCCCTCATCCGCCCCTCCGGGGCACCTTCTCCCGCAAGGGGAGAAGGAGACGCCTTATCCCGCCAGCGCCGCCCTGACTGCGGCCAGACCGGCTTCGGCCATGGAGCCGTCCGGGGCGCCGCCCTGGGCGAAGTCGGCCTTGCCGCCGGCGCCCTGGCCGCCCATGGCGAGGACAGCGGCGCGGGCGAGGTCGGCGGCGTTGATCCGGCCCCCCTCATTGGCGGTGATGTCCGAGGTCGCGGCCACGGTGACGGCCGCCTTGCCGTCGGTGACGCCGATCAGGGCGATGACGCCGGAGCCGACCTGTTTCCTGAAATCCTCGGCCACGCCGCGCAGACCCTTGCCGTCGACGCCGTCGAGGATGCGGGCGATCAGTTTTATGCCGTTGATCTCTTCCGGGGCGGCCGGGGCCGAACCGCCGCCACCCAGGGCCAGCTGCTTCTTCAGCTCGGCGACCTGTTTCTCCAGCGTCTTGCGTTCGGTCGACAGGGCCTCGACGCGGGCGGGGACGTCCAGGGGCTGGACCTTGAAGGTCTGGGCCAGGGATCTGGCCACGCCGGCCTGGGCCAGCAGGAACTGGCGCGCGGCCTCGCCGGTCAGGGCCTCGACGCGGCGGATGCCGGCGGCGATGCCGGTCTCTGACGTGATCCTGAACAGGCCGATGTCGCCGGTGCGGGCCACATGGGTGCCGCCGCACAGTTCGACGGAATAGGGCGTGTCGCCGGTCAGGCTGCGACCCAGGGTCAGGACGCGGACCTCGTCGCCGTATTTCTCTCCGAACAGGGCGACGGCGCCGGCCTCGATGGCGTCCTGCGGGCCCATCAGCTTGGTTTCGGCGGGCAGGTTCTGGCGGATGACCGCGTTCACCTCGGTCTCGATCCGGGCCAGTTCGTCCTCGGTCAGGGGGGCGTTGTGGCTGAAGTCGAAGCGCATGCGCTCGGCATCGACCAGCTGGCCCTTCTGGGCGACGTGGGGGCCCAGCACATTCTTCAGCGCCGCATGGACCAGGTGGGCGGCGGAGTGGTTGGCGCGGGTGGTCAGGCGCGCGTCGGGGGCGGCGCGCAGCTGGGCGCGGGTGCCGATGGCGAGCGTGCCCGCGGTGACCTCGATCGTATGGGCATGGAGGTCGCCGGTCGGCTTCTGGACATCGAGGACGCGGGCGCTGCCCCCCGACCATTCGATCTCGCCGCGATCGCCGGCCTGGCCGCCGCCTTCGCCATAGAAGGGGGTCTGGTCGAACAGGACCTCTGCGGTTTCGCCGGGTTCGACGCTGTCGGCGGCGGTGCCGTCCTTCAGGATCGCCAGCACCTCGCCCGAGCCGTCGACGGCGTCGTAGCCGGTGAAGACGGTCGGTCCCAGACGGTCCTTCAGCGCCAGCCATTCGCCGGTCGAGGCGGTCTGGCCCGAGCCCTTCCAGTTGGCCTTGCCGCGGCTCTTCTGCTCTTCCATGGCCGCGTCGAAGGCCTCGGTGTCGACGGTGAAGCCGCGACGGCGCGCCTCGTCCTGGGTCAGGTCCAGCGGGAAGCCATAGGTGTCGTAGAGGGTAAAGGCGGTGCGGCCGGGGATGACGCCGCCTTCGGCCAGGTCCGCCGTGGCGTCCTCCAGCAGGCCCATGCCGCGCCCCAGGGTGGTGCGGAAGCGGATTTCCTCCTGTTTCAGCGTGTCCTCGATGCTCGCCTGGGCGCGGGCCAGTTCGGGATAGGCCTCGCCCATTTCGCCGACCAGCGTCGGGACCAGACGGTGCATCAGCGGATCGGCGGCCCCCAGCAGGTGGGCGTGACGCATGGCGCGCCGCATGATGCGGCGCAGGACATAGCCGCGCCCCTCGTTCGACGGGGTGACCCCGTCGGCGATCAGGAAGGACGACGACCGCAGGTGGTCGGCGATGACGCGGTGACTGGCGGCGCGGTCACCCTCGGCCCTGGTCGAGGTGGCGTCCTCGGAGGCGGCGATCAGGGTCTGGAACAGGTCGGTGTCGAACACCGAGTTCTTGCCCTGCAGCACGCTGGTCATCCGCTCCAGCCCCATGCCGGTGTCGACGCTGGGCTTGGGAAGGCTGCGAACGATCTCGTCGTTCTCCTTCTCGAACTGCATGAAGACGTTGTTCCAGATCTCGACATAGCGGTCGCCATCCTCGTCCGGCGAACCGGGAGGGCCACCCGCGACATGGTCGCCGTAGTCCCAGAAGATCTCGGTGCAGGGACCGCAGGGACCGGAATCGCCCATGGCCCAGAAGTTGTCGGAGCCGGCGATGCGGATGATCCGGTCGTCGGAAAAGCCGGTGACCTTCTTCCAGATCGCGGCGGCCTCGTCGTCGTCGATATAGACGGTGACCAGCAGGCGTTTCGCGTCGAGGCCATATCCCTGAGTGACCAGTTTCCACGCCTGTTCGATGGCGTGTTCCTTGAAATAGTCGCCAAAGGAGAAATTCCCCAGCATCTCGAAAAAGGTCAGGTGGCGCGCCGTATAGCCGACGTTGTCCAGGTCGTTGTGCTTGCCGCCGGCGCGGACGCATTTCTGTGAAGAGGTCGCGCGCGGCCAGGGCGGGGTCGCCGCGCCGGTGAAATAGTCCTTGAACGGCACCATGCCCGCATTGACGAACATCAGCGTCGGATCGTTCTGCGGCACCAGCGGGGCGGAGTGGACCCGGGCGTGTCCGTCGGCTGCGAAGAAGTCGAGGAAGGTCGAACGGATCTGTTTCAGGCTGGACATGGCGATTCAGTCTTCAGGCGAGCGGCGAACGGGAAGGGGCCTCATATAGGGCTTTAGCAAAGAACGCACCCTGCAGGCGGTCGCGCGTAGCCGTCTTCCTAATCTGCCGTTTGGCGCTTGGCCGCCGCGAGTCTTGGACTGAATGCTTTCTCGATACGGTTCATGGCGCTGACCATAAAGGGCATGATAACAGGCCATTGGTCGGCGTCGAAGATATCGGCCTGTCGCTCCAGCTTGATTCGGCAGGCGCGCTTGGTGTCCAGGCGTTCCCAGACCAATGGCTCTCCGATTTCGTCTTCTATTGCCTGGCGGTCGTTATGCAGCCGATCGAAGAGCGCCTCGTTTTGATCCTTGTCCCCCCGGTCGATATAGATTTCAGCTCGTCCATAAGTTTGCGTGGCTCCAAAGTTGAAGCCGACCCCCCCGACGCCTGACCCTGCACTGATCCAACTGAATCTTCCGGGAGAAATGGACTGAAAAAGGCTAGAGCCGCTTGCATTCATTAAAGGGATAAGCTCGGTCCAAAACTTACGTCGAATTGGGTGGCGACGAGCTTCCTTTTGCAAGCCTTCGATCTCATCCTTGGCCTTGTCTGCCAGTCCGATGGTGAACTCTTCAGTGTCTTTCGTGGGTATGATTTGGTCGATTGTCAGGAACAAATCGTCCCCCATGGTGAAAGGGTTCGCTCGGAAGCACTGAATGCGAACACGAAAGTTGCTGAGCCACAGGACAGTGGAGGTGACTTCTTTGCGAAAGTTTGCGGCTACCAGAATGATTCGCTGGCTTACGCCCTTGTTCAAGATCAGGTCATCGTAGTCTTCGTCGTAGAAGGCGCACAAAGCCTCTTCGGCCGAAAGACCCTCACCGGAGCGCTGAAGGTAATCCTGGAAGATATTGCGAATTTCCTCCTTGGTCATTGCGGCGCAATAGGAGGCGTATTTCAGGGCCTGCCACGTTACGTCGCGACCGGTATCGTCCAGCTTGTTTTCGATGATCACCAAAGAGCCTTGCTTGTCGAGGGCAAGAAGGTCGAGGCGCTCGCTCGTGTCGGAGAATCCGGCGAACTCTTTTTGGATTACTAGCAGGTCTTCGCCGAGCGCGGAGGGTTCGCGTGCAATCCACTCCTGAAGATGCGCGCGCTCCCGAAATCCCAGTTCCTTAAACGAAACGGCCCGGAGGGGTTGGATGCTGTTGGCCGCCCGATCGATCCTGTACATCTTGCAACCCTATCAGCGCTTTTGAATAGTACGCCAGAATATTGATTAGCCCTCAACGACGTCATCCTCGTCGGACAGGAGGGCGTCGAGGGCTTCGAGGATGGCCTCGATCTGCCCGGGGCTGGCGGCCACGCGGAGCAGACCGCTGTCGCTGCCGCCGATCTCGAGCAGATAGCCGTCGTCGGTCTCGGCCTGGTTGAACCGGGTCAGGGTCTGGATGTCGTCTTCGGCCATGGCGGGACTCCGTGCGGGAGAGGGAGCGATGCAAGGCATGACGCCCGCGAAGGGGGCGTGAGCGGGGCGGATCGACGGTGCGCGGCATCCCGGCGCGGGACGGCCATCGTCGGACGGGCTAGGGTGAGACCATGGCAAGTCTGGAAGTCTGGTACGACGGGGATTGTCCGCTGTGTCGGCGGGAGATCAATCTGATGCGGCGACTGGACCGGCGGGGGGCCATCGTCTTCACCGATGTGGCGACCGGCCAGGGCGTTTGCCCGATCAACCGCGCCGAACTGCTGGCCCGGTTCCATGCGCGCGAGGACGGGCGGATGGTGTCGGGGGCCGAGGCGTTCGCGGCCATGTGGCGTGCGATCCCGATGCTGGCTCCGTTGGGGCAGCTGGCGCGGAATGGCGTCGTGCTGACGCTCATGGAGCGCCTGTACCTGGCCTTTCTCAAGGTCCGGCCCTGGCTGCAGCGCGCCCTGCGCGGGACCTGAACGCCGATCGAAAAGAAGGCCGTCCGGCTTTCACCGGACGGCCTGGCTCCGTCCGGCCCGATCCCGGCGGGGGTCGGCGGCGGGTCGCAGGGACCAGCCGGACGGAGTGTCTCGATCATCCTCCATCGAGGGGGAGGGATGACCGGGAAGTGCACCCTCGAAACGCAGTGTACTTCCTGTACTTTGTGCACTTCGAAGGATCAGCCCTCGAGGTCCTGGCCTTCGTCGGGCTCGGGCGTGCCCAGCAATTCGTCGGCGATCTTGTCGGTGGACCTGCGCACCTTCTGCTCGATCGCGTCGGCCATGTCGGGGTTGGCCTTGAGGAAGGCACGGACGTTCTCGCGGCCCTGACCGATGCGGGTCGAGTCATAGGAGAACCAGGAGCCGGACTTCTCGATGATCCCGGCCTTGACGCCCAGATCGATGATCTCGCCCAGTTTGGAGATGCCCTCGCCGTACATGATGTCGAAGATGACCTCGCGGAACGGCGGGGCGACCTTGTTCTTGACGACCTTGACCCGGGTGGTGTTGCCCACGACCTCGTCGCGGTCCTTGATCGCGCCGGTGCGGCGGATGTCGAGACGCACCGAGGCGTAGAACTTCAGCGCATTGCCGCCGGTCGTCGTCTCCGGCGAGCCGTACATCACGCCGATCTTGTGCCGGATCTGGTTGATGAACAGGACGATGCAGTTGGACTTGGAAATGGAGGCGGTCAGCTTGCGCAGGGCCTGCGACATCAGACGGGCCTGAAGACCCGGCAGGCTGTCGCCCATCTCGCCCTCGATCTCGGCGCGGGGCGTCAGGGCGGCGACGGAATCGACGACCACGATGTCCACGGCTCCCGACCGCACCAGGGTGTCGACGATCTCCAGCGCCTGTTCGCCCGTGTCGGGCTGGGAGACCAGCAGGTCGTCGAGGTTGACGCCCAGCTTCTGGGCATAGCCGGGGTCGAGCGCGTGTTCGGCGTCGACGAAGGCGGCCGTGCCGCCCGACTTCTGGATCTCGGCCACGGTGTGCAGGGCCAGGGTCGTCTTGCCCGAGGATTCGGGACCGAACACCTCGATCACCCGTCCGCGCGGCAGGCCGCCGATGCCGAGCGCCATGTCCAGACCCAGCGAGCCGGTGGACACCGAGGGGATCACGTCGGCGACCCCGCCCTTGCCCAGCTTCATGACCGAGCCCTTGCCAAAGGCCCGATCGATCTGTGCGATCGCCGCCTCCAGCGCGCGCTGCTTGTCGCCGTCTTCCTTGCCCACCAATTTCAATGCTGCCTGCGATGCCACCTTGCCACTCTCCCTTGCCATGATTCCCGTTTAAGCCCTGGAGGAGAGGCCCGCCTTCGATCCAATGACCGTGACCCGCTCCCTTGTGAGCCGGACTATGTGCATGTTTTGTTCCCGTTGCCAATATGTTCTTTTTTCTGGAGCGCCGGGATAGAACCACCGGCCTGAAGAGCCGCACTCCGGGCACTCCCCTTGGCTCGCCATGTGCCGGGGTTCGATTGGTCCTCCTGCTGTCATGGCCGCAGCGACCGCTTTCGGACCTGAAGCCAAGGGCTGCTTTCGACCCATTCGAGACATTTGCGTCGGAAGGCTCAAACCGCAGAGTCTGACTCATGGCGGTTGTTCAGGAGGTCCGCACCAAGGCGCGGATATCCATAGGTCGCGGCACGTCGCTGATGATCATTTACTGACCTTAGGGGCCGTCGCCGCCAGGAGCGGTATCTCGGCGCATAGATGGCGGCTCGGGGCAGGGGCGAGTTCCGCCGAAACAGGGTCACAACTCAGAGGCTGACGCTCTCAGCGCCTCGATGAACTGTTGCGTCAGGGGGCCCGGACGGCCGCCTCGGCGGAGCTTGTATCCAATGCGGCGTCCGCCGGCCCCTTGCAAGGTGATCACGCGGAAGGGCTGAGGCGGTCGGGTCAGCTGGGCGCGAGACACCAGGGTGATGCGCGACGTATGCGTGACGAGACTTTCGAGCAAGGGCAGGGCGTTCACGAGAATGCAGTCCCTGGGCCAGGCGACGCCCGAGGTCATGAACAGAGCTTCGACGTGGTGCCGATAGGTGCTTCCTTCCCGCGGCAAGGCCCAGGGCGCGTCCGCCAGTTGGCCGAGCGACAGGGATTTCGCGTCATAAAACGGGCTGGCCGGGCCAGCGGCCAACCAGAAGGGGTCATCGAACAGAACCGCTTCGACGACGTCATCCGTGCCGCCGAGCATCTCGTCGACAGGGCCGACGATGATGTCGATCTTCCCGGACCTCAGCATCGGCACCAGCCGGCCGTCCAGACCATCGACAATCTCGAGATCCAGCGGCGTCTGGCCGTTGTCCAGAAGCCGGAGCGCATTGGGCAGAAGGCTTGCCAGCACGCTGGGCGTGGCCCCGATTCTCAGGGGGCCCGATATGCCCAGAGCGTGACTGCGAACCTCGGCCTCGGCGTCTGACAGCAGCGATTGCACGCCCTCGGCGCGACGAACGAGGATCTCGCCGAAGGCTGTCAGGGTTGATCCGCGTCGACTTCTTTCCAGCACCTGCACGCCCAGCCTTTGCTCAAGCAGGGCGATGCTGTTCGACAGGGCGGGCTGGGACATGCCCTTTTCCGCTGCGGCGCGGGTGAAGGAGCCATGGCGGGCGATCGCCAGCAGGTTGGCGATCTGGGACGCTTCGACAGCCATAAGGAAAACGAACCACTACCCCAATTTCGATCATTTGACGGAGGGTGTCGGCGACTGTCAACACGATACCAACGAGAAAACCGAGGGATGGAACCGCGTGCTGGACTACGATGTCGTCATCATCGGCTGCGGACCGGTCGGTGGGTTGGCGGCCAATCTGCTCGGCAAGGCCGGGGTGAGGACGCTGGTCGTCGAACGCGTCGCTGAACCGCATCCCCTGCCGCGCGCCGTGCACATCGACCACGAGGTCATGCGCCTGTTCCAGAGCGCCGGCCTGGTCGACCGCGTTTCGTCGCTCGTGCGCGACACCCAGGGCCATATGCATATCGGCGCCGACGGTGGCGTCATCCGCTACATGGGCACCGCAGGCCGACCCCGGCCCTTCGGCTGGTCCGGCGACTATTTCTTCTACCAGCCAGAGCTCGAGGCCGTGCTTCGCGAGGGGCTGGGCCGGTTCGCTGAGGTCGATCTGCGCCTCGGCGTCGAATGCCTCGGGATCGACCAGGACGCCCGGGGCGTCCGCTTGCGGTTGGCCGCGCCGGAGGGCGAGACTGTTGTCTCAGCCCGCTGGGTGATCGCCTGCGACGGGGCCAGCAGCCCGACGCGCAAGGCGCTGGGCGTGGTCCTGGATGATCTGGATTTCGAGGAGCCCTGGCTGGTGGTGGACGCCGAGGTCGACGGGCCTCTGGTGTTTCCGGGCTTCCACCATGTGCCCGAGGGCGCAGATCTGCAGCAACTCTCCATCATGCTATGCGACCCGCGACGCCCGGCGACCATCGTTCCCGGCAGGGGCAACCACCGCCGCTGGGAGTTCATGCTGCTTCCCGGAGAAGACGAGACAACGCTGGACGCTGATGCCGTAGAGGCCCTGGTGGCGCCCTGGGTCGGATCGGCACCCAGCCGGATCGTGCGCGCGACCACCTATCGCTTTCATGGCCTGATCGCCGAGACCTGGAAGGTCGGCCGGGTGTTTCTGGCCGGCGATGCGGCGCACCAGACGCCGCCGTTCTTCGGCCAGGGCATGTGTCATGGCATGCGGGATGTCGCCAACCTGGCGTGGAAGCTGGAGAGGGTCCTGTCCGGCACCGCTCCCGACGGTCTGCTGAACGGCTATCAGCAGGAGCGCGAACCCCAGGTCCGTTCGGTCATCGCCAGCGCGGTCGAGGCCGGGCGCTATATCTGCATGCTCGATCCGGTCCGTGCTGCCGAGCGTGACGCCGAAATGCGCGCGAGGCAGGGCGACCCCGTGCGGACCGCCGCCGACCTGATCACGCCGATCCGGGGCCTGACGCTCGACAGCCCCGGTGCCGGCAAGCGCTTCATCCAGCCTTCCGTCCGGCTGGCGCAGCAGGAAGGCTTGCTGGATGACGCCACCGGCGGCGGGCTGGTGATCCTGTCGCGGGGCGAGCAGGGGGGTGTGGAGCCGACGCTCCTGCAGCGCCTCCGCATCCGTCATTTTCGCATCGGGATGGACCTGGAAGACGCGGCCGGAGATCTCGGTCGCTGGCTGGATGAGCACCAGGCCGACGCGGTCCTGTTGCGCCCCGACTTCTATGTTTTCGGGACGGCGAGCGGAACGGGCGCGGTGTCGGGTCTCGCCCGCGACTTCAGACACGCCGTCGCCGCCGAGGAGACCCTATGTCCGGCCTGACGCTCGATCTCGCCCTGACCATCACGCAAGCCGCCTTCGCGAAGGCGCGGGAGGATGGAGCCAAGCCGCTCAGCGTGGTGGTGCTGGACAGCGGCGGACATGTCCTGACGATCCATCGTCAGGAGACGGCCAGCCTGTTTCGCTCTGCGATCGCCACGGCGAAGGCCGCCGGAGCCCTGGGCATGGGAATGGGCAGTCGGGCCATCGCCGCGCGCGCCCAGCAGTCGCCGGTCTTCTTCGCCTCCCTTTCGGCCGTGACGGAGGGCCAGATGGCACTCGCGCCCGGCGGGGTGCTGATCCGCGACGCGGCCGGCGCGATCCTTGGGGCGGTCGGGATCAGCGGCGACACCTCCGACCTCGATGAACGCTGCGCGGTGGCGGGCATCGCGGCCGCCGGCCTGGTCGCCGATCCGGGCGCCGCCCCGGAGGCCCGCGCATGACCAGACTCCGCAGCATCGAGCTTGCGCTTCCGGGCGCCGGCGCGGCCGCTCACTTCCTGACCGAGCACTGGGGCATGGCTCCGGCGACGCGTGAGGCCGACACCTGGCACCTCCGCGGCGCGGGGGACGACGCCTATCTGCTGGCCCTGACCGAGGCAGATGCACCGACGGTTCAGTCGGTCACCTTCATCGCGTCCGAGGCCGAGATCGATCGGATCGAGGCTTCGGCCGGGGCGGAAGGAGCGCCGGTCGAGCGGGTCGATGCGACGGGTGAAACCGGATCCGGCCGCGGCATCCTTGTGACCGCTCCCGACGGCGAGCGGTTCCGCTTCCTGTCCGGCGTTCAGAGCAATGAACGGCTGGAGGGATGCCCCGACATGCCGAACCGCCTCACCCATGTCGTTTTTAACGCCCGGGACGCCGAGGCGTCCGGCGATTTCGTCGAACGGGTCCTGGGTTTCCGCGTTTCGGACCGGACGAAGGGCATGGTGTTCGTGCGGTGTGACGACTCGCACCATTCGATCGCCTTCGCCCGCGCCGGCGTCGCCACGCTCAATCACATCGCCTTCGAGATGGTCGATATCGACGCGGTCATGCGCGGCATCGGGCGGATGCGGGACTACGGTTTGACGGCCGCATGGGGGCCCGGACGCCATGGTCCCGGCAACAATGTCTTCGCCTACTATATCGCCCCCTTCGGGCCCGTGATCGAGTATTCGACCGCGGTCGAGAAGGTTGGAGAGGACTATCGGACCGGCGCGCCCGAGGACTGGACCTGGCCGCAGAACCGCATCGATCAATGGGGGGTCACAGACAAGGACGTGGCCGCCCTGGCCGTCGCCGAACGCAAATTCCGTTTCCCCGGCGCGCCTGCGCTGCCGGCCGCCTGACAGGAGCCGATCCGTGAAGATCGTCAGTTTTGAACGCCAGGGCCGCGCCGGCTACGGCGTGCTTGAAGGCGACCGCATCGCGGTGGCGCCGGCCTCCGGACCCGCCGACCTCAAGGCGGCCCTGGCCTCGGGAGGCGTCGCCGCCGTCATCCCGAGCGGCGAGTCGATCGCACTGTCGGACGTGACCTTGCTGCCGGTCCTGCCCAATCCCGGCAAGATCCTGTGCGTCGGTCACAACTACGAGGATCACCGCAAGGAGACCGGCCGCGCGAAGGTCGATCATCCCTCGATCTTCACGCGCTGGGCCGACACGCTCGTCGCCGGCGGCCAGCCCATCGTGCGACCACAGGAGTCCACCGATCTCGACTATGAGGGCGAACTGGCCGTGGTCATCGGAAGGGGCGGGCGTCGCATCTCGCGGGAAGCGGCCATGGATCACGTCGCCGGCTATACAATCGCCAATGACGCTTCGGTGCGTGACTGGCAGTGGCACACCCACCAATTCACCCCCGGCAAGAACTTTCCCGATACCTGTGCGCTTGGCCCCTGGTTGATGACGCCGGATGAGATGGGCCCGCTGGACCGGTGCCGGATCACGACCCGCGTCAACGGCGAGGTGGTGCAGGACGCCGGTTTCGACCAGATGATCTTTTCGATCGCCGACATCATCGCCTACTGCTCGGGTTTCACGACCCTGAGTCCAGGCGACGTCATCCTGACGGGGACGCCGGGCGGGGTCGGGGCCAAGCGGACGCCGCCGCTCTGGCTCAAGCCCGGGGATGTGGTTGAAGTGACTGTCACCGGCCTCGGCGTCCTGAGCAATCCAGTTTCGGAAGACGCCTCCGCCTGATCATTCATCCGCGATCCGGCGCAAGACCGGACGCCTCAAGAGGAAACGAAGCCATGAGCGAACCGGTGATCGACGTCGCCGCCGAAATGCGGGACGCACCGCTGACTGGATTCCACATCCGGTTCGCCGTGCTGATCGGAGCCATACTGTTCATCGACGGATATGACCTGTTCAATGCCGCCTATGTCGCGCCCTATGTGCGGCAGGAGTGGGGGCTGGGGGCTCCGCAGATCGGCATGATGCTGTCGATCGGGCTGGTCGGGCTGGCGACCGGAGCTCTGCTGCAGGGGCCGCTGGCGGACCGGTTCGGGCGTCGCGCGACCACCCTGGGGGCGGTCTGGCTTCTCGGTCTGGCCAGCCTGGCCCTCGCGATCTTTGCCAATTCGTTTGAAGTGTTTTGCGCCATCCGACTGGCGCTCGGCGTCGCGCTGGGCATGCTGTCGCCTCTCGCCTTCGTCTATATCAACGAGTGGGCGCCGAGTCGGTGTGCGAATCGGTTCGCGACCCTGGCGTTCGTCCTGCCGTTCTCGCTCGGTGGCATCGCAGCAGGTCTTGCTGGACTGCTGATCGCGCCGGAGTGGGGGTGGCGCGCCCTTTACCTGATTGGCGGTCTCGGTATTCCGGTCGCCCTGCTGGCTCACGCCATGCTACCGGAATCGGTGCGGTTTCTGGCGTCCCGCGAGCGGTGGGATCAGGTCGCCCGCATCCTGTCCCGCGCCCGCCCCGACCGCGCCGCCGCCTATGTCGGCGCGGCCTTCCAGTCCGGTGAGCCGTCGAGCGGGAAGGGTGCCTTCGTCAGCCTGCTGGCGCCGCGTTACCTGAGCACGACTGTTTCGATCTGGGTGGCGGGTGCGCTGAGCCTGCTCTGCATCCACGGCCTGACGGGCTGGCTGCCTTCGATCGTCCTAGCGGAAGGGGCAGGGGTACGCACGGCCTTCGGATATGGCTCGCTTCTGATGACGATGCAGATCTTCGGTGGTCTGGCGGGCGGCTGGCTGGCCGATCGATTCGAGCGGGTGCCTGTGATTTGCTGGGGGTTCGTCGGCGGTGCCCTGTCGCTGATCAGCCTGGCGGCGACATTGAACACGCCCTTCGCCATGGTCGCTGTCGCCGCGACCGGCTTCTTCATCTTCGGTGCCCAGGCTGTGATGAACAATCATATCGCCATGAGCTACGAGACCGGCCTTCGCAGCACCGCGGTCGGCGTGGCCGTGGCGGTGAACCGGATCGGCGGCGTGGCCGGACCCATGCTGATCGGCTTCACCCAGGGCCTGCCCGCCGCGCTCTGGGCAACGCTTGGGATGCTGGCTGTCGCCCAGTTGCTGGCGGCCGTGACATTGGGGATCCGGAGGCCGTCGCCGCCATCGTTGCGACCCGCACCTGAACCGTCCGTAGTGTGAGCGCGAGAAGATGAGAGGTCTGACCGTCCTGGCCCTCCTCGGCGCGGCCATGTCCGGCTGCGCATCCGCTTCGCCCGACAGCTTCGGCAGGAGCGTCAGCCAGCCGGATCTGGGCGTTCGAAGCGCCACCGTGCTGACGGTCGACGGTCTGCGGTTCAGGGATCTTGATCGCGACGGCCGGCTGACCCCCTACGAGGACTGGCGGCTCCCCGCCGCAGCCCGGGCCGAGGATCTCACGGACCGCATGACCCTGCACGAAAAAGCCGGTCTGATGGTGCATGCCTCGCCCCCGACCGTTGGGGGCGTGCTCAGGGCGGAATGGGACCTCGCCGGCGTTGAACCGATGATCCGCGATCAGGACATCCGGTTCATCATTCATCGGGTGAGCAGCAGTGATGCGGGCGCGCTGGCGGAAACCAGCAATACGGTCCAGGCCATGGCCGAGGCCAGCCGGCTGGGCATCCCTCTCACACTGAGCTCGGATCCCCGAAACCATTTCCAGACCACCTTCGGATTGAGCGTGGCCGCCGGTGCCTTCTCGCAATGGCCCGAAACCACGGGCTTCGCCGCTATCGGCGATGTCGATCTGGTCCGCCGCTTCGGTGAGGTCGCATCGGAAGAGTATCGCGCTATCGGGGTCCGGATGGCCTTGTCGCCGATGGCCGATCTGGCCAGCGAGCCGCGCTGGCCCCGGGTCAGCGGTACCTTCGGCGACGATCCGCACAGAGTGTCGGACATGGTCGGCGCCTATATCGAAGGCTTCCAGGGCGGGACATCCGGCCTGGGTCCGCAGAGCGTTGCCGCCGTCGTCAAACACTGGGTCGGCTACGGTGCCCAGCCTGAGGGTTACGACGCTCACAATCCCTATGGCCGGGACATCGTGTTTCCCGGGGGCCGGTTCCAGGACCACCTGAGCGCCTTTGACGGCGCGTTCAGGGCGCGGGTCGCCGCGGTCATGCCCACCTACGCCCGCCCGCCGGAGGGCCTGGAAATCAACGGCCGCCCGGCCGAGCGGGTCGCGGCCGCCTTCAGCCGGCAGATGATCACAGAACTGCTGCGTGAGGGCCGCGACTTCGACGGCATCGTGCTGACCGACTGGAAGGTCACGGACGACTGTTTGGCAGACTGCGAGGCGGGGACGCTCGACTATCGCCGTGTCGGCATGCCGTGGGGCGTCGAAGACCTGACCAAATCGGAGCGGTTCGCCAAGGCGATCGAGGCGGGTGTCGACCAGTTTGGCGGGGTGGCGGACACCGCAGTCATCATCGATGTCGTCGCCTCCGGACGGATCCCGGAAGCGCGAATCGACCAGTCGGTCATGCGGCTGCTGATCCAGACCTTCGAATTGGGTCTGTTCGAAAACCCCTATGTCGATCCGGATGCAGCGCGACGCATCGTCGGCTCGCCCGAACATCGCCAGGAGTCGCTCCAAGCGCAGCGACGATCGCTCGTGCTCCTGGAGAACCGCGACGGCGTTCTGCCGCTTCGACCGGAAGCGAAAAAGGTCTGGCTCTGGAAGGTCTCGACGGACGAGGCCCGTGCGCGGGGATTCACCGTCGTTGATGATCCGGCGGAGGCGGACTTTGCCCTTGTCCGGATCGCGACGCCGTTCACCAGCCATCCGGCCCACTTCTTCGGCCAGCGTCACCACGAGGGCGCGCTGGACTTTCCGGTCGACAACACCGACCTGCTCGCCGTGCAGAGGGCCGGCGCCGTCACCCCGACTGTTGTCAGCATCTATCTCGATCGTCCTGCCATCCTGACCCAGATCAAGCCCCTTGCGACCGCGCTGATCGGAGAGTTCGGCGCGTCGGACGCAGCATTCTTCGACTTCGTCACCGGTCGGGTGACCCCCGGAGCGCGGCTGCCGTTCGAGCTCCCCTCATCCATGGCCGAGGTAGAGGCACAGGCTCCTGATGCCGGGTCAGACACGCAGCAACCTCTGTATCCCCGAGGGGCCGGGCTTCAGGCCTGGTAGAGGGCGCAGCACCTACAGTCATAAGTGAAATGGTGCACGTAGCCATTTTCAATCATTTGACGATGGGACCTCGCCCAGTTCAACGATGACGCAACAACAACCGCTGCGCTTCGGATTTTTCCGGGCGATGGCGGGAACGCAAATGGGGAGACACCATGCAGTTTCACGTCAGCCGCCGCCTCATGGCCAGTGCCGCAGTCTTCGTTCTCGCCGCGGCCGCTGCGCCCGCGTTTGCCCAGGACGTCGCGTCACAATCCGAAGACACTGCGCAGGTCGAGGACATCATCGTCACCGCGCAGAAGCGCAGCCAGCGCTTGCAGGACGTGCCCCTCGCCGTAACGGCCCTCAGCGCCGAGACGCTCGACAACTCCCAGATCACGGGGACCAGCGGTCTCGCCAATCTGGTCCCGTCCCTGACCTACACCCAGTCGACCAGCGACCTAAACAACAACGTCCGGATCCGCGGCGTCGGTACGGCCCTGTTCAATACCGGTCTGGAATCGGCCGTCTCCTTCGTCGTCGACGGCGTGGTCCTGTCGCGTCAGGGCCAGGGTTTCCAGGAACTGATCGACATCGAGCGGGTCGAGGTCCTGCGCGGGCCGCAGGGCACCCTGTTCGGCAAGAATGCCACGGCGGGGGTGGTGAATGTCGTCACCCAGCGCCCCACCGACTACCTTTCCGGAGCGGCCGAGATCACTGCGGCCGAGCACGGAGAATATCGTTTCAAGGGCACGATCGCCGGCCCGCTCACCGACACCCTCGGTGGGCGCCTCACCGGCTTCTATACTGATGATGAAGGCTATGTTCAGGATACCGGAACAGGCCAGACGGTCTACGGCAGTGAAGTCTTCGGTCTGCGCGGCAAGCTGGAATGGCAGCCGAGTGAAGACCTGAACCTGCTGGTCTCGGCGGACTATCGCGAAAGCGACAGCACCTGCTGCCAACTCGTGCCCTATCTGACGACCAACACGGTGCTCGCCGGTATCCGCGCGCCGATCGTGGCCTCGCCCACGAACCGTTCGGTGGAAACCGACGGAACGACCTTCGCCGACACCAAGTCGTCGGGTGTGTCGCTTGAAGCCAACCTGTCCCTCGGTGACTACACCCTGACCTCGGTGACCGGTTATCGGACCTGGACGCTCGAGAACAATGTCGAGGTCGACGGCTTCCAGTCGGCGACGCCGCTCTATGTGCCGTTCGGCAACGGCTATTTCAGCATCAACGGCGGGGGGCTGGATATCGGCCAGTTCACCCAGGAACTGCGTCTGACCTCGCCGTCCAATCAGCCGGTCCAGTACACGGTCGGCGTCTTCTACTTCAACCTCGATCTGGATCGCGACTTCCGTCGCCGGGTCGGCGGCTGCGTGACCAATCCGGTCGCTTTCGGTCAGCCCTGCCCGACCTTTTTCTTTTCTTCTGCCGCCCACACCGCCAACACCAAGACAGAAAATGTGGCAGCGTTCGGTCAGGCGGAATGGCATCTGACCGATCAGCTATCGGCCCTTTTCGGTGCCCGTTTGCAGCGCGAGACAGTGAGCTACGAGGGGCTGCGTTTGGCCACGCCCCCGTTCGCTGGCGATCGTCTGCTCTTCGGGGCGTCCTCCGGTCGGGGAGAAGTCGCCGACACTGATCTGTCCGGCAAATTAGGGCTTCAGTACCAGTTCAGTGCGCAGGCCCAGACCTATCTGACCTGGTCTCGCGGTTATAAGGGCCGCGGCTACGATTTTGAGTTAACTGCAAATTTCGCGACCCAGGTGGCGGTCTTGCCGGAGACTGTAGAGGCCTGGGAGCTGGGCTACAAAGCCCAGGGGCTCGACGGACGGCTGAGCGTCAACACGGCACTGTTTTACGCCGACTATCAAAACCTTCAGGTGCAATCGACGGTCGCTCCGAACGTATCGATCCCGACGAATGCCGGCTCCTCGGTGTCCAAGGGCGCTGAAGTGGAGTTCCAGTTCGCCCTCACGGATCGCATCAGCCTGAGCGGCGGCGTCACCTATGCGGACGCCACCTTCGATGCGACCGGCCTGTCATGCCCGCTGACCGCCCAGGCCGCCGCGGTCACACTCGCCGCCGGCCAGGCCCAACCCGTGAACACCTGCTTCCGGATTGGCAACGGCACCGCACAGAACGTGGTCGACGGCCGGCTTCCCAATGCGCCGAAATGGCGGGGTAATCTGTCGATCCGGTACGACGACACCATCCCCGGCACAGATCTGAACGGCTTTATCCAACTGGCCGCCACCCGGCAGAGCGAGGTTACATTCTCGCTCGAGCAGGACCCGGGCCTGGTTCAGGACGGATACGGTCTGGTCAATCTGACGGTCGGTGCCAGCACGGCCGATGATCGCTACACGCTCAGCCTCTTTGTCCGGAACCTGTTCGATCAGGACTTCGTCAACGGCATGCAGCGCGAGTCGATCGTCACCAATGCGGCCAACCCCGGCAACATCGCCTACTTCCCGGCCAAGGACGCGGAACGCTACGTCGGCGTGTCCCTCCGCGCCAACTTCTAGGGTCTCTCGCTCCTGAACGCCTGGCCCCGAAGTCCCTCGGACTTCGGGGCTTTTCTCTGCGAGAACCAGGAGGACCAAGGCTACGGGGAGGACCTTTTCCAACCTTTCCTGGCGTTTCAGCGAGTGCCGCTAAGGCGCGAATCCCGAGGCCCGGGACATTCACTTCTGGGTTGAGAGCGGTCCTCTATATGGTGCCGAAAGGCAGATATCAGCAGCCCGGATGTCGCGTTTCCGCCGCGCTGCCAATGTCCGCGATTGGCGCGTAAGCGACTCTGAGCAGGGTTCGAACCGAAGTCCGGTATCCACCCTCAACTGCCGTTGACCGTGTCCGCTTCTGGACACTACCCAAAGGGCATGGTGGTCTCGCGCCATGTGCAACCTCTACAGCCTGCGTAAAGGCCCCGCCGCCATTCTCGACCTCGCGCGTGCGACGGTGAACCAGGCCGGCAACCTGGAACCCCGCGACACCTGGCCCGACTATCCGGCCCCCATCGTGCGCCACGATGAGGCGGGCGACCGGGTTCTGGCGATGGCCCGCTGGGGTCTGCCGTCCTCACGCAAGGCCATTCTGGACGCCGCGACCCGGCGGGCGGACAAGCTGCGGGCCAGGGGCAAGGCGGTTGATTTTGACGCCCTGCTGAAGATGGAACCGGACGGCGGGACCACCAATGTCCGCAACACCGCGTCGTCGCACTGGAAGCCGTGGCTGGGTCCGGCGAACCGTTGCCTCGTACCCTTCACGGCGTTCAGCGAGCCCGGCCGCGATGCCGAGAGCAGGTACCGGCCCGTCTGGTTCGCCCTGCCGGGTGACGAGCCCCTCGCCTTCTTTGCCGGGATCCAGATCCATGGCTGGACCGGCGTGCGCAAGATGAAGACCGGCGTTGAGACGGCAGACCTGTTCGCCTTCCTGACCACCGAGCCGAGCGAGCCGGTGCGGTCGGTTCACCCCAAGGCCATGCCGGTGATCCTGACCACGGAGGAAGAGCGCGAGGTCTGGATGCGTGCGCCGTGGGACGAGGCCAGGGCGCTTCAGCGCGCCTTGCCGGACAACGCCCTGGTGGCGGTCGAGCGGCGGTCGGAGGATTGATCCGTCGGTGCAGGGTCGGCTCTGGCCTCCACTGGCCCGGGTCATGGCGGACAGGGCCCGGGCCAGCTCAGGCCCGCCCGCCCGCCTGCGACCGGAAATGACGTGGACCCGGTCGGGGCCGGCGTGCTTTCTTGCCCGGCAGCCGCCGGGTGGGGCGGTCAATGGGGTGACGTCGGCATGGGTTGGTTCGGGCGACTGTTCGGAAAGCGCGGCCCTTCTGACCTTGAAGCGGTCTCCGCGTTGTTGACGAACCCGCCGTCGCCCCGTCTCGCCGCGGCGATCGAGGCGGTCGGGCGCACCCTTACCGAGAAGCGGCTGGGCAAGGGTCTGGGCCGTCTGCGACCGCGATTGATCCTGATTTTCGCCCGCCAGTCCGAGGACGCCACGCGCAAACTGTCCGACAGCTACTGGACCTCAGATCGCGGTCACAACGTCGGTATCGACGTCTACCATGCCTATGGGAACGCGCTCGCGGCCTTTCTGGTCGTGCTGGACCGGCGGCCCCGGTCAAAGACCCCGCTGCTGGACGCGGCAGCGGCCATTGAGGCCCTGATGCCCCCCATGCGGATCGAACCGGCCGATCCGGACGGCTACGGTCTGGCGACGCTGCACGAGATCCGGCGGGACCTGGCCAGCCTGCTGTAGAGGCGGCTGACCGCTACTCTTTCAGATGCGCATCCAGCAGGGTGTACCAGGTCGAGGTGAGGCGCTCGAACTCGGCGGGGCACTGTTCGGCGCGTTCGGGCGTCAGCCACTCGTCCTCGAGCAGGTTGGCGTATTTGTCCGGGTCGGAGCCGTACACCAGGCAGGTCAGGGTGTAGTACCGCTGCTGGCTGAGCGAGTGTTCGTCGGCGAAATCGCTCTCCTCCAGATCGCCGGCCTCTTCGGGGTCGGTATAGAAGCTGAGGGCGCCGGAGATGGCGGATTCCTCGCCATCATCGCCGTCGATCAGCCACCACGCCGCCAGACTGTCGGCGGTGTCTTCCTCGCGCCCCGTAAAGGGGATCTCCAGTACGTCGATCAGGGCGTGGCCGACCTCGTGGAAGACGGTGAAGAGAAACGATCCGTTGACCGCGTCCTCGATCTCTTCGTCGGTGTCGTAATAGGCGGCGAAGGTCTCGCGCTCGCCCTCGAACATCTCGATACAGATCTGGATCTCGCGATCGTCGGGGATGTAGTAGGCGTTGTTCTCGCCGCATTCGGCGAAGCGCATGCCAATATCGACCGGGAGACTCAGGCTCTCGTTCAGTACATCGGCGACGTCTTCCAGCCAGCGTTCCTCGGACAGCTGTTCCGCCAGTTCGGTATAGTCGTCGCTGGTCAGTTCGGCCGGGCGGACGACGAAATCCCCCCGGTCCGCTCCGGATGCGGCCACGCTCTCGCTGGAACAGGCGCCCAGGATGACGAAAGCGGCGGCTGCGGCGGCGACGCCCATGCCGCCGACGCGGCCCGTGATGGTCTTTTTCATGATCAGTCTCCCCTGCCGCGACCTTAGCCATACGGCGGCCGGTCACAATGGGGTCGCGGCCCGCTGTCAGGCGACGTCAGATCAGCCCCGGGCTGCGGCCAGGATCGGACCCCCGTTCGGGGCCTGGACGAGAACGGCCGTCGCCAGACCGGCGCGGGTCGCGGGCGGAAGGCGATAGCCGACGGTCTGGCCGCGCCAGTCGCCCAGGCGGACCAGTTCGCGCACCACATCCGCGTGGGGCAGGGTGCGGCCGCCGTTCTCGCCGCGCTCGACCGGCACATTGATCGGGCGCGGCTCGTAGCGCACCAGCCAGACGTCGGCGGGGACGGAAGGCGTGGCTCCGCCTGCGAAACCGACAGCGCCGTTACGGAACTGAACGGTCGGCCCGGTGAAGGGGCTGTGCCGGTCGATCAGGCCCTGGATCTGGGCCATGCGCTGGCCGACGACGTGGTCCCGGCCATCCACGACCACCTGGGGCGTCCAGACATTGTCGGTGCCCAGGCCGCGTTGATAGTCGCGCTGGCGGCGGGTGAAGGCTTCCTGGGCGAAGGTGTCCCTCCAGCCCAGACCGTCCCAGTAGGTGACGTTCCAGCTCAGCGCGAGGATGTCGGGTCGGCTCGACAGGGTCACCAGATTAGCGTTGGCGGGCGGGCAGGCGTTGCACCCCTGGCTGGTGAACAGTTCCACCACCGTCAGACCCGACGCGGCAGGTGGAGGCGACGGCAGGGGGGCTGCGTCGGCCGGCCGCGCCGTGCCCCGGCCGGCGATCAGGGCGGCGGCGACGACGCCGATGCTGGCGAACAGCGCCAGACGACGCCGCAGGTCGGGGTGGCTGGACAGGGCGGCGATGCGGACAGGGCGCGTCATGGCGGGTCTCTCGAACGATCTGCCCCGGCCTTCGCCGGGAGCGTCGCAGAGGTTACCGCGCGGTCGATGTCAGTGCGATGTCGGCGCGCGCACGGCGATCAGCGACTTGGTCATGCCCGCGACCACTTCGTCGTGGTGGACGGCGTCCGGATACAGGAACCGGAACTGTCCCTTGTCCAGCAGACGGGCGTGCTGGACGTCGCGCATCGCCTGACCCATGTCCCGGGCCCTGGGCGAAAAGCCATGGCCGCGTTTCAGCAGGGCGCGCGCCCGGCTCTGCTCCGAGCGCCAGTGGAAAAAGGGCGCGCTGAAATGCGGTTCGACCGGGAACCAGAAATAGGGCGTCTGGACATAGTAGGCCGGGGCCAGGCGGCGGCAGGATGCGGCGAAGGCCTCCATCCGCCCCCAGTCGCCGACGTGTTCGATGACCGAGTTGGAATGGACCAGGTCGAAGGCGTGGTCCGCATAGTGCGGCAGGTCGCAGGCGTCGCCGTCGACGATCTCGAACAGGGCGGGGTCGGCGGTCTCGTCGATGCCGCCGGGATTGACCAGGGTGATCCGGACCTTGCAGGCGTCCAGGAACGCCCGGTCGAACAGCGTCCAGTAGTTGGCCTCTCCCCCCAGATCGATGATCGACACCGCGCCCTTGCGGGCATGGATACGCTGGATCAGGTCGACGATGCGGCGCGCGCGGGCGCGGCGGAACCGCGT
The DNA here is from genome assembly GCF_017795885.1 of Brevundimonas sp. AJA228-03. Classification (NCBI taxonomy): domain Bacteria; kingdom Pseudomonadati; phylum Pseudomonadota; class Alphaproteobacteria; order Caulobacterales; family Caulobacteraceae; genus Brevundimonas; species Brevundimonas sp. AJA228-03. The sequence continues at coordinate 2,698,470 of NZ_CP059297.1, read as the reverse complement.
CACCAGCGAGTTGGGATCGGTATTGTCCTGCAGGGCGTGGATCAGGTTCATGCGCCCCTGATACCGGAGGGCGTTTTCGGTCGGCTTAAGCCACAGCCTTAACCGGACGCTAAGTCGGCCCGCCGGCGGTGGGCGCGGGCATGGGCTCGGCATAGCGGGCGGTCAGGGACAGGCCGCAGGCCAGGATCAGACAGGCGGCCGCCCCCGCTGCCAGCGTCGCCCGCGCATGCTCCGGGGCCAGGGGGCGGGCGAACAGCAGAACCAGCAGCGCCATCAGGGCGAGGACGCCGGGGATGTCCATACCGACGCCGAGGAAGACGGGATGGGCCAGGGTCAAGATCCAGGCTCCGCCCAGTATGGTCGCCAGCACGGCCGGGATCAGGGAGCGGGTGCTCTGAAGCCGCGCCCCGATCAGGGCGCAGGCCGCCGCCGCAAGGGCCGCGACCAGACCGGGCCAGACGAAGATCAGCGCCGCCTCCGGAGCGGTCGCCTGGGTGACGCACCCCAGGAGCAGGATCAGGGCGATCAGCCCCAGCCATCCGCCCCATGGGGTCTTAGGGGCCGTCTGGCTCCAGGTCGACAGGGCGATGGCGACGCCGCCCGCGCCCATCACGACGGCATCGAAGCCATTCATCACCATCACCGCCGCCGCGGCCGCGATCACGACCCCCGCCAGCAAACGGGGCCCCAGGGCGGCGCGTCCCGCCAGCGCGGCCAGGGCCACCGCCACGACAGCCAGACCGGTCCCTGCCTCCATCCAGGGCAGACGCCTCAGCAGGGTGTAATAGACCTCGGCCGACTCGGCCCGCGCGGCGGATGGACCGGCCAGGGCCCGCACGCCGTGGGTCACCACAAGCCCCATGGCCAGCACCCACAGGCCGGACAGCATGCCACGTCCGACATCGGCGGCGGTGACCCCCGTCGCATGGCGGGCTCCCCAGGCGGCGAAGGCCAGCAGGGCCGCCGTGACGGCCAGCAGCGTCCACCCCAGCCCGGTCGAATGGACGATGAAGATCCGGCCCAGCACGTCGCCATAGACGACATTGGCCCCCGCGACGGGCAGGGCGTCGGCGCGGATGTGCGCGTCGGTCGCTTCCAGCGCCTGGGAGCCTATGTGCTGCAACGCGCCCTGATCGAGGTTTTCGGGTGTGGCGCTCGGGGAGTGGTACTGCGACGGGCGGCCGATGAAGGCGAAGTTGACCCCGCCGATGCCCCGGTTCTTCGGGATGGTGAAGTCGGTGCCGTTGGGCATGGACTCATAGACGAAGATCGACAGGGCGTTGGACGTCGCGCCGCCGTCGGCCTTTCCCGCGGCCTTGGTGAACAGGGCGATCGTTTCGGCATTGCCCCGTCCGGTCTCGAACATCATGGCCCGGCCGCCGCCGCCGCGGGCCTCCAGATTGACCACCGCCCCGATCCGGTCGCGCAGGGGATTTTCCGAAAAGAAGAGGCGCGCGCCGTCCAGGTTCAGTTCTTCCGCATCGGTGAACAGGACGACCAGCGTCCGGTCCGCCGGACCACGCGCCTTGATGGCCCGGACGGCTTCCAGCACCGCCGCCACGCCCGCGCCATCGTCCGCCGCGCCCGGCGATCCCCAGGCGCTGTCATAGTGGGCCATCAGCGCGACGGCCGCCGCGCCCGGATTGCGCCCGGGCAGGACACCGACGATATTCACTGCGGCATTGCCCGCCGCCACCGGATCACCGCCCCAACGGGTCAGGCGTGCGATCGCCTCGGGCGACAGGGCTCCGGACTGGAGGACCGGATTCAGGCCGAGGGACGCCATCCGCTGGACGAGATAGCCCTGGACGCGCGCATGGTCGGCTGATCCGACGGGGTGGGGGCGGGCACCGATCTGGCGCACGTCGGCCATGGCGCGCCGGGCCGAGAATTCGGTGGGGGAGGCGCTGGCGTCGCGCGGCGCGGGCACCTGCAGCGCCCAGACCCCGATCACCAGCGCAAGCGCCAGGGATCCCAGAAACAGAGCCCATCGCATGTTCGTCATCCCCGACACTCCGTCAGGATAGGGGGCGAAACCGGACCGTGTCGATGCCCAAACCGGCGGGAGACGCGCGCGCTACGCCGCCCGGCTGACCGCCGAGGGGGACTTCACATACAGGCCGCTCCGCCCGCCGACGGGGCGGAAGGCGATGGTGTCGTCGTCGATGCGCTCCTCGGCCCCCAGCACCAGCACGCCGTCATCGACCAGGCGGCGCTCCAGATAGTCGACGACCTGTCCGCGCCGGGCGGGCTCCATCTCGATCAGCACGTTGCGGCACACGATGATGTCGAACCGGGCGTCGTCGGTCGGCGCGTCGAGCAGGTTGTGGCGGGCGAAGCGAACGACGTTCCTGAGCGCGGGCCGCACAGCCCAGGCGTCCTCGGCCGGTTCGAACCATTGCAGCATCATCCTGGCCGACAGGCCGCGCTGGACCTCGAAGGCGCTGAAGACCCCCGATCGTGCCTTGTCCAGCGCGCGCAGCGACAGGTCGGTGGCGACGATGTCGATATTGGCCCCGGCGTCCAGACCGGCCATGGCCAGGGAATAGGCTTCCTGACCGCTGGAGCATCCGGCCGACCAGACCTGCACGCGTCCCTCGGGACGGGCGCGGCCGATCGCCGGCAGGACTTCCCTGGCAAAGGTGTCGAACACGGCCCGGTCGCGCCGGAACCAGGTTTCGGAGTTCAGTAGCGCCTCGATGACCGCCCAGCCCAGGGACGCCACCGGCTTGACCCAGAGGGTGGCCAGCAGGGCCTCGACGCTGTCGAAGCCCTCGCGCCGCGCCACGGGCGCCAGTCGATGCTCGGCCAGATGGATCCGGTCGCGGCCCAGCCGGAAGCCGGCCCTCGACGAGAGCAGCGCCTGCAGACGATCGAAGTCGTCCTGGGTCATGGCTGAGCTAAGGGGGCGGGCATAGGTCGGCTTCAGACGGCTCCGACTTCGGACAGTTTGGAGTGGAGGATTTCCCCGTCGAACGGCTTCATGATGTAGTCGTCGGCACCCGCGCCCAGGGCTTCGGCGATGCGTTCGGGTGCCGTCTCGATGGTGCAGAACAGGACCTTCGGGCGGTCGCCGCCCGCCTGGGCGCGCAGACGCCGGAGGAAGGTCAGACCGTCCATGACCGGCATGTTCCAGTCCAGCAGGATGACGTCGGGCATCAGGCCGACACAATAGGACAGGGCCTCGATGCCGTCGGCGGCCTCGTCGACCTCGAACCCCAGACCCTCCACGATGCGGCGCGCGACCTTCCGGATGATCCGGCTGTCGTCCACGATGAGGCAGGTCCGGACATCCACGGTGTGTCGTCTCCCAACGGCCGGAATCAGCTTCGCCGTTTCGACCCCATAATCGGGTCAGGGCGGTTAATGACTCGTTGGTAGCGTTGATTAAGGGGGCATGGTTCCCGTCAGGACGACGCGGTCCTCCACAGTCTCGACGTCCAGCCATCCGCCCTGCTGCTGGAGGGTCAGCCAGAGCCAGTAGGGCTGTATCCACTGACCGGTCAGGCCCTCCGTCAACCGCTGTCCGGCCAGACCCTTCGCCGCCTCCGGCTTGAGCCGGGCGCGGGCTCCCTCGGCAGTACCCGTCAGAACCAGATCGTCTATCACCGCCCGCGCCGTGACCACGGCCTGACCGCCCATCGGCAGGGCCGCGGCCGTCAGATAGGCCAGGTTCACGAGCGCCCGCGCCTGGGGTTTGCTGAAATCCGTAACCTCCAGCTGCCAGTCCAGCCTGGCCCGCCCGTCCCGGGTCACGCCGTCGACCAGCGCCTTCAGCTCGTCCCCCGAGAACCGTTCGGCGGTGGTTGCCGCGCCGAAAGCCACGCGAAAGAACTGGACCTGGGCCACCATCTTTCGGGCGCTGTCGGTCAACAGGGCGATCGCGTCGTCGCGCATGTACTGGGCGGTCGGATCGTTCAGCAGGTCCAGCCCCGACACGATCGCGCCCGACGGGCTGATGAAGTCGTGGCACAGCTTGGCCACGAGCAGGCTGGCCAGTTCAGATCCATCGATGGACAGGGCGTCGAGGGGGATGTCGAAGGCGGTATCGGTCATGGGGGCGAGGATGGGGTGATTTGCCCCTTCGCGAAACCACCCGCCATGGTCTATCCCCCGCGAAATGATCGCTTCCCTGCCGACCGCCCTGGCCGCCGACCTCGACTCCGGCGCCCTGCATGACCACCTCGCCGCGATCGCAGAGGATGCCGCGCGTGTGATCCTGCCCTACTGGCGGGCGGGCGGAGAAGTCTTCACCAAGGCCGACGACAGCCCCGTGACCCTGGCCGATCAGCAGGCCGAGGCCCTGATCCTGTCGCGGCTCGCGGCCCTGTATCCCGACATCCAGGCCGTGGCCGAGGAACAGTCGGAGGCCGAGGGTCGCCCGGCCAGCGCCGATGCCGTCTTCTGGCTGATCGACCCGCTGGACGGCACCCGGGGCTTCGTTGCGGGCAAGGAAAGCTTCACCGTCAACATCGCCCTGATCCACGACGGCCGTCCGGTCGCCGGCGTCGTCACCGCGCCCGCCACCTCGACCACCTGGCGCACCACGGCCGACGGCACGGCCGAGATGCGGCGCTATGCCGAGACGGGCAACGACCCCTGGCGCGCGATCAGGGTCCGCAACCGTCCCGACGAAGGCATCGCCCTGCTGAGCCACAGCGTCACCGATGCGGAGGCGGCCCGCCTCGCGTCCCGCCACGGCTGTACCCGGTGGCAGGGGACGGACTCGTCGCTGAAATTCTGTCTGATCGCCGAGGGTCGCTTCGACGCCTATCCCCGCACCGGCCCCACGTCGGAATGGGATACGGCCGCAGGGCAGGCGGTCCTGGAGGCCGCCGGTGGCCGGGTTCTGGCCGCGGACGGATCGCCCCTGGCCTATGGCAAGCCGGGGTTCGCCAACGGCGGGTTCGTGGCGATGGGCGGATAGGCCCCCGGGCCCTGTCCGGTGACCGTCCTTCCGGGCCTGTCGGCAGGGCGGGGCCGGGTCAGGGCGCGAAGCGGGCGTTCTCGGGAACATCGGCGGGCGCGCAGTGCGTCCACTGGTCTTCCTCGACGCTGCCGTCGATGGCCAGTCGGGCCGTGCGTTTCAGGGTGCCGGCGTCGAGGACCTCATAGCTGATGGTATAGGCTCCGGCGTCACCGCCCAGTTCGGTCTGGCAGCGCTGGTCCTCGCGCCAGCTGTTGGGACCGGTCTGAAGCCACTGTCCCGGCTCGCAGCCGCCGAAGTCGATGGTGAAGGAGGTCGGGGTGGCGAAGGCCAGGTCGCCGTCACCCGGCCACACCTCGGCGCAGTCCTTGTCGCCCCGGGCATAGTAGCCGAGCGCCAGCGGAATGGGCTCCGGCTCGGTCTCGCCCTCGGCCAGGGTCACGCCGGGGGCGGAGGCCGTGGCGTCCGGGCCCAGCAGGTCGGCCAGGACGTCGTCCAGGGTGGGCGCCTGGGGGGGCTTCGGCTTGCCCGCCGGCGGCCGGGCCGCAGGCGTCTGGCCCACAGGCGGCCGGGCGTTCAGGCGCGGGTCCAGCGTGGACTGCGGCGGGGCGGTGTTCAGCGACCGGGTCGTGGCGCTGCCCTGATCCTGGGCAGAGGCGCTGGCGGCGAGCAGGATGGCACCCCCCGCGAGGGCCAGAACCGTTCCGGAGCGTATCGATCGAGCGTTCATACCGTCCCTTGGACCATGCGGTCGCGACAGAACAATGGCACGAAACCTGACGGTCCGTTCCCGGCGGTAGACATGGATCGCCCCGTATGTTGGGCTTCCCCGATTTCAGGGGGAAGGGCATGCGGAAAACGATCACCGGGGCGTTGTGGGTCGTGACCCTGGCCGCGATCATCGCGGCGGCGGCGGGCTTCTGCTGGCTGGTGATCGGCGTGGCCGACGACAAGGATGGCGGCTGGCTCACGGTGGCCGCGACCCTGGCCGTCGGGATCGGTGCCGCCGTTGCGCAATACACTCTGGCGCCCAAGGCTGCCGGTTCGATGCGGCGGCCGTTCTGGATCAGCTGGAAAGGTCTGGCGACGATCTTTGCGGCCTGCGTTACAGGAGCCGGGGCGATGTCCCTCATATTGCCCTTGATGGACCCTGCAGTGGCGACCGAGAAGACCGTGACGCAGGACGGTGACCGGACGCGGGGCGAGGTGGTTCGGGCGCGCGACGACATCCTTGCGGCCCTGTCCCCGCCACAGCGGGCCGTCGTCGGCGCTGTCCCCGGTCGGTGGGGAGAGGCGGGCTGCGCGGTGGTCTATGAGTTCAAGGTGAAGGACGGCGGCCTGATGATCGAACGGGTCCGGAAGGAGCCGGGGATGTCGGACTATGCGATGACGGCGGCGCTCGTGCCGGGCGGCGAGGGCGATCAGCTCAACGCCAGCATCGCGCGGTCGTCGGACGCGGGAGAGACCGAGGGTCAGGCCCTGATCTTCACCTATTCGAGGGCAGCCGACGAGGAACGCCTGAACTGGCGCAACCTGACCCACGTCGGATACGGCGGGACGAAGCTGGAGCGGTGTCCGTGAAGCGGTTCAGCGTCGTTCTGATGGCCCTGGCGGTCCTGGCCCCGGCCGGTGTGACTCTGATGGCGCCGATCCCGGCCCTCGCACAGGGACGGGACGGGACAGGGCTGGGCCCGGCCCAGGTTCGCGCGCTGCGGGTGGAGCTTAGCGTCGCGATCACCGCCGCCACAAATGCGCGCGGCGCCGCAGGTGCCGCCCGTCGCGAGGCCGAAGCCTCCCGGGCTGATCTCGGTCGGGTCGGGCAGCTGCTCGGCCTGCCGCCGGACGCTTCGCCGGAAAATGTCGTCCAGGCCGCGGCGCGCTGGGTCGAGCAGGACGCCGATAACCGCAACAAGCTCGCGGACATGACCGAGATCGTCGATCGGATCGAGACCGGCGAGATCCGGGACCGGGCGGCTTTTTTCGTGGAGGAGGCCCGGACCGCCTTCGAGGACGGTCGACTGCAGGACGCCGACCGGGCCCTGGAACAGCTGGCGTTCCTGCGACAATCGGCGTCGGTCGAGGCGGGAGATTTGTGGATCGGATCGGTCACGACGCGCGCGGCCTTTGCCCGCCAGCGACAGGATTTCGAGGGCGCGGAACAGATCGGTCTACAGGCCCGTCAGGAGGCGCGACGCCGCGCACGACACGACGATTTCCTTCTCACCTCGGACCTGGGCCTGACGGCATATCAGCGCGGCAATGAGCGGGGCGACAATGCGGCCCTCCTTCGCGCGATCGACTATTATTCGGAAGCGGCGTCTCTTGTGGACCGCGCAGAGAGTCCAGACGACTGGGCCGCGACCCAGAATGGCCTCGGCAATGCCCTTCAAACCCTCGGCTCGCGTGAGAGCGGGACGGCGCGTCTGGAGGAGGCGGTCGCGGCCTATCGCTTGTCGCTTGAGGAAAACACCCGTGAGCGCGTGCCGCTGGACTGGGCCTTGACCCAGAACAACCTGGGCAATGCCCTTCAGTCCCTCGGCGCGCGGGAGAGCGGGACGCCGCGTCTGGAGGAGGCGATCGTGGCCTATCGGGCGGCCCTTGAGGAAAACACGCGTGAGCGCGTGCCGCTGGGCTGGGCAGCGACCCAGAACAATCTCGGCAATGCCCTGACCACCCTCGGCGAGCGCGAGAGCGGGACGGCGCGTCTGGAGGAGGCGGTCGCGGCCTATCGGGCGGCCCTTGAGGAACGCACCCGCGAGCGCGTGCCACTGGGCTGGGCTGCGACCCAGAACAACCTCGGCACTGCCCTTCAGTCCCTCGGCGAGCGCGAGAGCGGGACGGCGCGTCTGGAGGAGGCGGTCGCGGCCTATCGGGCGTCGCTAGAGGAATACACGCGCGAGCGCGTGCCGCTGGGCTGGGCCTTGACCCAGAACAACCTCGGCACTGCCCTTCAGTCCCTCGGCGAGCGCGAGAGCGGGACGGCGCGTCTGGAGGAGGCGATCGCGGCATTTCGAGCGTCGCTTGAGGAGCGCACCCGCGAGCGCGTGCCGCTGGACTGGGCCGCGACCCAGAATGGCCTCGGCAATGCCCTTCAAAGCCTCGGCTCGCGTGAGAGCGCGCCGGCGCGTCTGGAGGAGGCGGTCGCGGCCTATCGCTTGTCGCTTGAGGAAAACACCCGTGAGCGCGTGCCGCTGGACTGGGCGCGGATCCAGAGCAACCTCGGCGGTGCCCTTCAGTCCCTCGGCGCGCGGGAGAGCGGGACGGCGCGTCTGGAGGAGGCGGTCGCGGCCTATCGGGCGGCCCTTGAGGAGAACACGCGTGAGCGCGTGCCGCTGGACTGGGCGTGGACCCAGAACAATCTGGGTAGCGCCCTTGGGACCCTCGGCCAGCGGGAGGGCGGGACGGCGCGTCTGGAGGAGGCTGTCGCGGCATTTCGAGCGGCCCTTGAGGAACGCACCCGCGTGCGCGTGCCGCTGGACTGGGCCATGACACAGATGAACCTCGGCGCTACCCTTATGACCCTCGGCGCGCGGGAGAGCGGGACGGCGCGTCTGGAGGAGGCGGTCGCGGCCTATCGGGCTTCTCTAGAGGAATACACGCGCGAGCGCGTGCCGCTGGACTGGGCGCTCACAATGGAGAACCTCGCGCTGACCTACGAAGCTCTTTTTGAGAAATCCAGCGATCCAGTCTGGCTGGATCGCGGACAGGTAGCAGCGCGCGATGCCTTGGCAGTCTATCAAGAGGCGGGAGCCGAGTACGACATCGGAACCAGTCAAGATTTGATCGCCCGCCTCGAAGCCAAACGCGCCGCCCTTCCCTGAGCCCTACCCCCGCTCCTTCGTCTTGGTGAAAGCCACCTTCGGGAAGCGTTCCATCACATAGCCGGTCTCCCACGACGATTTGGCGAGGAAGACCGGGGCCTGGTCGATGTCGCGGGCCATCTGGCCGCGGTATTTGGCCATGAAGTCCTCGACGTCGGCCTTCTCTCCGTCGATCCAGCGGGCCTCGGCATAGGGGCTGTGTTCGAAGATGACTTCCAGGCCGTATTCCTCGCCCAGCCGGTCGGCCATGACCTCGAACTGCAGCTGGCCGACGGCCCCGACGATGAAGTCCGCGCCGATCTCGGGGCGGAACAGCTGGGTCACGCCTTCCTCGGCCAGACCGTCCAGCGCCTTCTTCAGGTGCTTGGCCTTCAGCGGATCCTTGACCCGCACGCGCTGCAGGATCTCGGGGGCGAAGTTGGGCAGGCCGGCGAAGCGGATCAGGCCGCTCTCCGACAGGCTGTCGCCGACCCGCAGGACGCCGTGGTTGGGAATGCCGATCACGTCGCCGGCGAAGGCGTCCTCGGCCAGTTCGCGGTCGCTGGCGAAGAACATGATGGGGGCGTTCACCGACAGCTGCTTGCCGGTGTTCTGGACCTTCAGCTTCATGCCGCGCCTGAACGAGCCCGAGGCCATGCGGAACATGGCGATGCGGTCGCGGTGGTTGGGGTCCATATTGGCCTGGACCTTGAAGACGAAGCCGGTGACCTCGTCCGAGCCGGGCTGGATGGTCAGTTCGACGGGGGCGGGGGCGTTGCGGGTCTCGGGCGGGGCCTCCTTGCGCGCCGGCATGACCTTCGGAGGCGGCGCCCATTCGCCGATGGCGGCCAGCAGTTCGTCGATGCCGAAGTGGCGCAGGGCCGAGCCCCACAGGACCGGCGTCATATGGCCCTCCAGGAAGGACGGGCGGTCGAAGGCGGGGTAGCCGCCGGTGACCAGTTCGGCCGCCTCCATCAGTTCTTCCTGCTCGCCCGGCTCGAAATAGCGGGCGGCTTCGGACAGGGGCAGGGCAGGGGGATGGCCGGCATCCTCGACCGCGCCGGGGACCTTGCGGGCATAGGGCTGGAACCGTCCGGTGCCCATCTCGACCATGCCGCGCAGCCGGTTGCCGCTCTGGGCCGGCCACCAGACGGGGGCGGGGTCCAGTTGCAGCTTCGAGGCGATCTCGTCCAGCAGCTCCAGCGGGTCCAGGGCCTCGCGGTCCAGCTTGTTGATGAAGGTGATGATCGGGATGTCGCGCAGGCGGCAGACCTCGAACAGCTTCAGGGTCTGCGGCTCGATGCCCTTGGCGGCGTCCAGCACCATGATGGCGCAGTCGGCGGCCGTCAGGGTGCGATAGGTGTCCTCCGAAAAGTCCTCGTGCCCCGGCGTGTCCAGCAGGTTGAACATCTTGGCCACGCCGTCGGACGTGGTGTGCTCGAACGTCATGACCGAGGCGCTGACCGAGATGCCGCGCTCCTTCTCGATCTTCATCCAGTCCGACTGGGTCCGCCGGTTCTCGCCCCGCGCCCGCACCGCCCCCGCCGCCCGGATGGCCCCGCCGGACAGCAGGATATGCTCCGTCAGCGTCGTCTTGCCGGCGTCGGGGTGCGCGATGATGGCGAAGGTCCGCCGACGGGCGGCCTCCTGTTCGAGCGTGAGTTTCGACATGGGGGCGGGAGGTAGCGCGCGCGCCCGCGAAAGTCACGCGTGGCCCGTATCCGTCCGGCAGGATCGGACCGCGCCATGGGCGCTCGCGGCCTGAGCCCGGCGATCAGGCCGCCATGCGGCCCCAGACGGCGCGGTCGGCCGCGGCGGCGTCCAGACGGCCCTTGCCGCTCTTGGCCTTGAGCTGCTTCAGCACGGCCTCGGGCAGGGCGCAGAAGAGCGGCTCGACCAGGGCCGGATCGCAGTCCATATCCGGCGCCGCGAACAGGGCGGCGTTCACCTCGGGCGACCGGTCGTGGATCAGCCAGGCCAGGCGGCGCGCCCGCTCCGGGTCGTTCCGGTGCAACAGCGGATCCCCGGCGAACAGCTCGCAGCCCAGTTCCATCAGATAGTCGAAGCCCAGCTTCTCGAACCGGCGCGCATCGGCCGACGTGACCGGAGAGGCCTCGTCCAGGTCGAACACCACGTCGTTCATGAGAAACAGCATAGGGAAAGCCACCCGGTCGACGCCGACGGTTCTGACGACAATCGTGACCATGCACCCGGTTGGTTTTCGGTTCTGTGTGCGAACGGGGTTAGCGAGGGGTTATCCGTCCCGGAGCGCGGCGAGGAGAGAGGATCAGTCTCCCTCGACCCTTTCCGTCAGAAAGTGCCGCCCCTGGCGGTCCTCGATCTCCACCACCCACAGGTCGGGGTCATAGCCGCGCTGACGCTCGACATAGGCATCCAGCTCGCCCTCGGTGCCTTTCACCGGCTGGATCCACAGCCGGTCGCCATCCTGTCCGAAGGCCTCGCTGAACAGCCGTGCCGTGCGTTCCGACGTATTGTAGGCTTTCACGATCACGGTCCCCGCGCGCGCATCGCCCTTGCGGACCACCGTGGCATTGGCCCCTTCGATCCCGGCCCTGCGGATCAGGGCACCGACCCACAGGTCTGAGTTCAGAAGCAAATCGGTAACCCTGCTCGGAAACGGGACCGGAACGTCATGGCGCTACGGTCGGGCCCATGAGGATAGGCCGTTTCTCCCGTATCGCCAGCGCCGTGACCATCGGCGCCGTCCTGGCCCTGTCGCCCGTCCTGGCCTCGGCCGAGGGCGGCGGGACCTATTACGACCGGACCTTCGTCCTGGCCGCCGACCGGAAATGTCGTCTGTTCCAGGCGCCGGTCGCCGGGGCGCTGTCGGCGGCGACGCTTCAGTCGCGCGGCGCTGCCCTGAGGGGCGGCGTGGCCGAGGCGACGCTGAACGAGACCGCGGCCCGCGCCCGTTACCGGGCCGCGCGGGTGGATTGCGCCAACCCCGAGCTGGCGATGGTGCGCGACCGCGTCGCCGACGCCTTCGCCGGCTGGCAGCGCATTCCGCGCATGGACTTCATCGGCGACCGCGCCACCTGGACCGCCGACCGCGTCCGGCGCGAGGATGCCGCCTGGCGACTGGTCCAGCCCTCGGTGGTCGGGGCCTCACCCGTCCGGTTCGGCCTCAGCGCCAGTCCGGCGCAACCCGGCACGGTGTTCGGCGGCAACGTCCTGTCGGCCGTGGTGTCCTTCGTCGGTCGTCCACGACCCTATGCCGCGCGGATCGTGATGCGCGACCCGGCCCTGGCTCCGCGCCCGTGGCTGACCGCCGCCGGGTCCGCAGTCCTGCCGCCCGTCTCGGCGCGCAAGGAAATCTGGTCGGCCGGCACCGCCCCGGCGGCCCCGACCCTGCTGGCCACCGGCCGGACCCAGGGCGAGATCTGGCGCTTCCCCCAGACCGGGGCCGATGCCCTGGCCACACTGGATCCGCGCGAGCCCTTCCTGGTGGAGTTCCTGTTCCGCGACGGCAGCGTCGCCACCACGACCTTCGAGGCCGGAGACTTCGCTGCGGCGCGGGCGTTCGTGGGGTTGGGGACGGTCTGACATCCGCTTCGCCCTCTCCCTCGGGGAGGGGAACGACGTCGCGCCTAATCTGCCGCGTTCAGCGGAATGATCTCGGCCCCGCCTTCCGGCGGCCCGGCCCGGCCCACGGACACCACCGGCAGGCGCACCGTGACGGCCGTGCCTTCGCCCAGGGTGGAATCGATGCTCATGCGCCCCCCGTGCAGTTCGGCCAGGGCCCGGACCAGCGACAGACCCAGGCCCGTGCCCCTGGCCCGCTGATCGGCCTCGCCCGCCTGCTCGAACGGACGACCCAGGCGATTCAGGTCGCTGGAGGCGATGCCGACGCCGGTGTCGGCCACGACCAGCTCCAGGTACGGCCCGATCGTCTCCAGCGTCAGGGTCACAGAGCCACCCGACGGCGTGAACTTGATGGCGTTGGACAGCAGGTTCAGCGTGATCTGCTTCAGGGCCCGGCGGTCGGCGTCGACGTCGATCGGATCGTCCGGCAGCAGGCTGGCCAGGGTGACGCCCCTGTCCGTGGCTGAGACCCGCACCAGGGCTACGGCGGCCGAGACGACCTCGCGTGCATCGAACGCCTCGCGGATAAGCTCGTAGCGTTCGGCCTCGATCTTGGACACGTCCAGCACATCGCCGATCAGGTCCAGCAGGTGGGACCCGGCCTCGTGGATGTTGTCGGCGTATTCGGCGTATTTCGGTGACAGGGGTCCGAACAGGCGCTGGCGCATCACGTCGCTGAACCCCAGGACGGCGTTCAGGGGCGTGCGCAGTTCGTGGCTCATATTGGCGAGGAAGCGGGTCTTGCCGGCGTTCTGGGCCTCGGCCTCGGCGCGGGCCGCCTCCAGCCCGATCTCGGTGGCGAACTGGCGGGTGCCGTCGAAGGCCTGGGCGACCAGGCGCGGTCGACCGGCCGCATCGTTGGCCCGGCGCAGGATCAGGGTGACGCGCCGGTCCAGCGCCTGACGCGGGGCGAAGCTGACCTGGGTCGGGTGTCCGCGCAGCGCCGTATCGATGGCGTCCAGGAGCGGCCGCCGGTCCGGGGCATGGATGGCCGCGATCAGCCCCTGCTCGAACAGCGCATCGACATTCAGCGCGGGCGGTGCGCAGCCATAGGCCCCCTGCACCCGTCCCGATGGTTCCAGCACCAGGGTCAGCCCCGGCTGGTTGGTCAGCAGGGCCTCGATCCGGCGGGTCGTCTCCTCCGCCACCACCAGCCGTGTCTCGCGGATGCGCCACGCCAGGCGCATGGCCAGCGCGGCCGCGACCGCCGCCAGCAGGGCCGTGCCGGTGGCCACGCCGATGTTCGTATTGGGGGCTCCGATCAGCCAGGCGGACAGCTGACCGCCCCCTGCGGCGATGGCCGAACCCAGGGCACCGCCCTGCGCCAGCCGCACACCGTGCCTCGGCCCGCCCAGCGCCAGGCCGGCGACGAACGGCATGGCGATGAACCCCACCAGAGGTCCGCCGAGACCGCCCGACAGGACCGAGGCACCCAGGGCGACGAGCGTCCAGACCACCAGGACCAGGGCCCGCTCGCCCGGGCCGTCCCAGCGGATCAGCGCCAGTCCCGCCAGGCCGGGGACCAGCATGGCCAGGCTGCCGAATGCAGCGGGACCGCCCAGGGCCCCGACCCAGATCGCAGCCAGGGTGGCCAGCATGATCGCCGCCGTCCATGCCCCGTGCCAGGCGGCCAGGGCGGGCACGCCTTCGGCGACCGTCGCGCGGGACGCAACGCCTTTGGCCGGACCGTCCCTGGCGTCCGGCGATGTGGGGGCGGGTGAGGTCAATCGCGGGTCCGGAGGCCTTCGGGCGAAAGGCGGGGCAAGGGGAGTCGTACCGGACCGGACACTAGCCTTGCGCTTGAGTCGTCCAAAGCCCGCACGCGCGTGGGGCGAACCCGCGAAGGGACGGCAGACCCTGTCGCCGGGGACGATCCGCCTCGTTGTTCTTGACCCATGCCGGGGCTATCTGCGCGCCATGACCGAAGCTGGCACGATTGACGACACCCTGGCCGAACTGATCGAGGACTTCGACGTGCTGGAGGACTGGGAACAGCGCATCGCCTATGTGATCGACCTGGGGAAGGATCTGGCTCCGCTGCCGGACGAGGATCGGGTCGAGGCGAACAAGGTGCCCGGGTGTGCCGCCCAGGTCTGGCTGGCCTCAGGCCGCACGGGGGACGGGAAGGGGGGCGACCGCCTGACCTTCCGCGCCGACAGCGACAGCGCGATCTCGAAGGGCAATGTGGCCCTGTTGCTGAAGCTCTATTCCGACCGCACGGGTCCGGAGATCCTGGCCTTCGACGCCAGGGCCGCGCTGGACCGGCTGGGCCTGCCGCAGGCCCTGACCCGCCAGAGGGCCAATGGCCTGAACGCCATGGTCGGTCGCATCCGGCAGGAGGCGATGGGCACGGGATAGAAAAACCCTCCCCCGTTCTTCACGGGGGAGGGGGATCGCCGAAGGCGGTGGAGGTTCGTTACTTCTTGGCGGCGCGCGGGGCGCGGGCGGGTTTGCGGCCGCCCTGGCCCAGGCCCATCTGCTTGGCCAGGTCCGAGCGGGCCTTGGCATAGTTGGGGGCGACCATCGGATAGTCTTTCGGCAGACCCCATTTGGCGCGGTATTCCTCGGGGCTCATGTCGTATTTCGTGCGCAGGTGGCGCTTCAGCGACTTGAACTTGCGGCCATCTTCCAGGCAGATCAGGAAATCGGGGCTGATCGACTTGCGGATCGGCACGGCAGGTTCCTTGACCTCGGGCTCCACCTCGACGACGCCGGTCGAGACCTGGCTCAGTGCCGCATGGATATTGGAAATCAGCGACGGCAGATCGTTGGCCGACACGCTGTTGTTGCCAACATAGGCCGACACGATGTCCGCCGTCATTTCCAGAAGCTCGGACCGGTCGTCCATTCTTGTCGCGTCCATCGTCATTTCCCTGTCTAGACTTGTCGCACGGTTGCGATTGTGAGTCGGGAAATACTGATATTTCATACCGAAAGCAATGCGTCGGCAGGTCTTCTTCAGAGAAACGTCTGGACAAGAGCAGTTTTAACTATAGATGCGCTCCGGCCCCTCCGGAGATCAGCGGCCGAAGTTTTCGGACAGGGCCATGATCGCTGCGCGTTCGGCTGCCGAATAGTCGTCCAGGCCCTGGTCGTCGCCATCGCGGATCGCCTTCAGCAAGGCAGGTGACAGGGCGGAAGACAGCGACCAGTTCCAGTAACGCAGAACCGTCTGGGCGCGATCGACCGCCAGCATCTCATAGGTGGTCTGCACCCGCTCCCAGTCGGGATGCACAGAGCCGTCGGCCCGGGTTTCTGGCCGCCGTATCGAACGCCACAGGTACTGCAGGTCGACACGGGACAGGCCGGTGGCCTTGCACAGGATGGCGAGGGGTTCGCCACCGACGTCGCACAGGATCTTGGCTGCGGTCAGGGGTTTGATGCCCGCCAGATGGGCGATCTCGGCGGCGACCTCGGGGTTCAGGCCCGTCCTGGCGGCCTCGGCGACGGCGTGTTCCAGACTGGCGTAGGGGCTCTTTTCGATGGCCACCCGGTTTCGCTGGCGGCGCTCGATGAACTGCAGGGCCTTGCGCGACACCGGGTCCTGCCAGCGCTCCTCAGCGGCCATGGCAAAGACGTCCTCGACGACCTCCTGCATGACTTCGCGCGACACGGCGAAACGCTGCAGGATGGTCTTCCGGTCCTCGGCCCCGCTCCACCAGAACATCACATAGGCCCCGGATGGTCGCAGCTCGGACCGGCGTAGCATGTGGCCGCACAGCTCGGGCGCGGCCCGGCTCAGGCTGACGATCGCCTCGACCCCGCTCTGGGACAGGCGGGCGGTGGTGTTCTTCAGGACCCCCTCGATCACCGGGAGCTCGTCGAAGGCGATCAGGGTCTCGGTGACGACCTCCGACAGGCCGCGTCGGCTGGCCATCAGGACGCGGTGTTCGATGCCGGTGTCGCGGGCGCAGGCGACCAGGTCGGCATCGCTGAGGGCGGCGCAGCCCTCGATCAGCAGGCCGGCGATAGCGGGTTCGTCGCGCATCAGCATCCGCGCCAGGCTGTTGGGCAAGTCTCCGAGCGGTGCCAGGCGCTGGGCCACGCGATGGCGCTCTTGCGGGGCCGCCAGTCGCAGGATTTCGATCAGCAGATCCCCGACCACCGATCGCTCAAAGGTGTTGACCCGGCTGCCGGGCAGCGACACCACATCGGCCAGCCGCTTAAGCAGTGCATGACGCGCGCGAAAGCCCGGTGACGGTGCGTCAGGCGCAGGAGCTGGGGCCGGATCGGTCATACAGGTGCCAGCCTACTGGCAAGACGGTTAACCGCGCGCTTACAGCCCTTCGAACAGCGCCGTCGACAGATAGCGTTCGGCGAAGCTGGGGATGATGACGACGATGGTCTTGCCGGCGTTCTCTTCGAGCGCGGCCAGGCGGAAGGCGGCAGTCAGGGCGGCGCCGGAGGAGATGCCGACGGGAATGCCTTCGACGCGGGCGGCCTTGCGCGCCATTTCGAAACTGTCCTCGTTGGAGACCTGTTCGACGCCGTCGATGACCGAGCGGTCGACGATGGCGGGGATGAAGCCCGCGCCGATGCCCTGGATCTTGTGCGGGCCAGGCTCGCCGCCCGACAGCACGGGCGAGGCGGTCGGTTCGACCGCGATCATGCGGACCGAGGGCTTCTTCGCCTTCAGGCCCTGGCCGACGCCTGTGATGGTCCCGCCTGTGCCGACGCCGGACACGACGATGTCCACCGTGCCGCCCGTATCGTTCCAGATTTCCTCGGCCGTCGTGACCCGGTGGATGGAGGGGTTGGCGGGATTCTCGAACTGCGATGGGCTGACCGCGCCCGGGGTGTTGGCCAGCAGGTCCGCGGCCAGGGCGATGGCCCCCTTCATGCCCTTCTCGGCGGGCGTCAGGACCAGCTCGGCGCCCAGCAGGGACAGCATCTTGCGCCGCTCGATCGACATCGATTCCGGCATGACCAGGATCAGGCGATAGCCCTTGGCTGCGGCGACGAAGGCCAGGGCGATGCCGGTGTTGCCGCTGGTCGGTTCGATCAGGACGCTGTCGGCGTTCAACCGGCCCGCCGCCTCCAGCGCCTCGACCATGGCCACGCCGATCCGGTCCTTGACCGAGGCGATGGGGTTGAAGAACTCCAGCTTGGCCAGCACGCGGGCCCTGGGCTGGTATTCGGCCGACAGGCGCGGCAGGCCGACGATGGGCGTGTCGCCGATGGTGTCCAGGATGCTGTCATAGACCTTGCCCCGCCCGTGCGTGGCGTGGCGGACCGTGTCGTAGGCGGCGGGCAGGTCGGACATGGGGGAGGCTCCGGTGGGTCGCTCTGGAATTGAGTGCACATTGTGCACTTTGTGCAGATTCGCCGATCGCCCCGGCGCGGCCGGAGCGGCTGCGACAGACATAGGTCCGGCACCCGGAGGCACAAGGCATTATTGCTGAACCCCGCCCCAAGATTTCGTCGTCGATCCACCTGGGGAAACGGCCAGGGTATCGTTGAAACCTGTCATGCGTCTCCGCGACGGATCGGTCCCGGGGGAGCGGACCAAGGACTGAACAGAAATCCGGCATCGACGCTCACCGGGCGTTTGCGGCGGTGTGATCCGCTCTCCCTGCCCATGAAGGAGGGGGAGAAAGGGAGACGGGGACAAATCCGCCGCCCATGCTCTCTGCCGAGGCCGCGCGTCTGGATCGGCCGGACCTGAAGGTGCTGTTCATCACCGGCTATGCCGAGAACGCAGCGGTCGGAAACGGCCTTCTGGCCCCCTGCATGGAGGTCGTGACCAAGCCCTTCTTCATGGGCGACCTGGCGGCCAGGGTGCACGACAGGATCGAGGCGTAGGACGCGGTCTCGCGACGGAGACGCCCGCCATTCCTCACGCTTGACGCAGGCCCGCGCGATGGGCTTGGTTGACGGAACGCCGTTGGAAGAAAAGTCATGTCGATCCGTTGTGTCTTCCTCGCGCTCGCGGTGGCGTGGGGCGTTCCGGCCGCTGCATCGGGCCAGGACCTCGACGCCTATCCCACATGGAGCGCACTGGAGCTCGTTTCGGACTTCAGGCCCGACCCCGTTTCCGTCAGCGGCGGCGCAGGCGGGCCGATCCTGGCATCGTCCATTGGCGGGGGCTGCGCTGGCCTTGTCGGCAGTGCTCCCAACGTGCAGTTGACCTATTGGGCTGGCGACCAGCCCCTGTTCTTGAGGACCGCGGCGGCGGCGGATACGACGTTGCTGGTCCATGCGCCCAACGGCAGCTGGTATTGCGACGACAACGGTCGCGGAGGCCTGAACGCGCAGCTGTATTTCCCGAGCCCGGACAGCGGGACCTGGCTGATCTACGTCGGTGCCCAGGTCGAGACGGGCGTGCAGGCTCTGCTGGAGATCAGCGGTCTGCCGGATGGCCGCTCGGCTCCGGCCTGGCCCGGAGAGACGCTCGATCCGTCGCTTGCCGATGCCGCTGCCGATGCTGCCGATGCTGCCGCCGACGCGATGGACTTGTCGGCAACGGCGCCGGCGGCCATGGGCACGTATGGAACTCTGATGCTCGAAAGCGGCTTCTGGCCCAGCCCCAACCAGACCCTTGTGTATGCCGGGGGTGACGATCTGGCCTCGAACGTCGCCGAAGGTTGCGT